>JAJUJD010000050.1 GCA_029267315.1 Alcaligenaceae bacterium
CAGCAGCTTTCCAACACCAGCCAGCTTGGCAAAGTGCGCCGTGACATCGCGCGCGTCCGTACCATCATGGCTGAGAAGGCAGGAAAGTAAAATGAGCGAAACCCAAACTACTGCACCCGCCAAGAACCAGCGTACGCTGATCGGTCGTGTCGTCAGCAACAAGATGGACAAGACCGTGGTGGTGAACGTCGAGCGTCGTGTTAAGCACCCTGTGCTTGGCAAGATTATCGTCCGTTCGGCACGCTACAAGGCTCACGACGAGAACAACCAGTACAACGAGGGCGACCTCGTGGAAATCGCGGAAGGTCGTCCGATCTCCCGTGACAAGTCCTGGACTGTTGTGCGTCTGCTGGAAGCGGCACGCGTCATCTAAGGGTGGGTCGGGCGGCCTTCGTGGTCGCCCACACACCCTGTGCCAGGCGCCCCAATTAGGCGGCGGCAGCACGCCGCAGAAATGGGCTCAGGCAGAAGATCCGGAATACTCCTTGTGGGTCTTCCGGATTTTTTATTGGGCGCCGCTCCACTCCTCAATGCGATCACGCCCCTTCTCCTTCGCCTGGTAGAGTGCTCTATCGGCTTGAACCAGCAATTCGTCGAGTGTCCCGGTACCGGAACTGAGCGTGGCCAGGCCAATACTGACTGTGTAGGGAAGGGCATCACCTTCCTGCGCGACAGCACTTTTCAATCGCCGCGCAATAGCCAGGGCTTCTTCGCTAGTGCTCCCAGGCAGTAACAATACAAATTCCTCGCCGCCATAGCGCCCCAAGAGGTCCGTGGAGCGCAAAACAGATTTGACTCGCAGACAGAACTCTTTCAGGACGCGATCCCCCGCAGCATGACCGTAGCCGTCATTGATCTGCTTGAAGTGATCAAGGTCCAGCAAGGCAACTGACAAGGGTTGCGCCTGCCGTCGCGAAGCTTCGAAAAGCTCTTTGGCTCCGTTGAAAAAAGCCCCTCGGTTCAATATGCCCGTCAATGCATCATGCGAGGCGTTGTATTCAAGCAGAAAGCGTAAACGTTCGTTGATTAAGAGAATGAAACCCACCGAGCCGATCAGTAGACTGACATTGAATGTGGTGAGGTAGATGACCTGAAATGCGCTGAGATCAAGCAGCTCACTGGGAAGGTCGTAATCCAGTAGAACGAGAACGACACGCAAAAGGCAGATTAAGGACGTCCAGCCGAACGCAACGCTGGTAAGGACGCTGCCTACACTCCGATTCCCATACCTGAAAGGCAGCCACGCGACATAACCAAAAAGAGCTGTGCCGACCACAGACATCATGACCAGGCGCAAAATGAAGGATGGGTGTACGAACGCCAGCCAGGCCAATGCCGCCATGATCACGGCGCAGAATATGGCGACTCTAGGCCATCTCGGTAACCGTTGCTCGTAAAAACTCAACATGCTGGTGTTGAGGAGCAACATGGCGGAAAGAAAGAGGGCATTACCCAGCATCACCGTGACGATGGGGTGAGCTTCCGGAATGCTGTACACCACGGATGCCAGCACAAAAAGAGGCATGGACGCCGCCCATTGCCCTATGCCCCCAATGGTGCGCGGGAAGCTGGCGCGCATGGCAGCCAGCACGCAACTAATAAGCAGGCATTGGAAACTGACGACAATGACGAGAGTGTGTGGATCGATGCCAGGCATAAGCGGGTGGAGAATTAGCCGGGTAGCGAAGCCGGTTCTATGGGTGCTTCAGAAGACGGCTGTACCGGAGTGCCCGCACGACCTCTGGCAGCTGCAATTTTACCGTGAGCACAATGGCGGCTTGCAATCTATTGGCTGCCCGTGCCGTCACGGCTGCAGATCTACTCTGCTTTCGTGGTTTCTGCGCCAAGGACTTCTTCTCGCAGTTCCCTGCGTAATATCTTGCCCACATTGCTGCGCGGAAGTTCCTTTCGGAAAATGACTTCCCTAGGGCATTTGTAGCGAGTCAGTTTGCTCCGGCAGAACTCGATGACTTCCTTCTCGGTGAGCGCCGGGTTTCGGGCGATGACAAACAGCTTCACGCTTTCTCCGGAGTGCTCATCCGGCACGCCAATGGCAGCTGCTTCGAGAATGTCCGGATGTTCAGCGATGACAGCCTCGAGTTCGTTCGGGTAAACGTTGAAACCCGACACCACGATCATGTCTTTCTTGCGGTCCTTGATGAAGATGTAGCCTTGTTCGTCCACCAGACCAATATCGCCGGTACGAAGAAAGCCGTCCTTGTCGAAGGCTTTCTCAGTTTCTTCCGGCCGGTTCCAGTAACCTGGCGTGACCTGCGGGCCGCGTACGCAGATTTCCCCGATTTCGCCAATTCCCAGATTCTCTTCCCCGGAGTCGCGAATGGCGATCTCCGTAGAGGGAATGGGCAAGCCGATCGACCCGTTGAACGACCGTGACCCCAGGGGGTTAATGGTTACAGCGGGGGAGGTCTCGGTCAGACCGTAGGCCTGAGTCAGGGGTGTACCCGTTACCTCCATCCAGCGTTGGGCCACCGCTTCCTGTACCGCCATGCCACCACCCAACGCAATCTTCAGGTGGGAGAAGTCCAGTTGCGCAAACTGCGAATTGTTCAGCAGTGCATTGAACAGCGTGTTGACTCCTGTGATGGCCGTGAACTTCACGGAAGACAGTTCCTTCACGAAGGCAGGGATGTCGCGTGGGTTGAGGATAAGCAGGTTGGTTGCGCCCAACTTCAGGAAGGTCAGGCAGTTCGCCATCAGGGCGAAGATATGGTAGAGCGGCAGAGCAGTGACGATGCATTCCTTGCCCTCTTCCACGTGCTGGTTGATCCATGCGTGCGCCTGACAAACGTTGGCCACCAGGTTGCCATGCGTCAGCATGCACCCCTTGGCAACACCCGTCGTTCCCCCTGTGTACTGCAGGCAGGCGAGGTCTTTGTGGTGTAGAGCTGGCCGCTGGTAGCCGCAACGTTTGCCTTGAACCAGAATGTCTGAGAACTGGTATGCACCTGGAAGCGAATACGAGGGCACCAGTTTCTTGATATTGCGGACAAGGAAGTTGGTGATCGGCGCTTTCAGCCGACCCAGCATATCGCCTACACCTGTCACGACAATATGTTTGAGCGGGATGCGGGGCAAGGCCTTCTCCACGGTGTGGGCGAAGTTCTCTGCAACCACGATGATTTCTGCCCCGGCATCGCTCAACTGATGTTCGAGCTCGTCGGCCGTATAGAGCGGATTAGTGTTCACCACCACGGCGCCCGCTCGCCAGGCGCCGAACAGGCAGACGGGGTATTGCAGCACATTGGGCATCATGAGGGCAATGCGATCGCCTTTCTGCACGCCAATGGATTGCAGCCAGGCCGCAAAACAGCGGGATGCTTCGTCGAGTTCCCCATAGCTGAGCTTAGTGCCCATGCTGATATAAGCGGTGTGTCGCACGAAGCGCGCGCAACTCTCCTCAAACAGCGCTATGAGCGATTCGTAATCCTTCAACTGTTCACTGATATCTGTCGGAACTCCCGGAGGATAGTGCTGCTGCCAGACAGGATCCATGTCTCCCCCATATCTGTATTGTTATTGCTGTGTTTGATGGTATCACTTCATATGGGATTGACCTTTGGGCTGCGATGTTGTTCCTGATAAAGCGGTCCGCCCGAAAAAGGGGCATAGCCTGTGCCGAATATCACACCGGCGTCGGCAAGGTCGGCATCCGCCACCACGCCAGCGTCAAGTTGTGCACGCGTGCTTTGTACCAGTGGCTGGATGAGACGCTGAGCAAGGCCGGCAGGAGGTGTCCCGGCTTCCTTCTTTACTGCTTTACCGTCCTTCCACGCGTAAAAGCCGCGGCCCGTCTTCTTGCCCAGTTCCCGGCGGGCAAGGTGCGCTTCCAAACATTTGGGCAAATCGGCAGCGCCCGCCAGCTGACGGCCGGCGGCATGCGCGATATCGAGACCGACGGTGTCGGCCAATTCCAGTGGCCCCATGGGCATGCCAAACACCTTCATGGCCTCGTCGACGGTCTCGGGCGCCAGCCCTTCATCGACGCACCGCATGGCTTCAAGCATGTAGGGAGCAAGAACGGCATTGACAAGGAACCCCGGTGCATCGCTCACTGGCAGGGGCAGCTTGCCCAGTTTCCCGACGAAGGCGAGGGCGGTAGCACGCGTGCGCGGCAGAAGAACTTCAGTCTCGACGACCTCGACCAAAGGCATTTTGGCGACCGGATTGAAGAAGTGAATGCCGACCAGACGCTCGGGCTCTCTCAAACCCGAACTCAGCGCTTGAAGAGAAAGACTGGAGGTATTGCTGGCCAGGACGGCCTGCGCTTTCATGCGAGGCTCCAGCCGTGCGTATAGCGCCTGTTTGGCTTCCAGGTCTTCCGTAATGGCTTCAATGATGAGATCCGCGTGGCTGACTCCGTGGCCTAAGGGGTCAGGAACCAGTCGGTCGAAGGCGGCGCGACGCAAGCGGGCGTCTTTAATACGTTTCAGAAACAGCGCCTGGGCCCGCCCCTGAGCTGCTGCGATGCGCTCCCTGTCCTGATCCTGCAAAGTTACCTTGATACCCTTGTAAGCGCACCATGCCGCGATGTCTCCGCCCATGGCGCCGGCTCCCACCACGTGTACATGGTGCACTTCGGCCGCTTCTGCATTCGCTTTTCCGAAGGACTTCAGCCGCTCCTGGAGTCGGAAGACGCGGATAAGATTGCCAGCTGTTTCGGAACGGGTGATCTCGCTGACGAGCTCAGGGGCCTGCAGAGCGTTTCCATCATGCTGCGCCCACATTTCCAGAATGGCCCGGGGCGCCAGGTAGTGTTGATAAGGGTCTCGTGCGTCGAGCTTCTTCAGTGTCTGGCGCATGACCAGCGGCCGAAGCAGCCGATTGTTGAGCAGACGGGCCATGCCGCTCGCCCGGCGTGCCGACTTGCCAGACCGAACGTGTTGGGCGGCTGCTTCAAGCTTAAGACGGGGCGCAACGCGTGCGTCAACCAGCCCCATGCGCTCAGCCTTGCGCGCATCGACCGAACGGCCGGTCAGCATCATATCCAGAGCTGCCGGAGCGCCAATGAGAGCAGGAAGGCGCTTCATCCCGCCCCAGCCGGGGAAAATGCCCAGCATTACTTCAGGCAGTGCGAAGGCAGTGTCCGGTTCATCCACAGCAAGTCGGTAACGGCATGCCAGGGCGAGCTCCAGGCCGCCGCCCAGGCAGTGCCCGTGAACTAGGGCCAGCGTGGGGTAGGGCACACGCGAAAGGCGATCGAAGGCATTCCAGCCTCGGGAGATGAGCTCGCGCACGCGCTCGTCTTGGCCCAGAACGTTGAATTCATCGATGTCGGCCCCGGCAATAAAGCCTGAAGCTTTGGCGGAGTGAATGATTAGGCCTGCAGGTGGGCGAGTCTCGAGGTGGTCCAACACCGTCATGAGCTCGGCCAATACACCAGTGGAAAGCCGGTTCACGGAGGCACCTGGACAGTCGATTTCCAACCACGCCAAGCCGGCTGAGTCGTGGCTGAGCAGGAAGTTCTGCAGTGTGAGCGTTTCCGTGGCGTTCATACGTCGTCGCCCCCCATTTGCTGGCCCGGCAGGCTCGAGTCATCGACTTGCGGCGGGGCCACCGTGCTGGGTGAATCGTTGTCCGCCGTTTCCACGAGCATGGCGCCTCCCTGGCCACCACCAATGCAAATAGCAGCCATGCCGCGTCGCAAGCCGCGTTTGCGCAGGGCATTCACCAAGTGAAGAACAATTCTTGCGCCGGAGGCCCCAACGGGGTGGCCCAGAGCAATGGCGCCGCCGTCGACGTTGAGCCGCTCCTGATCCATGCTTCCCAGGGCGGGTATGCCCAGATGCTCCCGGCTCCAGGCGTCGTCCTCCCACGCAGCCAGGCAGGCCAGCACTTGTGCAGCGAAGGCCTCATTGATTTCCCAGAGATCGGGAGTGTTCAGGGTCATCCCATGACGCTGCAGAATCGGCGTGGCAGCATACACCGGCCCCAGGCCCATGACAGCAGGGTCAAGCGCTGCCCACTGGACGTCGAGTATTCTCCCCAGCGGACGTAGCCCCCAGCGCTGGACTGCTTGCTCCGTGGCCAGCAACAGCATGGCTGCGCCGTCGGTTACCTGCGAGCTATTGCCAGCAGTGATGTTGCCCCAGGGGCGGTCAAACACCGGTTTCAACGCGGATAGCTTCTCGGGCGTACTGTCGGGCCTGATGCCGTCGTCATGCGGGTATAGCGCAGCATCCGGGCCTACCAGGGGAATGACTTCTTCCAGCGAACCGTCCTGGCGGGCACGCAGGGCGCGGGCATGACTGCGCGCCGAATACTCGTCCATTTGCTGTCGGGTGATGCCGAATTTGTGTGCCAGCTCTTCCGCCGTCTGTCCCATGGAGAGCCCCGCGACAGGGTCGGTCAGGCCTTTCAGCAGGCCAATGACCGGCGCAAAATGCTTGATGCGAAGCCGGCGCAAATGGGAAAGCCGTGCGGCCAGGCTCTTGCTCGAATTCCAGCCCCCCAGCCATCTGACCATCTCGTTGCTGAGCAGAACCGGTGCACGCGAAAGTGCATCCACGCCGCCGGCCAATATTAAATCGGCGCGCCCACTTTGCATGGTCAGCAGCGCAGAATCAAGGGCCTGCATCCCGGAGGCGCAGTTGCGCATGACGGTCCAGCCCGGCACCCGGGGCCCGCAACCCAGACGCAATGCGATAACACGGCCGATGTTGGTTTCGTCAGGCGCGGGAGCCGCACAACCAAAAATGACCTCGTCCAACGCGTCGGGGGCAAACGGTTGGCGTAGCAGCAGCTCGCGTCCCGCCTGCACGGCGAGGTCTGCCGCTGAAAAGGGGCCGGGGGTATTGCGAGCCTTCAAAAATGGCGTGCGTGCGCCGTCAATGATGTAAATCGGTTCGAATGCCATGCGCCTCCTTCAGGCTGGGTGACGGTGCGCAGCGGCGCGGGCCTGCAGGGTGGACAGATCGCGCGGGAAATCATCCACCGCAATGGCCCGGTCGCGCAGCGTGTTGCGCCGTATCAGCAATTCGTATTCTTCGGCAGTGAGGCCGCCTGCGGCAAACACTGCGTCTGCCATGTCGCGGACGTTGGCGGCGGGGTTGCCGTGTAACTTCCCTGATTTGGCGAATTTGTGCAGCTTTCTTTCCGCGGCTTCCGCTGCCAGCGCCGACTGCAAAGCGAGCTCCAGCGTGGCCACAGGGTCGTCTTCCCTAGTTGAGATGTGACAGTTCGGGACCAAACGCTCTCGGGTTGGCCCAGGCCTAGTCAGCAGCTGGGCGATGCGCTGGCTAAGTTCGTCTGACGGGGGTGAGACCAGACGGCCAAGCGGCATGGTAATAATACGCAGCACGATAGCAATGGCCCGATTGGGGAAATTGCGAAGAACGCCGTCGAGCGCCTGTTCCACCCTATGCAGCGCGTCCTGAACCGCCCAGTGGGCCAGATTTGCATCCTCCGGCTGGCGGCCCTCGTCTTCAAAGCGCTTAAGTACGGCAGACGCAATATAAAGTTGCGACAGGGCATCGCCCAACCGTGCGGAAATCTGCTCCCGAAATTTGAGGCTGCCACCCAGGGTGAGCAGGACAAGGTCGGCTGTCACTGCGAAGGCCGCGCTATAGCGGGTGAGTTGTCGGTAGTGTGGCCGCATGGAAGGGGCAACATTGGTTTCGAGTCGCACCAACATGGATCCGGTCAACGCATGTCCAAAGGCGCGCCATGCGTTCGAAGCCGTATGGCGCACGTGTGCCCAGAAGATTTTGTCGAAAGCCAGCATGCCGCTCTTCTGGTCAGGATCTTGAGCGGCCTGCATTTCCGAGAGCAAATAGGGATGGCAGCGAATGGCCCCCTGGCCAAAGATAATAAGGCTGCGAGTGAGAATGTTGGCGCCTTCTACCGTAATACCAATGGGCAGCTGCTGGTAGGCTCGCGCCAGAAAGTTTGAGGGGCCCAGACATATGCCCTTGCCACCGATCAAATCCATGCCGTCGTTCACAATCGAACGTCCGCGCTCGGTCAGGTGGTATTTCACTATGGCCGACAGCACAGACGGTTTTTCGCCGATATCGACGGCGTGAACGGTGAGGGCGCGGGCGGCGTCCATGGCGTAAAGGTTTCCCCCAATGCGGCTCAATACTTCCTGCACCCCTTCGAAACGTGCCAACGGGGCGTTGAACTGCTGGCGGACTCTGCAATATGCGCCCACCGTGCGGGCGGTGAGAGCCGCCATGCCGCAGAAGGATGCGGGCAGAGAGATGGAACGCCCCGCCGCGAGCGATTCCATGAGCATGCGCCAACCCTGCCCCACCATGTCTGCTCCGCCAATGACGAAGTCCATGGGTATGAAGACATCGCGACCGCTTGTCGGGCCATTGAGGAACATGGCATCCAGGGGTAAATGCCGCCGACCGATGACAACCCCGGGGTGATCGGCCGGGACCAGGGCGCAGGTAATACCGATGTCGGGCTTGCTGCCCAGCAGGCCGTCCGGGTCGTATAGTCGGAACGCCAGACCGAGCAGGGTGCAGACCGGGGCCAGGGTGATGTAGCGCTTGTCCCAGGTGACGCGCATGCCCAGCACCTCGCGGCCCTGCCATATGCCGGTGCAGACAACGCCGTAGTCGGGAATCGAAGCCGCATCTGAACCCGCCCAGGGGCTGGTGAGCGCGAATGCGGGAATTTCTTCGCCGCGTGCCAGGCGCGGCAAATAGTATTGCTTTTGGGCTTCAGTGCCGTAATGCAGAAGCAATTCTGCCGGCCCCAAAGAATTCGGCACCATCACGCTGACGGCCAAAGCGGAACTTCGGGTGGACAGCTTGCGCACCACTTCGGAGTGCGCCAGGGCAGAAAACCCCTTGCCCTCGTATTCCCTTGGGATGATCAGCCCCAGGAAACCGTTATCCTTCATGTACTGCCAGGCCTGAGGCGGCAGTTCAAAATGCTGGGTTGTTACTTCCCAGTCGTCGACCAGCTCGCATAGCGCGGCGACGTCATTATCTAGAAATTCTTGTTCTTCGCCGGAAAGGGCGGGGCGGCCCTGTTGTTGCAGTTTCTTCCATGCCGGTTTGCCACTGAAGAGTTCACCCTCCCACCATACCGTGCCGGCGTCCAGTGCTTCCCTTTCGGTTTCGGAAAGCGGGGGCATGAGCCGACGAAAAATCCGGTATATACGGGTGGTCAGGTAGGTTTGACGCCACGCATCGTGTTTGAGCAGAACCCCCGCAGCGACCGCGAGGAGCAATAGCAAAAGAAGCAGCAGGTTCATGCGCGGCCTTTAGAGAAGCCCGGCTTATTAAGGGCCGGCTATTCCAGGAAACTGCTGCGGGCTTCCGACTATGACCGAAAGCGCCGCATTCGGCATTCCAGGTAATGGTGCCAGGAAACCGCCTGTCAGGAAAGACAATAGCCGTTCAACCAACGAGTCGATGCAGAATGGTTCGGAGTACATGGGGTTCAGAGCATGTATAAGCCCTTCACGGCCGGCAACCGCACAGGAGGCGGCGCCCAGCATGAAGAGCAGCCGCCAGACCAGTTCGTCTTCCGGTATGTGTGGCAGGGCTTTGCTGAAGGCTATGCGGAAACGGTGAAGGACTTCCACATGACCATTCATAATCAAGGTACGCAGAAGAACGAGGGGGTCGCGCGACGCCTGTTCCTTCCGGGGTTCCGTGCCAGTATCCGTCAGCGCATGCAGAAGCAGTGGCCGGAAGTAGGCCTCGATGAGGTCTCTGGCTTCGATGGATGCTCCCCTGCGCGCTTGTTCTTCTAGATTATCAAGCGCCTTGAGCAGGGTTTGATTCAAGGCTTTGACCCGGTGTTGATAGATGGCCTGAATGAGACCCTCTTTGGACCCAAAATGGTAATTGACCGCCGATACGTTGACCCGGGCTTCAGCCGTTATTTCACGCAGAGAGGTTTTGTCCCCCTTTACAGCGAATAATCGCAGTGCTGCTTCCAGAATTCGCTTGCGCGTATAGGCGGAACGCGAACCGATCATGGTCAGTCCCCCTTTTCAAACGCTTGTTTGAAATTTACGGGGCAGTCCGCGTTCCAGCCACTGGTGTTTTCCTTTAGGCCTAATGGCCTAAGGAAAAAACCTAGATTGACGTGACGAATTTTGTTACGAGGTAACCATCGAAGGTTTCCAGGCCGCCTTCGCTACCTATGCCACTGTCCTTCACGCCTCCGAAAGGAGTTTCGGGCAAGGCACTGCCGAAGTGATTGATGTTGACCATGCCGGCTTCCAGACCGCGGGATACCCGGTTCGCCGTTTGAAGCGACGTGGTGAACACATAGGAAGAGAGGCCGAAAGGCAAGGCGTTGGCCTGGCGAATGACTTCTTCCGTATCGGTGAAGGGAACGACCGGCGCAAGCGGGCCAAAGGGCTCTTCCGTCATGATCATGGAATCTTGCGGAATATCGGTGATCACCGTGGGCGGGAAAAAATTGCCCTTGCGCCCGAGGGGCTCACCACCCAGCAGCAGCTTGCCGCCACGCGCAACGGAGTCTTCCACGAAGCGTGCCATGGCGGGTACGCGGCGTTCGTGTGCCAGAGGCCCCATTTCTGTATCGCTTTCCAGACCATCGCCCACTTTGACGTTGCGCAGCGTCTCTACAAAGGTTTCCAGGAAGCGGTCATAGACCTTCTGCTGGACATAGAAGCGGGTAGGCGACACGCATACCTGGCCGGCATTGCGGATCTTGAACTTCGCCAGTTGCTTGGCGGCCTTCTCGACTTCGGCATCGTCGAACACCAGAACGGGAGAGTGACCACCCAGTTCCATGGTGACGCGTTTCATGTGTGCGCCGGCCAACGCAGCCAGCTGCTTGCCCACGGGCACTGAACCAGTGAACGACACTTTGCGAACGATAGGGGAGCGGATCAGGTAATCAGACACTTCCGATGGCACGCCCCAGACAATGTTCAGTACACCCGGGGGCAGACCGGCATCATGGAACATCCGGGCGATGGCCATGACTGCACTGGGGGCGTCTTCCGGGCCCTTGAGAATCATGGTGCAACCTGCGCCAATGGCAGCGCAGATTTTGCGAATTGCCTGGTTGTAAGGGAAGTTCCATGGTGTGAACGCCGCGCACACGCCTACCGGCTCGCGCACCACGTACTGGTGTACGGCGGGGTTACGCGGGGGAATCACCCGCCCATAGATACGACGGCATTCCTCTGCATGCCAATCGGCGTGATCTGCGCAGCTGACAATTTCAGCGACGGATTCGGCCAGCGGTTTACCTTGGTCAAGTGTGAGATTACGGCCGATTTCCTGCGCCCGCTCACGGCTCAACTGCGCCACTTTGCGCAGGATTTCGGAGCGCTGCATGGGGGAGCTGTCACGCCAGGTTTCAAATGCACGGGCAGCAGATTCCAGTGCACGATCAAGGTCGGCTTGGGATGCGTGAGGGAGGTGACCCAGAACTTCGTGGGTGGCAGGGTTAATCACTTCCTGCGTCTTGCGGCCTTCACCGCTTAGAAATTCACCATCTATATAAAGGGAAAGAGTCTCGTACATATTCTTCTACGGTATGGGTGAGAAATGGCTGACTCACTGCTTATAGCATGAGGTGGATACCCGCCGGAATGCCCCGAAACAACGTTGCGAATTTGTAAATCGACGTAATAGACGTGACTTTTTTGTTCATGGCTCGCGCTTCTTGCTAAAATTCCGCCGTAACGAGCTCATGGCTCGTTGAGACGCAAGGTTATGCTCCAAGAATATGGGTCGGAAGCCCATAGCTCCGCCTTGCCAATCAGTTTTAGCTTTATGAACCGACTCCTTGGTCCGGCAACAAACGCCGGGGTCGTAAAGCAGTATGCAGCCCAGTTCTGGGGTAAGGCACGTATATCAGTCATAGCGGTTTTGGGGGTAGCCAGCATTGCTGCCCCCTCATTTGCTCGTGCCGAGCAAAGCCGCAGCCTGGTCGACACTGTTGAAAAAGCGATCCTGACACACCCCGAGGTGCAGGCGCGCTACCACGACTTTCTCACCACACTCGAAGGCCAAAACATCGAGCGCGGCGCCTTGCGTCCGCAAGTATCTGCGGAAGCGTGGACAGGTCGCGAGTGGCGTACCGGCAGTTCCACTGATCCTTCCACCAATTGGTCTCGCAATGGTTACAGCTTGCAGCTGAGCCAGCTGCTTTTCGACGGATTCCGAACCTTGAATACCGTGCGGGAGCGCGGTTTCGACAAGGTCGCCGCCTATTTCACGCTTTTGCAAACGGTGGATTCCATCGCTTTAGAAGCGGCCCAGGCGCATCTGGACGTGATCCTGTATCGCGAACTCGAGCGTCTTGCTAAGGAAAACTACCAGGCCCACCTCGATACTCACGCTCAAATTCAGGAAAGACAAGAATCAGGCGTGGGTCGCGGTGTGGATTTTGAACAGTCCAGGGGGCGGCTGGCACTTGCTCAGTCGAACCTGATGACTGAATCGGCCAATCTGAATGATGTCAGTCAACGTTATCAGCGGCTGGTTGGCGAACTCCCCGCGCCAGTTTTGTTGGATGCGCCCAATATTGCCCATTGGTTGCCGGTTAAGCCCGAGAATTTCCTGCGAGAGCTCCGTAGCAACCCAGAGCTGCTGGCAAAACAGGCACTTGTACATAGTGAAGGCTCTGCCTTCGCGGCGGCCAAGGGCTTGCACATGCCGACTTTGGAACTGAGAGCCTCCACTGGGAAGGATCACTCTCAGCCTGGGCTGCCCTATCGGGACGCCCACAGCTCGAACGTGAGGCTGGTCATGTCGTACGCCTTGTCGCGCGGTGGTGCCGACCAGGCGCGCATTCGTCAGACCAAAGCACAGCAATACGCCGCCCGCGATGTGCGCGACTACACATGTCGGAATATTCAGCAGGAGCTGGCGATTGCATGGAACAATATTTTCAAGGTACGTGAGCAACTGCCTTATCTGCGCCAGCACATGGAAGCCACGA
The DNA here is from genome assembly GCA_029267315.1 of Alcaligenaceae bacterium. Taxonomy (GTDB): domain Bacteria; phylum Pseudomonadota; class Gammaproteobacteria; order Burkholderiales; family Burkholderiaceae_B; genus Yanghanlia. The sequence goes on from JAJUJD010000050.1 coordinate 12,913, forward strand.
CGCGCGTTCGAACGGCCTACAAGCAGCAGTTCCAGATCGGTGAACGCTCGCTGCTGGATGTACTCGACACTGAAAACGAACTGTTCGACGCGCGCCGCTCCTTGGTGATTGCGGAAATCAACCTTGCGCGAGAAGAACTTCGCTGGCTCATGCGTTCGCATCGGCTATTGCAAGCGTTGTCGTTATCTCAACCCTTCGAGCAAGTACCTGCAGAAGTTGCCAAGCTCGACTTCCCCGACGAAGCGGCTCAGGCGTGTGCGACGGGCGTACCGGATGTCGATCGTCTGCAACCCGTCGTGGTCGAATATCAGGAAGCACTGCAGCCACCGATCCTCCGCTCCTTGGATTAAAGAATGAATAACAAGAATGAAAGGGGCGAAGTGGATCGCCAGACTAGGGCGGACCTCGCGCAACTGGATATCGAATTCATTCGCGTGCTCGAGGACTTGATCAATGTTCTCGTGGATAAGGGGGTGATCAACCTCACCGACCTGCCTCCCGAGGCATTGGATAAACTCAGCCGGCGTAAACGCGTGCGCCGGCGCCTGAAGGATGCTCTGAACCTCCTTCAGGATGATGATGACGTCATATGATGGATACGCCTCCTCCGCACCTTATTCACGATGACAGTCTGCTGAACTGTCTGGTCGCGCTTACTGAGTATTTCGGGCACCCACAATCCGCGCAGGCATTGTCCGGCGGCTTGCCTCTGGAAAACAATCGGCTGACGCTAAAGTTGTTTCCACGGGCTGCCGCTCGCGCGAACTGCTCAGCCAAGCTGCTGCGCGTCAAATTGCCACATATTCAGCCGGCACTGCTGCCGGCAATTCTGATGCTGCATGGGGAGCGAGCCTGTCTGCTGTTGGAGAAACGTGAGGACAGCTACCTTATCCAGTATCCGGAAGTGGACAGTCCGATCGAGGTGCCCGCGGCCGACCTGCAGTCCCATTACAGTGGCCTGACCTACTTCGTGAAACCGCTGTTCCGTTTCGAACCGCGTTCGCAGGGGGGAATCGCAGAACCGTCAAAACACTGGTTTTGGTCTGCGATGGTGCACAACCGCGCCTTGTATCGCGACGCCATGGTAGCGAGCGCGTTGGTGAATATTTTTGCCTTGGCAATGCCGCTGTTCACGCTGAATGTCTATGACCGGGTATTGCCCAATAACGCAGTCGAAACCCTGTGGATGATGGCGATCGGCATCGTGCTGGTGGTGGTATTCAACCTCATCCTGTCATCGGCGCGAGCCTACGTGCTTGATACCGCCAGCAAGAAGGTTGATGTGCGGCTGTCGGCTCAGATCATGGAACGTGTTCTGGACATGCGCATGGAAAGCCGGCCGGCCTCCGTCGGTTCCTTCGCTGCTAATTTGCGCTCTTTTGAGTCGGTGCGGGATTTCATCGCGTCGACGAGTCTCGCGGCGGTCGTCGACCTGCCATTTTCCTTGCTGTTTCTTGCGGTGCTCTGGTGGATAGCGCCGCCTATGGTCATTCCAGCCGTGGCCGCCATATTCGCAGTACTGCTGGTCTCTTTCCTGGCTCAAACCCGCATGCGCCGCTTGGTGGCGGAAACCTTCCAAGCTACCGCTCAGCGCAATGCCAGCCTCATTGAATCGCTCAGCGGTCTGGAAACGGTCAAGACGCTCAACGCACAAAGTGAAATGCAGCGCCGCTGGGAAGCTTCGACAGAGTTTCTGGCCCGGATGAATGCGCGTATCAAACGCATATCAACCGTGACAGTGGGTTTTGTACAGACTGCGCAGCAGCTGACCACAATTAGCGTGGTAATCATCGGCGTATACCTGGTTCAGCAGGCGGAAATTTCGATGGGGGGCATCATCGCGGCTTCCATGATTTCGGGACGTTGTTTAGGAGCCTTCGGGCAAGTGGCAGGGCTGCTCATGCAGTACCAGAACGCGCGCGCCTCATTAGGCTCTATCGACAACTATATGAAAATGCCGGTGGAACGCCCCACTGAACGCAGCTTCGTTCCCAGGCCAGTTCTGCGCGGGGAAATTGAACTTCGCAATGTGTCATTCGCCTACCCCGGAACAGCTCAACCGGCACTGAACCGGATCAATCTGCACATTCGTGCTGGTGAGCGGGTTGGCATACTCGGCCGCATAGGCTCAGGAAAATCCACCCTCGAAAAACTGATTCTTGGGCTGTACCAACCCACATCTGGTACGGTGCTCATCGATGGGATCGATATACAGCAGATCGACCCTGCAGATTTGCGGCGCAACGTCGGTTATGTGCCGCAGGATCCCCAACTGTTTTACGGCACGCTCAAGCAGAACCTGGTGATGGGTTCACCTTTCGTGGGCGATCGTCAGATGCTGGATGCAGCCCGAGTGGCCGGCATCGAAGAGTTCGCTTCGCGCCACCCAGATGGCTACGACATGATTATTGGTGAGCGTGGGGATTCTCTGTCTGGTGGTCAACGCCAGTCGGTCGCAGTCGGACGCGCTTTGGTCAACGACCCGCCCATCCTGTTGTTCGATGAGCCCAGTAGCAACATGGACAACCAAAGCGAAGCCTTGCTGCGGCGCCGACTCCAGGTAGTCACCACAGGTAAGACTCTGATTCTGGTCACCCACCGCACGGCGTTGCTCAAGTTGGTCGACCGGCTGATCGTCATTGACGCAGGGCGTGTGGTGGCAGATGGGCCGAAGGAACAAGTTGTCGAGGCTCTTCGCGAGGGCAGAATTGGCAAGGCAGTGGGAACCGCATGATGAACCAGGCCGAACGTAGACCGATCTCCGTTTCTCACGCCGAAGCCGAGTGGAGCGATGCAACGGATGCCTTGACACTGCAGAACGCGAGCGGTGCGCGCTCCCTTGTGTGGATATCACTGCTGGCACTGGCCGCGCTGCTGGTATGGGCATATTTCGCCAAGATCGATGAGGTCGTTCGAGGCAATGGCAAAGTGGTGCCGTCCCAACAGGTTCAAATCATTCAAAGCATGGATGGCGGTGTGGTGCAGGAAATTCTTGTGCGACCTGGCATGAGCGTGGAGGAAGGTGATGTGCTTCTGCGCATCGACCCGACCCGCTATTCATCCTCTTTGGGTGAGAACCGCGCTGAGTTGCTTGGGCTGGAAGCCAAGGCGGCGCGCCTTGAGGCCTTGGCAAGTGGGGAACCGTTTCAGGCACCTGAGTCAATTCTGCAGGAAGCACCGCATATTGTGGAGATGGAGCGACGCATCTGGGAGACGCGACAGGAAGAACTCAACGCGATCATCCGTCAGGCTGAAGACCAGCTCAGGCAGCGTGAAGAAGAGCTGCGCGAAACCCAGGCTAACCGGGATCAGGCGTCGACCAGCTGCGGTTTGACGTCGCGCGAACTGCAAGTGACGCGGCCCCTGCTGAAAAGTGGCGCGGTTTCCGAAGTGGATATCTTGCGGCTTCAGCGCGATGTGGCGAGATACTGCGGTGAGGCCAAGGCCGCCGAGGCACAGATTGAGCGGTTGCGTTCCGCCATCGAAGAGGCTCGGAATAAACGGGTGGAAGCCGAGCTGAACGTACGGAATGAAGCAGCAAACCAGCTGGCGGACACCCGGACGCGCCTCGCAACCTTGCGCGAAACACGTGTTGCGCTGGTCGATCGCGTCAAGCTTTCCGAGATTCGATCGCCTGTTCGCGGTACGGTCAACACTCTCAAAACCAATACCGTGGGGGGGGTCGTGCGCCCCGGAGACGAGGTGCTGGAGATCGTGCCCGCCGACGATACCCTGCTACTGGAAACGCGCGTACATCCACGCGACATTGCCTTCTTGCATCCGGGCCAAGAGGCCGAGGTGAAGTTCACCGCTTACGACTTCACTGTGTATGGCGGCATGTCGGGTCATGTCGAGCAGATCAGTGCCGACACGATTACCGATCAAAAAGGGGATTCCTATTACATCGCTCGAGTGCGTACTGAAGCAGCTCAGCTGGATGAAGGCTTGGCCATCATCCCCGGTATGCAGGCAGATGTGCACATTCTGACCGGCAAGCGAACGGTACTGCAATACCTGTTGAAGCCTGTTTTACGCGCCCATTCCAACGCATTTACTGAACGATAGAGTGACGAAAGTGCTGTGTTCGTGTTTCCTGAAGCGGTCCTGCCGTAACGCGGGCGTGAGATGAATCAGAGGTAGGTATGCAAGCCCGTCCCGTATTGATGCTGACGCATGACGATTTGCTTTGGGCGCATTGGAAGCGCTTGCCCGTTTCCGCATGGATGCCGGCCCGCGCACGTAGCTGGCGTGAGCTGGAGCGGTGGGGAGCACTGGAACGAAAGCTGGTTGTTCTGGATGCCGGCACGCCTCATATTCCTTCACTGAATAGCGAAGAATGGCGACGGGAAGCGGGCCGGATGGATATCATCGTCGGCAGTTTGAACCCAAACGATGATGAGGGTCGTGCATTTCTGGCGGCCGGGGCGAAGGGCTATATACACGCCTACATGCAGCCCGAAGCGCTGGATACCGTATTCAAAGTCGTAGACAACGGCGGAGTATGGATGGGCCGAACTCTCCTTGCTCGACTTTTGCAACAGCTGCAGCGCAGCGTCGCGCAGCCTGAGCCGAGCATCACAGATTGGACGGATGGCCTGACTCCGCGCGAGATCGAGGTCGCCCAAATGGCGGCATCCGGCCGCAGCAATCAGGCAATTGCTGACGCGTTGAGTATCACCGAGCGCACAGTCCGTGCGCATATCTCATCTGTCTTCGAAAAATTGGGCGTGAACGATCGCCTGATGCTCGCTCTCAAGGTTCACGGCGTCAGCCAGTAGTTTGTAACGGCGGCAAAACCTGTCGGGGACGCCAATGTTGCAAATAGAAACTCGAATCTAAACTTTGTACCAATGAAAAATTGGGCGCGTCGTGCGCCCGCATAGTTTTTGTCGGAGCACCACCATCGTGGCAACCCAAACAGTTCAGGTCGGTAAAGTTAACGGCGAAGCATGGATTCGCAACGCGGACGGATCCTTGACGCCGTTGCAGGAAGGGATGGAAATCCCGATCGACGCCGTAATAGTGACCGCCCAAGG
>JAJUJD010000156.1 GCA_029267315.1 Alcaligenaceae bacterium
AGCAAGGCGCGGCACGAATTGCAGATGGGCTGGGCATGTTGGTGGGCCAGGCAGCTGCCAGCTTTGAAATCTGGCATGGCGTCCTGCCGGAAACAGAGCCCGTTCTGCACAGTTTGCGTGCTGAGCTAGGCAGCGGTTGACGGGCCGCGGCATGTTGCTTCTGCGTCTGTGCAAAACCGTTTTTCTTGCCGGAGCAGTACTGGTTCTGCTCTACCAGGTCGGAATATTCATCCTGGTGCTGTGGTACGGCTTTTTCAACCCATCCAGCACCTCCATCATGCAGCAGACCTTGCGTGAACTGCGCAGGGAAGATCCCGAGGCGCAGCTTCTGCACGAGTGGGTGCCCTACGATCAGATCAGCACCAACTTGAAGCGCGCAGTTGTGGCCTCGGAGGATTCCAACTTCATCAACCATTCGGGCGTGGAGTGGGATGACATTCGACGCGCATGGGAATACAACCGTCGCCAGGCCGCTCAGGGCAGGCAAGCCATGCGCGGCGGTTCCACCATTAGCCAGCAATTGGCCAAGAACTTGTTTCTGTCGAACTCACGCAGCTACCTGCGCAAGGGGCAGGAGCTCATCATTACCTACATGATTGAGCTGACCATGAGCAAGCGGCGCATTCTGGAGCTTTACCTTAATTATGCGCAGTGGGGAGAAAACGTATTCGGCGCACAAGCCGCTGCGCGTCGCTACTACAAGACCGACGCGGCGAAACTGGGGCCAAGCCAGTCGGCGCGCCTAGCGTCCATGCTGCCGCGACCGGCTTACTACGATCGCAATGGTGTAACGTCCTATCTACGTTCGCGCACCTCCACCATCCAGCAACGCATGCGGCTGGTTGAAGTGCCTTGATACGCGCTACCGACATGCAGGAGCACCCCCAGGGCCGATGCAGCGCTGCGGGCAGAATGGTAATCTTGCATATTTGGTACTTCGAGCATTCCCGCTGTCACTCATGCGCACGACTCGCCGCTATCTTGCAAGAGAGATCTACCGGTCCAGCTCGGTCGTGCTCGTTGCCCTGCTAGGCCTTTTCACGTTCTTTGCCCTCATCGAAGAGCTCGACAAGGTGGGTTCGCAGTTCACGCTGCTCAACCTCTTCTACATGCAGGCCCTGGCCATTCCCACCTACCTCTACGACCTTTTACCCATCGGCGTGCTGATCGGTTCCGTACTTGCGCTGGCCGGGCTGGCACAGCGCAATGAACTCGTCATATTGCGTGTATCGGGGGTGAGCGGTCTGAAGCTGCTGGGCATGCTCTGGCTGGTCACCATTCCATGGGTGATTGGCGCCTTCATATTGTCAGAAGTCATAACCCCCGCTGCCGAACTCAAAGCCAACGATGTCAGCCTGCGTCTGCTGGGCCGCGCCGAAGGCGGGCGCATGGCCAGCGGCTACTGGTTCAAGGAAATGGATGCCAACGGCGGTACGCGCGTGATCAACATTTCCCAACTGAGCGCCGACGGCTCCGTCAGTGAAGTCACTCTTTACGAGTTCCGTCCCGGCCAGGAACTCGCAACGATGTCTCAGGCGGCCAAAGGTCAGTTCTCCGGCGGGAAGCTTCGTCTGACCGAAGTCACGCAGACAACCATAAATGAAACTTCCATCGGCGCACTGGCTGACGCCCAGCCTCCCGCCGAACCGGCCACGCGTCTGGAGCAAATTCCTGAGCGCGTGCTGGACACATCCCTCACGCCGGAACGCTTGATTGCCCGAGTGCTTACTCCGGAGCGCATGTCCATACGCGACCTGCTCGATTACATACACTATCTGGCGGAAAACAACCTGACTACAGAGCGTCAAGTGGTGGCGCTATGGCGCAAGATCGCTTATCCCTTCACCTTGTTCGTGATGATGACCATTGCTGCGCCCATTGCCTTCATGCAAACGCGTAAGGGCGGAGTGGGCAGCAAGGTCTTCATTGGCATCCTACTGGGTGTGGGCTTCTTCATGGCCAATCAACTGGCCCTCAACGTGGGCATGCTCAGCCGCTGGGCACCTTGGGTAACCGCGCTGGTGCCCAACTTGGCCGCATTGATACTCGCCTTCGGCACTTTGCTGCTGATGGAAAACCAACATGGGGTGCGACGCTTCATCCAGACACGCGCCCCTTGGAGCAGGACCCTGTCATGAGCACCTCTCCCATCTGGATGGTCGGCGACTTGCAAGGCTGTAACGACGCCCTGCTGCGTCTGCTCGATCACCCTGACATTGCCGCCGACCCCGACGCTCGCTTCTGGTTTGCAGGCGACCTTATCAATCGTGGGCCGCAGTCTCTGCAGACCCTGCGTACCATCATGTCGCTGGGCGAACGCGCAATCTGCGTCCTGGGCAACCATGATATTCATATGCTGGCCGTTGCGGCAGGCATCCGCAAACCGGGAAAGTCAGACACTTTCCAAGAAATTCTGAATGCGCCTGACGCCCAGGGGATTCTGGATTGGGTACGGCACCGCCCCATGCTCCACCGCGAGCGCGGCCACATCCTCGTCCATGCAGGTATTTTGCCCGCTTGGAATGCCGATCAGGCTGAGGCCCTGGCGCGCGAGGTGGAAGCCGCTCTGCGCAGCCCGCGGTGGCAGTCAGCGCTCGAACGCATCTACGGCAACGAACCCCATTACTGGGATGAATCCCTCGATAGCGGGAAACGCTTGCGTGTCATTGTGAACGCCATGACGCGCATGCGCATGTGTACGCCAGACGGCAAGATGGACTTCTCTCACAAGGACGCTCCGGACGCAAAACACGGGCTATCACCGTGGTTTGACGTGCCCGGGCGTGCCATTGAAGATGAGACCATCGTTTTCGGCCACTGGTCGACCCTGGGGCTGATGATCCGCCCAGATGTCATTTGCCTGGACACAGGTTGTGTGTGGGGGCGTCAACTAACGGCGCTGCGCCTGCACGACCACCGTCTGGTTCAAGTGAACTGCCACCCGTTCAGGACCCCTGCCGCAGCAGAATAAGAAGCACTTGCCGCTTACGGGCGTAACACTTCCACCACTTCCCGGATCTCACGTTCTGCCCGAGCGGCGACGGCGGCACGGCCCAGCTGCACGCATTCCTGTGAAGGGATGAGTGGAAGAAAAATCACCTCCACGCAGGCACCCGTTGAAGTTAGCAGCCGCCAGAGGTTATGCATCAAGGTCTGTTCGCCAACAAACGCGTGGTGGCTGCTGCGGCGGCCATGGTGCTGGAAGACCAGCGCCACCGGCTGAATGTCGGCACCAGCCCGCAAGGCAGGATCAAACAAGCTGCTATGAAATTGCGCCACTCGCAGGCCAGATGAGGTCGTACCTTCAGGGAACAGGCCGACGGCTTCACCCTTTGCGAAACGGGCCGCCATCTGGTGCCCTACCGCCCGCACCGCATGGCGCCTTCCCCGCTCAATAAACAAGGTTCCCGCCCCAGCCACCAGCCAGCCTAGCAGCGGCCATTTGCGAATGTCGCTCTTTGCAATGAAGCAGACTGCTCGCGCGCTGTTCAGAACAAAAATATCCACCCAGGAAACGTGGTTGGCCACCCACAGCACGGCGCCATCCAATTTGGGCTGGCCATTAAAGCGGATATTGACGCCGCAACATGCCATGAGTACCCGCGACCAGTGGCGGATCAGCTTCTGACGCAGGGCGAGCGAGACAAACGGGAAGACCACCATGACGGTAAACAGGCCGCCCAGCACCCAAGCAACAACCGCCACTAATCGGAACGGAAACAGCAAATAGCCCACTCAGACAGACCTTTGAGTAGGCAGTGCGTCAAGATAGCGCTGGAGAATCAGCGCCGCAGCAACAGCGTCATCATCTTCATTGGTGCCCAGAACCGCCTGTGCTTCAACACTGGTGCCCCGTTCATCGACCAATTCGACGGCAAGCCCATAGCGCCCATGCAGCTGGTTGGCAAAACGCCTGCAGCGCAAGGACGCATACTGCTCTTGCCCATCGGTGGTGAGTGGCAGGCCCACTACCACGCGGTCAGGGCCCCATTGCTCGAGCAACTGTGCTATGGCCTGAAACCGCTGTTCACGCGTCACAGGGCGCAGTACTTCGAGTGGACGGGCCTGCCGCGTCAGCGTATTGCCGATGGCCACCCCGATCTTCTTCAGACCAAAATCGAACGCCAGCAGGGTTTCTTCTGCACTTGGCTCAGGCATGGCCGGCGTCGCCCGACAACATGATGGGGTTATCGATACCCAGCTGCGCCAGGGCGGCCTCGTAGCGCTTTTCCGGATCGAGATCGAAAAGAATGTGGTTGCTGGCGTCCACGTGCAGCCAGGCATTCTGAGCCAGTTCGTCTTCCAGCTGGCCTGCACCCCACCCGGCATAACCCAAGGTGATGAGCATGTGCTCCGGCCCCTTGCCAACCGCAACATCCTGCAGGACATCGCGCGAGGTGGTAAGTGCAATATCGCCCAACTGGATGCTGGAACCGTAGCCATGCGCAGGCATGTGCAGGACGAAGCCCCGATCCGTCTGCACTGGCCCCCCAAAGAAGACGGGTGCTTGCTCACGCGGACCGATTTCCAGCGACAAGGGCAAATCGAGCCGTTTCAGAAGGTCACCGACGGTGAGGTCGGTGGGTCGGTTGATCACCAGCCCCAGCGCTCCTTGCTCGGTATGTTCACATACATAGATGACGGTGTTGGCCAGACTGCCCATGACCTTGCCGGGCATGGCCACAAGGAGCTGCCTGGACAGGTTGACTGTATTTTCAGACTGCGAAGTGGCTATCATGATTGGACCTCGGCTTGGCTACGCGATGACATCGCATGCACCATGCAATGCAAGTATCAGACCTCGATCATTTCGAAGTCTTCCTTGCGTGCACCGCACTCCGGGCATACCCAATTGGGCGGAACGTCTTCCCAGCGCGTGCCGGGTGCAATTCCCTCTTCCGGAAGACCGGCTTCCTCATCGTAAATCCATCCACAGATCAGGCACATCCAGGTTCGCATGATTTTATTGCTCGCTATTGAGGGGAAGCCGTTCGGTTATGTTGCGGCTTCCTATAGAATGGGGCCAATGTTACTAAACCCAAGGGCACTTCACGCATGAAGGCTGCCCGCGAAATGGCCTTAAACGTGTCTGCAGCGCCCCTTCCCATCGTTTTCATCTTCGGGCCCTTCGATCCCAGCGGTTCGACAGGCCTTCCGGCTGATGCCGTCACTTGCGCCGAACTGGGTTGCCATGCTGTCGGGACACTCACAGGTGTGCTCGTACAGGATACTGCCACCGTCGAGGCTCTGGAGCCAATAACCCCAGAGCTGATGGATGATCAGGCCCGCTGCCTGCTCGAAGACATGCCGGCGCACGCGATGAAGGTTGGTCCGCTTTATACAACGGAAACCGTCAGCGTGCTCGCCCAGATTACCGCTGACTACAGCAGTGTGCCGGTAGTCGTCCACCTGCAACGTCAGCCCGCCGCTCTAGTGGAAGACGAACTGGATGCGGAAGACACACAGGCTGCCCTGCTTGAACTCGTTCTTCCGCAAACCGATCTGGTCGTCACCGACCACACGCTGTTGCAACAGTGGCAATCGCATGGCGTTCTTCCTGGGCAAACGACGGACCACGCTATCAACGCTCTGCTCGAGTATGGGGCCAGTGCTGTTTTGGTGTCCGGGGTGCCGGGCTCCGGCAAGACCCGCGATTACGTTCTGCTCGACGAAAACAGCCAGTCGGCTCGATGGGCCGTGGAGGTGAGCGAACCCATCATCGACAGTGACGGCCTGCTTGCCACGGCCGTCACCTGCGAGCTGGCGCACGGCAGTGAAATGTCATTGGCCATTGAGCGTGGCATTGCCTACGTCAATGCCATGGCTGCGCGGCGTTTCCAACCCGGCATGGGAGGGCGCATTTTCAACCGGAGTCGTTCATGAGCACCACGCTACGTTTCCCCCGCGGTCTCTACGGGGTTTCGCCGGAATGGGAAGACACACAACGTATGCTTACCGCCATCCGGGCAGCGGCAGCCGGCGGCATGACCGCCTTCCAGTGGCGACGCAAGACCGCCACACCCACTGAAGGCGTTCAACAGGCCAGGCAAGTCGTCGAGCTATGCCGGGAACTGGGTGTTGTCAGCATCATTAACGATGACTGGCGCCTGGCCGCTCTGGTCGATGCGGATGGCGTGCACCTTGGTCGCGACGACGGCAACCTGGCGGAAGCACGCGTCGCGTTGGGGCCGGACCGCATTATCGGATGTTCCTGCTACAACGAGCCGGCACGGGCCGAACGCGCGCTACTGTCCGATGTCGACTACGTCGCGTTCGGCGCCATGTACCCCTCCACTGTGAAACCAGAGGCCGTGCGCGCCACGGCTGAGCATCTGCACGAGGGTCGCCGCCTGGTGGAGGGCCAGGGTGAACGGCGGCCAGCCGTCGTCGCGATCGGCGGCATTACGCCTGAAAATGCCGGTGCCGTCGTGGAAGCCGGGGCGGACAGCATCGCCGTTATTAGCGGTGTATTTCTGGCTCCCGACATCCAGGCTGCCGCAAGACAATGCGCAGCGCTTTTCGACTGATCGACTATCATTGGCTGTTGGCCAGCCCATCGGCCATTGGCCCCACCTTCTCACTACCAATCGATATATGTCTCGCAATACCGAATTATTCGAACGTGCCTGTAAGACCATCCCAGGCGGGGTGAATTCCCCCGTTCGCGCCTTCCGATCCGTAGGCGGTACGCCGCGCTTCATTCAAAGGGCGCAAGGCGCCCATGTGTGGGACGCCGAAGGCAAGCGCTACATCGATTACGTGGGTTCCTGGGGTCCAGCCATCCTGGGTCATGCTCACCCGGAAGTGATCAAGGCGGTTCAACAGGCGGCCGAAAATGGTCTCTCTTTCGGTGCCCCCACCGAAGCGGAAATCCAGATCGCCGAAGCTATCGTTGCTCGCCTGCCTTCCATGGAACAGGTCCGTCTGGTGAGCTCCGGCACGGAGGCCACGATGTCTGCTATTCGTCTGGCGCGGGGCTATACCGGGCGGGCACGCATCATCAAATTTGAAGGCTGCTACCACGGCCACGC
>JAJUJD010000221.1 GCA_029267315.1 Alcaligenaceae bacterium
GATAGTCGACAAGCCCTTGATCTCCAGAAACGGCCGAAACTGCATGCCGTTCTTCATGAAGGCCATGTCGATCAGCATGCGCGTGCCCGTGCCCCTTGGCATGGAAATAATGGGAAGTTGTTCAAGTTCGGTTTCAGACCAATTCCTTTCCTTCTTCTCGATGCCGAGCGATTCCGCCGCCAACAGCACGAATGATTCACGCATAATCTCGATCGTCGAAAGGTCGCGGTGAACAATATCCACCCCCGATATCGCGAAATCCACCTTGCGCATGCGCAGCAGATCAATCGCTGCATCGTGGATGACATCGTGGATGTTGATCATGGCTTTCGGCACCCTGCGCCTCAGCTCCAGAACCAGGCCGGGCAGCAGGGTTGCAGCCAGCGAAGGCAGCGCGGCAATGGACAGCTGCTGCGACTGCTTGCGAGCCACGGCAGCCAATTCCGTCAAGCCGGTTTCATATTCATCCACGATTCTTGACGCGACCTCCAGCAGGTCTCTGCCTTCCGGAGTCAGCGTCACGTTTCGCGTGTTGCGCTCGAACAGCTTCACGCCCAGCCTGTCCTCCATATTGCGGATGATCTTGCTCATGGTGGGCTGCGTAACATAGAAGCGTTCCGCAGTACGACCGAAATTCAGCGAACTTGCCAAGGATACAAAGATGCTCAGCTCTCTGGGCGTCAGATTCATTCCAATTTCCAATCAATGGGCCCAAAAAAGGAATTTCTCCTGCGGGAGAAACCTTCCTACCATGAAAGCCAACCCATAATTCAATAACGGAAGCGAGACAAGCATGCTCAGGTTGGACAACAAGGTTGCACTCGTCACAGGCTTTGGTTCAGTGGGCGAGGGGTGGGGAAATGGGCAGGCAATTGCCACCCTGCTGGCTCGGCAGGGCGCCCGCATTTTCGGAACCGATCTCAATGAAACCGCGGCGCAGAACACGGTACGTATCATCCGGGAAGAAGGCGGCACTGTCGAGGCCATGGTGTGCAATGGCACCAAATCCGGCGACGTCAAAGCCATGGTCGAGGCCTGCATGCAGAAGTATGGCCGCATTGACATCCTCGTGAATAATGTGGGTCGCTCCGAGCCCGGAGACCCCGCTTCCATGAGCGAAGAAACCTGGGATGACCAGATGGATGTGAATGTGAAGTCCGCCTATCTGGCCTGCAAGCATGTGCTTCCGATCATGGAGGAGCAGGGCGGCGGGGCGGTGGTGAACATATCGTCCATCGCGGGCCTGCGTTACGTGGGCAAGCCACAGGTTGCCTATGCCGCGGGCAAGGCAGCCCTCATGCAGCTCACCCGCACCACAGCAGTTATTTACGCCCCGAAAGGCATACGGCTGAACTGCGTTGTGCCGGGGCTGGTCTTCACCCCACTGGTGAGGCGTCTGGCAGACAAGTACGTGCAAGGCGATTATGAAGGTTTCGTCGCTCATCGCCACCAGCAAGTTCCCATGGGTCACATGGGGGACGCCTGGGATGTCGCGCATGCCGTGCTGTTCCTGGCATCTGATGAAGCCAAGTACATCACTGCCCAGGAAATCGTAGTGGATGGCGGCATCACCGCCGCCACCCGTTGAAGGGGGGCGATATGAGCAACAAACGCCTGGAGGGAAAAGTCGCCATTGTGACCGGTGCCGGTTGCGTCGGCCCCGGTTGGGGAAACGGCAGGGCCATTGCCTATCGCTTCGCGCAGGAGGGCGCACGCGTTTTTGCGGTGGACCGTTCCAAAGACGCCATGGCTGAAACCATGGAGAGAGTCGCTTCCATCAGTGGCGAGATCAGAGCGTATGAATGCGACGTGACTGATTCCGCGGCTGTGCAGCGCATGGTCGATGCCTGTTTGGAAACTTACGGAACCGTAGATATTCTGGTCAACAACGTCGGTGCGCCCTGTGCCGGGGGCGCCATGGCGCTGACCGAAGAACAGTGGGACGCGCAGCTGGACCTCAACCTCAAGACCGTCTTTGTGGTGTCGCGCTGCGTGCTGCCCGTCATGAAGGAAAAAGCCGCCGGCGCCATCGTCAATATTGCTTCCACATCAGGCATACGCTGGACGGGCGCACCGCAGATCGGCTATGCCGCTGCCAAGGCCGGTGTCATCCAATACGGCAGAGTGGCCGCGGTGGAACTCGCGCCTCACGGCATACGCGTGAACGCCGTTGTACCCGGCCAGCTTCACACGCCGTTGGTCGACGCCGTGCTGGCCCGTACGCAGGCACAAGGAGACATTGCCAGCCTGCTTGAACGCCGCAAACGTCGTATTCCCATGCCGTTCACGGGTGATGGCATGGATACCGCCAATGCAGCACTGTTTCTCGCTTCTGATGAAGCCCGCTTCATAACGGGAACCGAGCTTGTCGTGGATGGAGGGATGAGCGCCCGCTGTGACTGATCGCCTGGGAAGGCAAAACGCGTTTCATCGTTTTTTTTCGTATTAACAATAATCTATTCAATGGAGACAAGTATGAGAACAAAATGGGTACGCACATTGATCGCCGCAGCCGTGACTTCCATGGCTGCATTCAACGCAGCTGCAGCAACTGACTTCCCCAACAAGCAAGTTCAGGTCGTTATCCCCTTCCAGCCAGGTGATACCGACAACATGCTTCGGCCCTTTCTGGACCGCATGAACGAATTCCTGGGGCAGCACGTCATTTTGAATTACCGGCCCGGTGCAGGCGGCGGCATAGGTGCCGGCGCGGTGGCCAATAGCACGCCCGATGGCTACACACTGGTGGGCACCTCGCCTGGCTCGATCGTGGTTGTGCCGCTCGCAAACAAAGACATCAAGTACACCCCCGATGCCTTTGAGCCAGTGGCGTCGCTGGCAGAAGGCGGTCTGATGTTGGTTGGCCCCGCCGATTCCAAATGGAAGTCGCTCAACGAACTCATCGAATATTCGCGTAAGAACCCGGAAGGTGTCACCTTCAGCAGCTCAGGCGCCATGGGCATTACCCACTTGCTGGCGGAAGCCTTCACCGATACAGCTGATGTTAAGTGGCGGCACATTCCATATCAGGGCAGCGGGCCGGCCATTACTGCGCTGCTGGGCGGCCACGTCGACCTCGCCTCCACGGCTATTGCGCCGGTCCGGGCGCATATCGATGCGGGCACGCTGAAGCCTCTGGCGGTATTCGGTGTTGAGCGTCTCAAGGCTTACCCCGACGTTCCCACATTGAAGGAACTGGGCTATGACATTGGCAGCCCCACCTACTACGGCATTTCTGCGCCGGCCGGCACGCCCAAAGAAGTAGTGGACAAGATCTACAAGGCGGCTGAGCAGGTGGTCGCAAAATACGAAGACGACATCGCCAAGAACCTCGCCACTTTCGGTGCGCAGATCAAGCTGCTTAACCCGGAAGACTACAAGGCCTATCTGAAGCAACAGCGTGAACTGTTCTCCAAGGCGGTGGAGAAGCTGAATAAGTAAGATTCATGCACTCACATGCGAAGGGCCGGCGGGGTTAGCTCGCCGGCCCTTTCACTTTTCCGGTATGTGCCCCGGTGTGTGGCCAGTGCGGTCAGCGTGGTCACCCACGACTGGCCCAGTTGCACCTTAGCGTTCGTCGTCGCTATGAATGCCGAAGGCTTCCAGGAAACGCGAAACCATGTTGTAGGCAGCCACCGTGGCCACCAGCTCAACCAGTTCCTGATGGTTGAAATC
>JAJUJD010000138.1 GCA_029267315.1 Alcaligenaceae bacterium
ACTGCGCTAGAAGCAGAGAAACGAGATTATGAAGCAGTTTTTTCAGCGTGTCAAGCGACTGGAGGAAGTTTTTTAAAACCGGTAAACCACCGCTTTCAAACTACCTTGGCCGCTTAACTGCCGCCCCACTCACACTAGAAAGTTGCCTTCCTGGCGGCGTGGGCCGCTGCAATCTCGCTTGCGGAACTCGTAATCATAACATGAAAATCAAGTTCTGCAACTGGGCTAAAAAAACCACTTCAACCCAGCCCGCTGTGTTTTCAACAACCTGCCAGCGCTACCTATATGGTACGACACTCTCGGTCGGAAAACGCTTCGAAATCCGGGAAAACCCTAGGTCTCGATCAGCGAGGAAACGAACTATAGCACGAAAAAATTGAAGTGTGCAAATGGGGGCGAAAAAATTTAATTATTTTCTCGAACCCACTGCCGATAACGCTGCCGGAACTTCGCCAGCTTGGGCTCTATCACAGCCATGCAATACCCCTGATTGGGGTTGAGAGCATAGTAATTATGGTGCACCGTCTCTGCCGGCCAGAATGTTTCAGCCGGCCGAAGTTGGGTTACCACCGGTTTTTCCAGAGCTTCCTGCACGTCGGAGATGACTGCAGTCGCAGTCTCCTTCTGTCGCTCGTCCTCGTAGAAGATGACCGAAGCGTATTGTGACCCGACGTCAGCCCCCTGCCTATTGAGCGTGGTGGGGTCGTGGGTTGCGAAGAAAATCTCCAGCACGGTGAAGTAGTCGATGACCGCGGGGTCGAACTGCACCTTGACCACTTCAATGTGCCCCGTTTCTCCTGAACAGACTGAATAGTAGTCAGGGTTCGCCATGTGGCCACCTGCATAACCGGGAGTGACGCTCTTCACACCACGTACGTTTGTAAATACGGCCTCGGTGCACCAGAAGCACCCCCCGCCTAACACTGCTGTTTCCATCGTAGTCATCCTTTCGCCTGAGATTGCCGCAGGGACATGCTCGCCGGTTCGAGCAGTCATTGTCTGTAACGCCGACCATTACTATTAGTGTGGCTGTACATCGGCGGCACTGTTATCAGCCCCGCCCGACTCGGCTGAAGAACCTATGGAGGGAGCCTGCCCCTGGGAGGGTTCCGCCCCAGTCTGCTCCGCAGGAGCTAACGACATGATCCATTCACCCAGCAGCAAGGCCGTTGCCGGATCAACATGTCGCTGAGCGGGCATGGGAATCGCGCCCCATAAACCGCGGCTGCCCTCGCGTATGCTGCGCGCCAAGTATGCCGCCGCCTCTTCATTATCGGAATACCGCAGCGCGATATCCCGGAAGCTCGGGCCGACCCGTTTGGTATCGACTTGATGACACGCCAGACAAACGCTGCGCTGTGCCAGCTCGACACCGGCATCCCTGGCCTGAGCACTCACCCCAATAAAAAACATCGCTACGGCAACCAGCCATCGGCATTTCATGAAACCACGCCCTCCGTCATGACTATGTTCGGGGTGAGCATGTGTGCCCCATGCCCGAAGGTTCTGAAATTCACTCAGAGTATTATCGACCATATTTCCTTTCCAACCACGTCGAGACTCATGCTGCAACATCCCCAGCTTGACCCCATTGCCCTGCAACTTGGCCCGATCGCCATCCATTGGTATGGACTGATGTACCTTCTAGGCTTCGCCGCCGTCTGGCTGTTGGGGCGGAGTCGCATAAGGAAAGGCAAAACGGACTTCACCATGCGGGAGCTGGAAGACATCATCTTCTACAGCGTAATAGGCGTGATCGTGGGCGGACGCCTGGGATACACCTTGATTTATAAGCCGGCGTATTACCTTAGCCACCCTTTGGAGATTCTATATATATGGGAAGGGGGCATGTCCTTCCACGGGGGGCTAATCGGCGTGATTCTCGTATTGGTGTGGTACGCCCACCGTTGTGGGCGCCACTTTCTGGAAGTCGGCGACTTCATTGCCCCCATGATTCCTATAGGGCTCGCTGCGGGCAGATGGGGAAATTTTGTAAACGGCGAACTGTGGGGGCGCCCTACTGACATGCCTTGGGGAATGGTCTTCCCACATGTGGACGCGCTTGCCCGTCACCCCTCACAGCTTTACCAGATGGCCTTCGAAGGCCTGCTCCTGTTCGCATTCCTGTGGTGGTACTCAGCAAAGCCGCGCAAGCGCGGCCAGGTAAGTGCCATGTTTCTAATAGGGTACGGCGTTGCGCGATTCCTCGTTGAGTTCACGCGCGAGCCAGATAATTTCCTGGGGCTGCTGGCTGGCGGCCTGTCCATGGGTCAGCTTCTGTGCATCCCCATGGTCGTGGCTGGTGCCATTATTCTTTGGTATTCAGGAAGATCGTCCCTTCGACAGCAAGGCTGATACGTTCCGTGCCGCCTTCCAGGGGGATGCCAGACGCAGAATCGGCGGGCGCCATGGCCATCATCCGCCTGCCTTCAGGCTGATAGGCGGCGCCCGAACCCCCAAGAGTAATTTCACGAACGGAATATGACGAGTAACCGAAGGCCTGGGTCAGGGCTTCTGCGCGCTTGCGAAATGCGGTGGCGGCTTCTTGCAGAAGGTCTTCCTCATGGCGAGCTCGCGTTTCCGGGGCAACAGAGAAGGCAAGGTTCGAAATCGGCATGCGATCAGACACCTGTCCAGCGAGCTTCGAAGCGGCCTCGAAATCAGTAGATTCGAGGATGACCTCTGCCCGTCCACGCCAATCTGAGATACGGCCATCTCGGTCGCTCATTGGCCAAACCTGAAAGTTTCCGCTGGTGACTTTCACACCTTCCGTACCCTTCAAATCTTTCATGACACTGTCGACGGTACGGCTCAATGTCGATGCCACCTGAGTTTGTTCGGAATCACGCACCTCTGCAGCCAACGTAATGCGCACGGTGTCATGCGCGACTTCGGTAACCGCTTCTGCCCGCAGGCTGGCATATGGGAATTTTGTGTTCTTGGCAGGCCCACTGTCGGCATGGGCAGCGCCTGCAAACAAAGCAGCGGCCACGGCCATCGTCGCAAACGGGCGAAATACGGGAATACGCAACTTTGCAAGACGGTTGAAAGACATACTTGGCACTCCAGTTGTGTAACGAAGCGGCCAGTGTACTGCCGGCGAACCACCGCGCCGCCCCAAAAATTGCGGGTTCGAAACCGACAGAAACACAGTTTTAAGAGCGCCAGCTCCAGCCCAGCGCGCCTGCGAGGACCGGAAAGAAGAAGAGCCCGCAACTTCTTGCGAGCCCTTCCACTATTAAATGCCCCGCCTGTGCCGTCTAGGCCGGCATCCTGAACCGTAGGTTCAAGATGGTCGCCATCAGGCAGGCTTCGGGTTCTCCAACCGAAGGAGGAGATCGCTCCCACCTGCCAATCCAGCAACCTATGCCATTAGCATTGGTTCAAGGAATGTATGGCCGAGTCACGAGCACTGCAGGGACAAACTGCAGAGCGGTGCTTGAGTTCACCGCTCTAAAAATCTTTGCCTTGGGCGTATTTTACCTTGATTGGGCACCCAACCCAACAACTTGATCGAGCATAGTGTGCATGTCTTCGATCTTGCGCTTGAAATCACCAACCGCCACATTGGCCAGAGGACCATTTGGTGCACGCATGGCGAGCAGCTCGCCCGCGATCTGAATGGCCGCCATCACCGCTATGCGCTCATTGCCGGCCACCCGCCCGGAATTCTTGATGGCAAGCATGCGCTGGTCGACCAAACGGACTGCCTCGAGCAGGGCATCCTTTTCTGAGGGTAAACAGGCCAGGGAATATTCTCGGCCCAAAATGGAAACATCAACCCTTTCCATGGATGTCACTCCTGCGGCGCGCCGGGAAGGCGCATCAGAATGGAATCGATCTGAGACTGCGCCTGGCCCGCGACAGACCGTAGACGAGCGGAATCAGCCTGACTGGCGGCGAGCTGACGACGCAAGGTCTCCCGTTCGGCCTGACACCGTTCGACTTCACCTTGCAGCGTGACGCGAATGCTATCGGCCTCTGCACGGAGGATATCGACCCGTGCTTGGTGGTCGGCATTGCTCTCAGCGAGTTCGCTAAATTCGGCCTCGCGACGCTTGAGCTCTTCGCGCAAGGCATTGCGTTCCTGCTCCAGACCGAGAATGCGCGCCTGCAGCTCTACCTTATCGGCATGCAGCTGCTTGGTGTGCTGAACCAGTTGCCCTAGCCGGGCAGCGAGAGAATCGAGATCTTCCAACATGGCGTTATCGTAAACCATCCCGCGTTCGAGTGAATAGAGTGTAGCGCCGCGGATTCATGACATGAATCCCCCGCGGGCCGACTAGCATCATAACCTTTCACCCACTTTTCAACTGCCTTTCAATCGTCTTTCAATTCGCCAGCAAAAACGGCCGAAATGTAAGCAAAACGCACGGAAACGCGCCATGTCCAGGGAAAACCCTGTACTAAAAGGGGCAACTTCGGGTTCCCAGCCGTCACCTCGTCAATTACCATTCGGCACCTTTCGAACGGCGCCTGGACGGTGTTGCGACTTGCTGTGGCGGTCCTTTCCGTAAAGGTTCCAATCTTTCAACTGCAGAAGAGGTTCATCAACATGCAGCTTAGAAATAAGCAGGACTTCTGGTCCGGAGTCATGTTCGTTGTCCTGGGGATCGGGTTTGCCCTCGGTGCAACGAAGTACTCGATGGGAACGGCTGCCCGTATGGGTCCCGGTTATTTCCCGTTCTGGCTTGGCGTCTGCCTGGCTTTGCTTGGCGCAGTCGTCGCTTTGGGCTCTCTCAAAGAGAAAGCTCACGAAACCGAAGTGGAAAGGTTCGATTTCAAGATCCTTTTCATCATCATCGGTTCGGTGGTCCTGACCGGGGCCCTTATGAACGTCTTGGGCGTCTATATCTCCGTATTCCTGCTGGTTTTCATCAGTAGTATTGCAGGCCACGACTTCAACTGGAAAATCGCGTTCCTTACAGGCGTTTTCCTGGTGATCTTCGTGTGGTTGGCCTTCATCCGGGGCCTGGGCCTTATTTTCCCGCTCTGGCCGAGCTTTCTGTAAGGAGGGGCCGTAAATGGAATTGCTTGATCACCTGATACTCGGGTTTTCGGTCGCGCTGACCCTGGAAAACCTGGCCTACTGTCTGCTGGGCTGTCTTCTGGGCACCCTGATTGGCGTGCTGCCCGGCATCGGTCCCGTGCCGACCATCGCCATGCTGCTGCCCATTACCTACGTGCTGCCGCCGGTGGCCGGCCTCATCATGTTGGCCGGTATCTACTATGGTGCTGCGTACGGGGGTTCGACCACCGCCATTCTGGTAGCACTGCCCGGTGAAACCTCAGCAGTGGTGACCGTGCTGGACGGCCACCAAATGGCCAAGAATGGCCGTGCGGGTGCCGCGCTCGCCATCGCCGCCTTGGGTTCTTTCTTTGCCGGCTGCGTGGCAACCATCATGATTGCCGGCTTTGCCCCTCCTCTGGCTGAAGTGGCATTTAAGTTCGGTCCTGCCGAGTACTTCTCCCTCATGGTGCTGGGTCTGATCGGCGCTGTGGTGTTGGCTTCCGGCTCGCTGCCCAAGGCAATCTGCATGATTCTTCTGGGTCTGCTGCTCGGCATGATCGGTACTGACGTGAACTCCGGTGTTGCCCGTTACGACTTCGGCATTCCTGAGCTGCAGGACGGCATCGACTTCGCCGTGGTCGCCATGGGCGTTTTCGGCTTCTCCGAAATCATGACCAACCTGGAACTGCGTGACCAGCGCGTTGCCGTGGACTCCAAAGTGGGTACGCTGTATCCCAACAAGCAGGAGTTCAAGGAAGCATGGCCTGCTGTGGTGCGCGGTACTGCAATCGGTTGTGCACTGGGCATTCTGCCTGGTGGTGGTGCAGTGCTTTCGTCCTTCGCCTCCTACACCATGGAGAAGAAGCTGTCGAAGAACCCTGAGCGTTTCGGCAAGGGTCACCCGGCTGGTCTGGCAGGCCCTGAGTCCGCCAACAACGCTGGTTCGCAAGCATCCTTCATTCCGCTGCTCACTCTGGGCATCCCCGGCAACGCCGTGACCGCCCTGATGATCGGCGCGATGACCATCCACAACATCCAGCCGGGCCCGCAGGTCATGTCCAGCCACCCGGAACTGTTCTGGGGCCTGATCGTGTCCATGTGGATCGGCAACCTGATGCTGGTCATCCTGAACCTGCCGCTGATCGGCCTGTGGGTGAAGCTGCTAACGGTCCCCTACCGCATCCTCTTCCCGGCCATTCTGGTGTTCTGCACCATCGGGGTCTACTCGTTGAACTACAACGTGTTCGATATCTGGGTGACGGCCGCCTTCGGCCTGGTTGGATATATCTGGGCCAAACTCAAATGTGAGGGTGCACCGCTGTTGCTGGGTCTGGTGCTTGGGCCCATGATGGAAGAAAACTTCCGTCGGGCACTGCTGCTGGCTCGCGGTGACTACACCACCTTCGTCACCCGACCGCTGTCCCTCAGCCTGCTGGTGATGGCTGCCATTCTGGTGGCACTGGTGGCGTTGCCCTCCATCAAGGCTAAGCGGGAAGAAGCTTTCGTCGATGAAGGCTAACTCCAGCACCCGGAGCGTCTAACGCACCGTTTGCCCCACCTTTTCAGGCGCCCTCGTGGCGCCTGAACTTTTTTGTGCACAAATGCGTTACTCTTTTTGGCGAGAACGCTGAAATAAAATGAATAACCCTTACAACGAGAGGAGCAAGATTCATGTCTTCCATCAACGCCCGCGATTACGAAACCCAATCCCCCATGCGTGTAGCTTTTCTGGGGCTCGGTGTGATGGGCTTCCCAATGGCGGGGCACCTGGCCAAGGCCGGGCATGAGGTCACCGTGTATAACCGCACACCCGCTAAAGCAGAAGCTTGGGTGGCGGAATTCGGCGGGAAATCGGCCTCCACACCACGAGAAGCTGCCGCAGGGGCGCAAATCGTATTCTGCTGCGTGGGTAATGACGACGATCTGCGCAGCGTGGTCCTCGGAGACGCTGGCGCCTTTGCCGGCATGGAATCGGGTGCCATTTTCGTGGATCACACCACCGCCTCCGCACAAGTAGCTCGGGAACTGTTCGACATCGCTGCTAAGAAGGGCCTGGGCTTTGTGGATGCGCCAGTTTCCGGTGGTCAAGCCGGTGCCCAGAACGGCAAACTCACCGTCATGTGCGGCGGCAAACCTGAACAGTTTGATGTCATCAAGCCGGTGGCCATGAACTTTGCCCAAGCGGTGACGCTGCTGGGTGCGCCGGGTGCGGGCCAGCTGAGCAAAATGGTTAACCAGATTTGCATCGCCGGTCTGGTTCAGGCGCTGTCGGAAGGCATCGCCTTTGGGCAGGCAGCCGGCCTGGACATGAAGCAGGTGCTCAATGTCATCGATAAAGGCGCGGCCCAGAGCTGGCAGATGGAAAACCGTGGCGGTACGATGGTCGACGGCAAGTTCGACTTCGGGTTCGCGGTGGACTGGATGCGCAAGGATCTTGGCCTGGTCATGGATGAAGCCAAGCGCAATGGTGCGCGTGTACCCGTCACTGCCCTGGTTGACCAGTTCTACGCGGATGTTCAGCAAATGGGCGGCGGACGCTGGGATACCTCCAGCCTGATACAGCGCTTGCGCAAGAGCTGAGCAAGGCAGGTTGCTTCAAACCTCGGCGGCAGGCTGATAGGCAGGCAGTTTCAGGGTAGCGCACAGGCCCACTCCCCCATGGGGAGAGGGGTCTCCGTCGGTCAGTGCGATGCTTCCTCTATTGCGTTGCGCGTAAGCCAGGGCGATTGCCAGGCCCAGACCGGAGCCGCCACCCCCTGTTCCCTTACGTTCACGCGTGCCCCGGTCAAAGCGACTGAAGACACTTTCCCTTAGCTCTGGCGCGAGGCCCACACCGTTGTCGCACACCGATACCCAGGCATGTTCGCCGTCGCAGCCTGCAAACACGGTGATGGTGCTCCCCTCGCCTGCATGGTTGATCGCGTTATGGACCAGATTGGCGATCGACTCATGCAACTCCGCATCGCTTCCCAGCACCCATATGGAATGGCCTCCACCATTGCCCTCACCGCTGCTGCCGTGCATCCAGCCCAGATCCTGCTGCTTTTCCCTTGCTAACGGCAGGTATAAGAGCACGACCTCACGGGCCAGTGCGCTGAGGTCGACCGGCATATGAGGTGAAGGATCATTGCGGCTGGCATGCGCCAGTGACAAGAGCTGTTCTGTAAG
>JAJUJD010000161.1 GCA_029267315.1 Alcaligenaceae bacterium
CGCTCTTCTGGAATCAGTCGGAACGCGTATTCGTGGCGTGGTAACGGCCGGGGTGCCGGGCTTCAAGGCAGCGATGCTGCCCCGCCTGCCAGCTGTGGAAATCGTGTCCACTGCCAGCGTGGGAACGGACAGCATTGACGTAGCTGCATGCAAGGAGAAAGGGGTTCACGTCACCAATACGCCAGACGTTCTCAACGACGACGTGGCCGATCTCGCCATCGGACTGGTCCTGAATGCGCTGCGCCGCCTGGGTGACGGACATGAATATGTGCGCAGTGGGCAATGGTCAGCGCGCGGCATGATGCCCCTCGGGCGTTCGCTCAAGGGCAAGCGCATGGGCATCGTCGGTTTGGGGCGCATCGGCCTGGAAATCGCCAAACGCGCTGAAGCCATGAAAATGGAAATCCTTTATACATCGCGAAGCAAGAAGAACGTGCCCTACGCCTATTTCGCCACCCCGGCGGAGCTCGCCGCGAACTGCGACGTTCTGATGCTGGCTTGCCCCGGAGGCGCGGAAACCCGTCACCTGGTCAACGCCTCAGTACTCGCCGCCATGCACAAGGACGCGTGGCTCATCAATATTTCGCGTGGGTCGGTGGTAGACGAAGCCGCCCTTATCGATGCGCTTGAACGCAAAGCCATTGGTGGCGCCGGGCTGGATGTATTCGAGAACGAGCCTCACGTTGACACCCGCTTTCATCAACTGGAAAACGTCATCCTGTTCCCGCACCATGCAAGCGGAACGATTGAAACGCGCGGTGCCATGTCGCAGCTGGTGGTTGACAACATGAAGGCGCATTTCAGCGGTCAACCCCTGCCCACCCCGGTCTGATGCCCCGCCGAAACATACTGGAAGCTTGAACCGACATGACCGACTATCAACGCACCAAAAGAAAACAGCCGCAGGATCTGCGTTCTGCACGCTGGTTCGCTCCCGACGACTTGCGCAGTTTCGGCCACCGCTCCCGCATCATGCAGATGGGCTATGCGCCGGAAGACTGGGCGGGCAAACCCATCATCGGCATTCTGAACACTTGGTCTGATCTCAATCCATGCCATGCTCACTTCAAGCAACGCGTGGAAGACGTGAAGCGCGGTGTACTTCAGGCAGGGGGGTTTCCGGTGGAATTGCCGGCAATCACCCTGTCGGAAAACTTCATGAAGCCCACAACCATGCTGTATCGCAATCTGCTGGCGATTGAGGCCGAAGAGCAGATTCGGGCGCATCCGGTTGACGGCGTTGTGCTAATGGGTGGCTGCGACAAAACGACGCCTGGACTGATCATGGGTGCCCTGACGGCCGGCCAGCCCTTCATCTACCTGCCGGCCGGCCCCATGTTGCGCGGTAACTATGCGGGGAAGCAACTGGGTTCGGGCTCAGACGCCTGGAAGTACTGGGATGAACGCCGGGCCGGCAATATCACTGCTCAGCAGTGGCTAGGCGTGGAAGGCGGTATTGCGCGCTCTTACGGCCATTGCATGACCATGGGAACCGCATCCACCATGACTGCCATTGTGGACGCCATGGGCCTGACGATTCCCGGTGCATCCTCCATTCCTGCGGCAGACTCCAATCACATACGCATGGCAGCCGCTTGCGGACGCCGCATCGTTGACATGGTTTGGGAAGACCTGCGGCCTGGCCAAATCGTCAATGAACGAGCGGTGCGTAACGCGACCGTAGTCGCCATGGCTACCGGCTGCTCGACCAACGCCGTCATCCATCTTCTGGCCATGGCCCGCCGCGCCGGAGTCCAGTGGGGTCTGGACGATCTCGACGCCCTGAGCCGCGAGGTGCCTGTCATCGCCAACATCCGCCCTTCGGGTTCAACGTACCTGATGGAGGACTTTTACTACGCAGGCGGCCTCCTCGCCCTCATGTCCCAGCTTCGTGAAAAGCTTGATCTGGACTGCCTCACTGTAATGGGGGAAACGCTCGGCCAAGCATTGACTGAAGCTGTTGTTCATAACGACGACGTGATTCGCCCCCTGACCAACCCCGTTTACCACGAAGGGTCACTGGCGGTACTGCGTGGGAACCTCGCTCCCGATGGTGCGGTGATCAAGCCCTCGGCATGCGAAGCGCGGTTCCAGAAACACACAGGCCCGGCACTGGTATTCGACAGCTATCCGGAAATGAAGGCAGCCATCGACGACGAGAACCTCGATGTCACGCCCGACCATATTCTAGTGCTGCGCAACGCAGGTCCTCTGGGCGGCCCGGGCATGCCCGAGTGGGGCATGCTGCCCATGCCCAAGGTTCTACTCAAGCAAGGCTATCGTGACATGCTGCGCATTTCCGACGCCCGCATGAGCGGCACGAGCTACGGTGCCTGTGTGCTGCATGTGGCCCCGGAATCCTATATCGGTGGCCCGCTGGCATTGCTCAAAACGGGCGACTTGATTAGCGTCGATATTCCCAATCGCAGCTTGAATATGCTCGTGGATGATGCCGAACTCGAGCGCCGCCGTGCGGAGTGGAAAGCGCCGCCGCCCCGCTTCGAACGCGGCTATGGCTGGATGTTCTCACAGCATATCAGTCAGGCAGATCAGGGTTGCGACTTCGACTACCTGACGCCGGAGTTTGGCCGGGCAGCCGGCGAGCCGGACATCTACTGATGCCCACACGCCCGGACAGCCCCATGAACGAGTCTCGCAGCCTGCCCGCCATTTCGTCCATCGGCCGCCGTAGCTCACGCACGCTGACTGAAGAGGCGGTCGGGGCACTGGCGGCCCCCATCCGGGCCGGCCAGTTGAAGCCGGGGGACAAGCTGCCGACAGAATCGGAGATCATGAGGCTGCTGGGCGTGAGCCGCACTGTCGTGCGCGAGGCAATTTCACGTCTGCAAGCCAACGGCCTGGTGGAGACGCGCCATGGTATTGGCACCTTTGTCAGCCAGCCGCCGGAGCCTCCACTACATATTCCCTTTTCTGCTGTGAACACGGTCATGGACGCACTCGCCCTGCTGGAGCTACGGGAAGCCGTTGAAGTGGAAGCGGCCATACTGGCGGCGCGGCGCCGCAGCACCGAGCAATTGGCTCATATGCGCGAGATCTTGAACACGCTGCTGGCCTTGGAAAATGACCTGGAATCCGAAGCCCAGAAGGCCATTGACGCAGACTACGCCTTTCATCAGGCGATCGCAGAGGCGACCGGCAACCCCTACTTCCAGGAATTCCTGACGCACCTGGGGCGGGCCGCCATACCGCGGAGCCGGCTGAATATGGATGCAGCCACGCATCGCCGATATCTGCGCACCTTGAACCGCGAACACAATACTTTGTTCCTGGCCATAGAAGCTCAGAACGAGAAAGCGGCTGCGCGAGCCGCACGCGAACATCTCAATAAAAGCCGCCTTCGCCTGGAACGTGCGTTGGAAGAGCAGCGTGGCAAGAACGACGCTGGGAACTCTTCCTCGCCCGGAAGCGCTAACCCCGCTCAGCACGGTGTTGCTTCGGGCTGACCCGCAGCTCTGTTTTCCCCTTTCCGATAAGCACTAACACCCCGTCCAAATCGCAGTAAGTTGTACGACATCTTATATCAAGGAACGCTATGTCTCAGTTCACGCCCCAAGAACTTAAAACCATTATTGGCGAGGGCCTCCTCTCCTTCCCAGTGACAGATTTCGATGCTGGCGGCAACTTCAACGCCCCGGCATACGCCGATCGGCTGGAGTGGCTTGCCCCATACGGTGCAAGCGCTCTGTTCGCGGCCGGAGGGACCGGTGAGTTCTTCTCGCTGGAACCTCGCGAGTACAGCGAGATTGTCGCCACTGCGGTGCAGACTTGCGCCGGAAAAGTCCCCATCATTGCAGGGGCCGGCGGCTCCACGCGCCAGGCCATTGCTTACGCTCGGGAAGCGGAACGTCTGGGCGCCCACGGCATTCTGCTTCTGCCCCACTACCTCACGGAGGCCAGCCCGGCTGGCGTGATGGCTCATGTGGAGCAAGTATGTAAGTCAGTGAGTTTTGGCGTGATTGTTTATAACCGTGCCCTGTGTCGGCTGGATGCAGAACATCTGGAAATTCTGGCCGAACGCTGCCCCAACCTTATCGGTTTCAAAGACGGCATCGGTGATATTGAACGCATGGTGCGAATTCGCCGGCGACTGGGCGACCGCTTTTCCTACTTGGGGGGATTGCCTACGGCGGAAGTCTTTGCTGCGGCTTATCGAGCCATGGGTGTGCCGGTGTATTCTTCCGCGGCCTTCAATTTTGTACCGGCAACCGCCATGCGTTTTTATCGTGCTGTAAGCACTGGCGATCAAGCGACCATGGACGATCTGCTGGACCGCTTCTTCCTTCCCTACGTGGAACTGCGTAATCGCGGCGCTGGATATGCCGTAAGCATTGTGAAGGCAGGAGCGGAATTGGTGGGACATGGCGCGGGGCCGGTCCGCGCCCCGCTGACTGAACTGACGGGCGAAGAACGCGAAACGCTTGCCGCCCTTATCAAGGCGGTGGAGTAGATCGCGCAGGGGCGCTGACAC
The DNA here is from genome assembly GCA_029267315.1 of Alcaligenaceae bacterium. Taxonomy (GTDB): domain Bacteria; phylum Pseudomonadota; class Gammaproteobacteria; order Burkholderiales; family Burkholderiaceae_B; genus Yanghanlia. Next base: position 4,490 of record JAJUJD010000161.1, read on the forward strand.
CAGCTCGCTATCAGCGCCCCTTATCGGCACGCCAGGCCTTGAAGTCTTCTAGCGTTTGTGGGTCGGTGGCCGGGTACAGCCCGCGGATTGAACGGCCTTGCGACACCATATCGGCCACGAAATCTTCGAACACCGTCATTTCCGCAGCTTCGTCGGCAATTTCCGCCGCCAAGTGGGCCGGTATCACGACCACACCATCGCAATCTCCGACGATGATGTCTTTGGGGAATACGGGCGCATCGCCACAGCCGATGGGCACATTGATCTCGATGGCTTCGTGCAAAGTCAGATTGGTCGGCGCCGATGGCCGTTGATGAAATGCAGGAATATTGAGCCGGGCAATATCGCCGGAATCGCGGAAGCCGCCGTCAGTCACAACGCCAGCCACTCCACGCTCCTGCAGGCGACCCACAAGAATAGAGCCCGCCGAGGCGGCGCGCGGATCTTTGCGGCTGTCCATTACGAGGACGGCGCCCGGCGGGCAGGTTTCTACCGCTTTACGCTGCGGGTGGTCAGGGTTGCGGAACACTTCGAGGCCGTTGCGATCTTCCCGCGCAGGCATATAGCGCAAGGTGAAAGCGGGACCAACCATGCTGCCTGCCTTGGGAGCACCGACCGGAACCACACCCTGCATGTACTGGTTGCGCAAACCACGTTTATACAGGCATGTACTGATGGTGGCGGTACTCACGCCTTTTAGTTTTTCTACGACGGCAGGTGACACATCGGCCATGGGTTGCTCCCTTAAGTTGTTAGACAACTTTATTCTAACCCATTAGATATGTAAACATCTGCCAAGTGGACGCCCCAACTGGCGGAAATGTCAGTCAGGTTGAAGGTAGCGATCCATCATGTCGCAGAGGAAATCAGCGTAGGCTGTAGGCCCCACGTCATGGTCGCGATACTTGCGCCGCTTGAGATACCAGTCCTGCATCATGGCCTTGGAAATCGCTGCCAGCAGGCGTGCGTCGACCTGCCGGAAGCTGGATCGCTGCATGCCGTCGACAATGATGTCGTGGAAGATATCTTCGACTTCGCGCTCGATGGCAATCGCCTCCTTCTTCTGCGGTTGCGGCAAGTTGCGCGTTTCCATGAACGAGAAGTAGAACCAGGGCTGCATCAGCTCGCTCAGGTACACATGGGCTCGCAAAGCGGAATGTAAGCGCTGGCGCGGGTCGTCCACTCCCTCGGTGTAATCGTGCAGGGTGCGCCGGGTGAGCAACATGCCATGCATCTGGATTAGGTGCACAAGGTCATCCTTGTTGCGGATATAAGCGTAGAGCCCCCCTATGCTCATGCCAGAATCCGCAGACAGATCACGTAGCGACATGGCGTGAAAGCCTTTGACCCGAGCCAGACGCAAAGTGGATTCCACGATGCGCACAAGGTTCGGCACGGCCACATGTTCCTTGCGTATACGGATATGGCCCGCATTCTGCCGATACAGGGCCCGACAGATCTCAACCTTGGAAAGGCTGAGATCTGCCTTGAACGACTCGAAGTCCCCGACCATTCCGCATCCCGGTGATGAAAAAACGGAAAATTCTAGTTCATACCGACAGATAGCGTTGCTGTATGGCTTCGTCCTGCAGGAGTTCCGCACTGCTGGCATGGTGAACCACACGGCCCTTCTCCAGGATGTAAGCACGCCGCGCATGCTGCAATGCAAAGTGCACGCTTTGGTCGGTGAACAAAATGGTGGTGGTCTTGGAAAGTTCGTCGATCAGCCGGCCGATTTGTTTAACGATGACTGGGGCCAGCCCCTCGTTGGGTTCGTCCAGCAAAAGTAGACGTGGCGCGCTCATCAGGGAACGCGCAACGGCCAGCATCTGCTGCTGTCCCCCCGACAGCGTGCTGCCATCCTGGTTGGCCAGCTCTGCCAGCATGGGGTATTCGTCGAAAATGCGTTCCGGCGTCCAGGGGTTCTTGGTGCCGGGCCGCTGGTAAAACCCCACCTCCAGGTTCTCGCGCACGGTTAGCCCAGGAAAGATCCGCCTGTCCTCGGGCACCAGGCCCACGCCTCGGCGGGCAATTCGGTATGCGGGCCAGCCGGTGACGTCGGTACCGTCGAAGACGACTTTTCCGTTGCGCGGCGGGTTCAGGCCTATGATGCTGCGCAGCGTCGTGCTCTTGCCGGCGCCATTGCGGCCCAGCAAGCACACGGTTTCGCCCTCTTCCAAGCTCAACGTGATGCCCTGAAGCGCATGGCTCTCGCCGTAATACGTATGTATATCGCGAAGCTCCAGCATCATGTTGTCATCTCCTCGTCTGCGGTGCCCAGATAGGCGCGACGCACTTCCGGGTGCGCCC
>JAJUJD010000169.1 GCA_029267315.1 Alcaligenaceae bacterium
CTCGCACGAACTGCGTACACCGCTTACCGTCCTGACCGGTTTCCTGGAAACCCTTCAGGACATGCCGCCCGATTCCCTCTCCGCAGACCAACGTCTGCGCTACGTGGCCATGATGCAGGAACAGGCCGTGCGTATGGAGGCAATTGTTTCCGACCTGCTGACGCTTTCCACGCTGGAATCTTCTCCTGTGGCCGAAGCGGAACCCGTGGCCATGAGCGCGCTGGTACACAAAGCGCTGCAGCAGGGCCGCCTGCTCTCCCGAGACCAGCACGTTTTCGTTGAGCATTGCGAAGCAGACCTGCAGGTTGAAGGGGTTGCCGCGGAGCTGGCGTCGGCAGTGTCCAACCTCATCACCAACGCCGTGCGCTACACACCGCAGGACGGCACCATCACCGTCAGCTGGTACCAGGATGACGACGGCAATGCCGTTTATTCTGTTCAAGACACAGGCATAGGCATCGCCGCACAGGATATTCCTCGCCTCACTGAACGCTTCTACCGGGCCGACCGCGGGCGCTCTCGCGCGACTGGCGGCACCGGCCTTGGCCTGGCCATCACCAAGCATGTGGCCATGCGTCATGACGCTGAACTGCGCATCAAGAGCCGCTACGGGTCCGGCAGCACGTTTTCGCTGGTTTTCCCGGCCAAGCGCGTCATCCGTGCCACGCCCGCTGACGCCGACTGAACACTGCCGCCCTGCCCGCCACACCGGCCGGCACCGGTTGAAGGTCGCGTTCTGCGCCCCTCTAGGGCACCTGTCCACGTGCCGGAGCACAGCTGCAGGCCTTCCAACTTGCGGGTTTCCGCGATCTCGACGGCCGATGGAAACTGTATGAGAATGGCTGACTTTCACTCTTTCAGCGAAGCAAGTGGTTTCTGACAATCCAGGCGAAGCCGGCCAACTGGAACAGGCGGAATGGGATATCGTTTCACACGGTGATCGGTGCCTGGTGCTGCGCTTTGGCAGCGGCATCGACATCGCCATCGGCCGGCGCTGCGCAGCCGCCGCGAGCGCTTTACGGCAAGCCGGTATCCGAGGTGTCAGCGATATCGTTCCCACTTTCAACACGGTGGCCGTGCATTACCTGCCGGCACACTTCAATGCCAATACCAGCGCGCGCGGCTTGCAGGCTGAAATCGAACGCGTGCTGCGCACCACCGACCTGGAAAGCGGCGAAACAGGTGGGCGGCTGGTCGAGATACCCGTCTGCTACGGCGGGGAATACGGCCCCGATCTTCTCGATGTCGCTGAACGGACCGGGCTCAGCCCGGACGAAGTCATTGCGCTGCACGGCCGAGAACCTGCTTATGTGTTCATGCTTGGCTTTGCCCCTGGCGCACCCTTCCTGGGCGTGCACGATGAGCGCTTCGCCCTGCCGCGACGCCCCACGCCACGTACCTCGATTCCAGCCGGTTCGGTAGCCATTGCCAACCGCCAGACAGTGATCTACCCCAACAAGCTGCCGGGTGGCTGGAACATCATCGGACGCACGCCAGTCAAAATGTTTGACCCCTTGCGGCAACCCACCACCCTGCTCTCGCCGGGCGATACCGTCCAGTTCCGGCCCATCACCCCCCAAGACTTCGAAACCTGGTCTCAAGCATGAGCATCACAGTCATCCGTCCAGGCCTGGCCAGCACTTTCCAGGATTGCGGCCGCCATGGTTATCAGTATCTGGGCATACCCGTGGGTGGCGCCATGGACCTGCGTGCTCATCAGCTCGCCAACCTCATTGCCGGGAACACGCGCGACCTCGCCACGCTCGAAATCACCCTGATCGGCCCGACCCTGCGATTCGATGCTTCGGCCGTCATCGCCATGGCCGGTGCCGATCTCAGTCCTTCCCTTAACGGCGAACCGGCTCCGCTGGGCCGGCCTTTGGTGGTCCGCGCTGGTGACACGCTCAGTTTTGGTGACCGACGTAACGGTGTGCGCTGTTATCTGGCCTGGCATGGCGGCATTGATCTGCCGCCAGTAATGGGCAGCCAGAGCACCTGGTTGCGCGGGCAGTTGGGAGGCTTCCAGGGGCGGGCTCTGGCCAAAGGCGATGTGCTGCCCCTGGCCACACAGCTGCGGGAGGATGCCCTGGACGCCCTGGCCGCCGACCTCGACGCCATGTCCATCTATCTGCCGGCAACCTTGGCCAACAACCCACGCGAGCGGCTGCGCGTCATGCGCGGCCCACACACCGGGCTTTTCACGGTGGAATCAATCAGAGCCTTGCTGACGAGCTCGTTTCGCATTGCCAACGAATCCGATCGCATGGGATATCGGCTACAGGGCCCCAGCCTTCACCTTATCGAAAACCGCCAGCTGCTTTCCGAGGGCGCCACTTTCGGCAGCATCCAGGTGCCTTCTGACGGGCAGCCTATTGTGCTCATGGCTGATCGTCAATCCATCGGCGGCTACCCGAAAATTGGCCATGTCGCCACGGTGGATCTACCGCAGCTTGCTCAGAAGATGCCGGGGGAAGAGGTCTTGTTTGAGGAAATCAGCCTCGCTCAGGCGCAGCAATTGGATAACTTGCGCGAACAGGCTCTGGGCAGGCTCGCGGCGTCACTTGAGCCCATGCGCCGCCGCATCGCGAACTGTGTGGTGACCGCGAATGCCAGCGCATGAGTCCATGCCTTCCGGGCAGGAAGGCATGGCCAACGGTGTTTCAGGCGTGTCGGCTGATGGCGGCTTCGCGGGTGTCGGCCACATCAAGAATGGCAAGAAAGCCGCTGATGTCGAAGACTTCCTTCACGTGCGGTTGAAGGCTGCAGAGCACCAGGTGGCCGCCGCTTTGCTTCAGACGCTTGGCTGCCAGCAGCACAACTCGCAACCCGGCGCTGGAAATGTATTCCACACCGGACATGTCCAATACCCACTTTTTATCTGCTTCTTCCAGCCATTGAAGCAAGCTGCGTTCGATCTCCGCCGCATTGGCACTGTTGATCTGTCCTGATGCTGAGACGACCAATACGTCGCCGCTTTTTTCCCGGGTTAGGCTCATTAGGCAACCATTGAAGTTTGAAAAAATCTGACTGGATGTTTCTGATAGGGGCCCAGCGCTTATAATTGCTCGCCACCCACAGATCGCAGCCACAAATCATAACCACACATGGGCATGTTTTCCAAACACGGTCTGATTCCCAACCCGCCTACCAAACGGCCACGCGATCTCGCCTATGCGTCAATGGAGCGCCCGCCGTTCTTCACACTGGTCGTCCTCGCTCTGCAGCATTCGGCCACGGCACTCGCTCTCATTGCTTACGTGCTGGCCGCCGCCCATATGGGCGGGCTCAGCCCCGAGGCCACGCAGGAAATGCTCAGTGCCACCATCATCGGCATGGCGCTATCCACCGCTTTACAGGCCATAGGCGGGCGCATGGGTTCAGGTACCTTGATTGTCCATATTCCCGACCCCTTGCTGGTGGCTCTTTCAGGTCTGGTCTGTGCAGAATACGGCCCTGGCGGCATGGTCGCCGTCTGTATCGTCAACGGGCTGTGCAGCATGCTGGGCAGCTACATCGTGCCGCGTCTGCGCACCATTCTTCCTCCTACGGTGGCAGGCGTAGTGGTCTGCGTGGGCGGCATTTCCCTGGTGGAACCGGCACTCGTCCATACCTTGGGCCTGAATGATTCCTCCCTGAATGCGACTGACGCCCTGCTGGGTGGCTCCACCCTGCTGATCATCATGTGTCTCTCCATCTGGGGCAACCGCAGCGTCAAGCTGTTCGCCCTGTTGATCGGCGTACTTGTGGGTGTGGCGCTGGCGGCAGTCATGGGCAAGCTGCAGGGTGGCGAAGCGCTGGCGCAGGCGCCGATCTTTGGGATGCCATCCATGGTGACGCCCCATCTCAACATTCCCATCGGTCTGCTTGTGTCGGTAGGGCTGCTGTCACTCATGGTACAGCTGGATATCTTCGCCAGCGTCGTTCTGATGCAGAAAATGGACGACGCTGATTGGCGGCGCGCGAACATGCGCATGGTCGGGGGCGGCATACGGGCAAATGCGTTGGCCAACCTGCTGATTGCTCCGCTTGCTGGCTATCCCAGCGCGGCGTCTTCAGCCAATATTGCGCTTTGCCACATCAGTCGCTCCACTTCCCGCTGGATCGGTCTGGCAGTGGGTGCGCTATTTCTGCTGCTGGCCTTCATGCCCATGTTCTCCGTGGCGCTGTCGCTCATTCCGGCGGCCGTCATCGGTGCCGTGGAGATCTACGCAGCGGCCTACCTTATTGTGTCTGGCCTGGAACTCATCACCTCGCGCGCCATGGATGCGCGTGGCATCTTCATGGTCGGGCTGGCCTTTGTAGCGGGCATGGGCGTGATGTTCATGCCGGGCATTGGCGACGCCATGCCGGAAGCCATCCAGTTTCTGGCTCATAACGGCATTGTGGTTTCGGGCCTGGTCGCCATTTTTCTGAATCTGATGTTCCGTGTTGGCAGCTCACAGCGCAGCAGCGAACCCTTGCACGACGTTGACTCCGCCAAAGATCTCGCCGAGCGGGTGACCGACTTCGTGGAAAGTGCTGGCGCATCCTGGGGGGCACGTCGCGATGCAATTCGCCGCGCGGCACAGGCCGCGCTGGAAGCCGTGGAACTGCTGCACGCCAGTGGTGAGGGGCGCCGGGCCGTTGAAATTCGCGGGCGCTTCGACGAATTCAACCTCGACCTGGAAATACGGCACGAAGGGCCGCCCCTGAAACTGGACACCCAGCTGAGTTTGCCCCAAGATCTCCTCGATGCCGATGATGAGACCTTTGAAGCGACCCTGGCACAAACCATGAATAGCGTTTCCCATACGCTGATGCAGCGGCTGGCCGACCGTGTCCATGCCGATCAGCGGGGGGCACTATCCAGCCTGCGCCTGCATTTCGATCACTAAGCCCACCCATGCGACAGTTGGCCGACACTTTCCTTCCCGTGAACTCCGACCTTGTCGCCAATGCGCTGCACTGGCTGGAATCCGTTGGGGAACAACAGTCGTGGCCCGCCCGCACCCGTTTCAAGCTGCAGCTCTGCCTGGACGAAACACTCACCAACGTCGCCATGCACGGTTATACCGGGCAGCCCGCGTCCGACATTCCGCAAGTCAATTTGCGGCTTTACCAGGACGGCGATTCGCGTTTGCAGCTCGAAATCCTTGATAACGGCAGCCCGTTTGATCCCACTGCGCGCGCCTCTCGCGACCTGGACGAGTCCCTGGAAGAGGCCAAGACAGGTGGACACGGTCTGCGTCTTTTGCGACATTACCTTGAAGACATGCGCTACGAACGGCGCGACGGCTGGAACAAGCTGACGCTTATTGCCGTTCGCGACGATGCCTGATGACGATTCCCACCTCCATTCCCTCCACAGGCCCATGGGCCGTAATTCACCGCAACGCCATTTCCCATAACCTGAGCTGGCTCAGGCAACGGCTCTACCACTGCAGCCCGGGGGCACCGGTGCGCGTGTGGGCAGTCGTCAAGGCAGACGCCTATGGGCACGGGCTCACACACACAGTACCTGCCTTGCAGCAGGCCGATGGGCTGGGAGTCACCACGCCGGACGATGTCCGCCGCCTGCGGCGCCAGGGCTGGCAAAAGCCCATCTTGCTGCTGAGCGCCAGTGGTGTGCGAGCCGAGGAAATCTGCGACCCTTCCCTGGGCGAGCTGCACCTTGTCATTGATGAACCGTCGCAGCTGGACCAGCTCGAAAGGCTGGCGCGCCTGCCCGAGTCGCGGAGACCCACCCGCTTGAACACCTGGCTGCGCTATGCGGGGCGCCTGGGCAACCTGGGCTTTGACGTAACGGAATACGCGCCGGCATTTGAGCGACTGCTCGCCCTCAAAACCAAGGGTCTGGTCGTTGAAGCCGGTCATCTCCACCACTATGCCGGCGCCGAGGACGCTGACGCGCTTCGGGCCGAGCGAAACGAGTTTGCTACAGTGGTTGGCAGGCTTCCCGGGCCTTTCAGCACGGGAAACTCTGCCGCCCTTTGCGGCTCCCTGCCTGAGACCTTGCGGCAAGAGGGGCATTGGCTGCGCTGCGGCCTAATGCTATATGGTGCCAGCGCCTTGCCTGGTACAACGGGTGCGCAATTGGGCCTGCGCCCAGCCATGAGTGTGCACGCCCGATTGGTGGCGGTCAGGTACCTCAAAGCCGGACAAAACGTAGGTTATGGCGATACCTTCCAGGCACAGCGCGACACATGGGTAGGTACGGCGTGCATAGGCTACAGCCATGGTGTGCCCCGCCAACTGTGGGAACAGGGTCACGCACTGGTCGGGCCGAGCGGGCGCCCGGTACCGTATGCAGGCCGGGTTGCCATGGATTGCCTCAGCCTGGATCTCGGCCCGAACGCCTGCGAGCAGGTGGGAGACATCGTCACGCTGTGGGGGCACGCCCCCAACGGCGCCGCCCTGCCTGTGGAAACGGTTGCGGCGTCATGTTCCACCATTGCAGCGGAACTATTTACCGGGCTGACCTCCCGTCTACCGCTCATTTCGGCTTGACTGGTGCTTCGCGCGGCCCCACGCGCCAGAAGAACAAGGTGCCCAGCAAATACATCACTCCCGTCAGCACCAGGGCTGCTGCCATTCCCACGCCAGCAAACAG
>JAJUJD010000105.1 GCA_029267315.1 Alcaligenaceae bacterium
AAGGGCCGGCCGGGGAAATTCCCGGTATTGTGCGAGCTATTCTTTCAAGGCATGAATCAGCTTAAAAGGCACAAATCAGCGCTTCGGTTTACCAAGGCTTTCCCGCAGAAGAATGGTGTGTTCCATGGGCGTACAGGCAGGCACTTCCACGCCTTCCAACAAACTGAGCATGCGTTGCGCAGCTAGCCGGCCAATTTCGTGAGCAGGGATGCCGACTGTCGCCAACGAAGGCTGCATCAGCTCGCCTTCCTCAATTCCGTCGAAGCCAATGATGGAAACATCTCGCGGCACACGCAAACCCAGCTGACGGGCTTCGTAAATGCCACCGATGGCCTGTAAGTCAGTGCCGAAAACAATGGCCGTGGGCCTTTCGGGCATTTCCCACAGCCGGCGAAAACCCTCGCGCCCCCCTTGGTAGGAAAACGGCGCTTCGACGAACCACTCCGGCCGCACGGACAGACCGTTTTCCGCCAAAGCGGCGAGTATGCCATTGCGCCGGCCCCGGGCGCGTTCGTTACGGGACGGGTCGCCCCCGCAGATCGCCACATGGCGGTGGCCCTTGGCGACGATCTCCCGACCTATGTCGAAGGCGGCCTGGAAATTGGAAATTCCCACACAGTGAGGGTAGTTGGAATCGTCTGTCGACCATGTCAGCACATAGGGCAGGCGCCAGCGATGGAGCAGGGCAAACACCTCTTCGCTGTGGTCGGTACCCACCATGATCAAGCCATCAATGCCCCGTTCAAGTGTGGCTTGAATAACGGCCAGCTCGTCATCGATATGGTATTCGTGGCTGGCAATCAGCAATTGATAGCCTTGCCCCCACAGCGTCTGCTGCATTGAGTGGGTGGAGTGCGCGAAGATGGGATTGTTCAGCGTGGGGTAGATGGCGCCTATCGTGCGAGTACGCCGGGAAGCCAGTGCCCTTGCGGAGCCATCGCGTATATACCCCAGCTGCGCCACCGCGCGCTGCACCTTCTCCAAGGTCGCGGGTTTCACCTGCGTAGGAACGGATAAGGCGCGCGACGCACTGCCCAGCGATACGCCAGCCAGGCGTGCCACATCTGCAAGTGTCGGACGGCGCTTTGTTTCAGACATTGAGTGGGCCCTCACCCCATGGATTGCTATCTTCCCTCATTGACAGTATTAGAGCCGCATTGTAATAATCTGTCGAGCAATTTGAAGCGCTTCAAATGTGTCGGGTGTGAAGTTCACTTCGCCACCGAAAGTTCCGTCTGCATTTTTTTTGTATTGAACTTGAAGCGCTTCAAATGATGATTTCTTAGAAGAGGGTGAAGCCTTCCGGCCGCCCTGCCATTGACCCAGGAGACAACTGTGCAGAAAAAATTCCGTATGGGCCGTGTGGCCCTCGCCGCAGCTTTGGCGATGACGTTCACTGCGGGCAACGCAGTGGCGGACATCAAAATGGGCGCCCTCTACCCATTCAGCGGCGCGCTCGCCCAGCTCGGCGATGAAAGCTATCGTGGCCTTGAGCTGGCCGTGGAAGAGCGTAATGCCAAGGGTGGTGTACTCGGAGAAAAAATCGCACTGGTGAAGGCGGACGCCGTCGACGCCAACCAGGCCGTGGGCGAGGCTCGTCGCCTGACTTCGGTTGAGAACGTGAAGGTCGTATTCGGTACGTTCTCCTCCGCTCTTTCCTACGCAGGTTCGCAAGTCACTGAACTGGCCGGCGTTCCCTTCTTCGAGCTGGGGGCAATCTCCGACAGCATTACCGACCGCGGCTACAAATACGTCTTCCGCAGCAACTCCACTGCAAAGAACTTTGCGTACGGCATGGTGGATACGATCACCGACGTGGTCGCTCCTGAACTGGGCGTCGACCCCAAGACCCTCAACGTGGCGATCATCCATGAAGACGGTCTGTACGGAAAGACGGTTGCTCAGTTCCAGCAGGAACGCGCCAAGGAACTGGGCTTGAAAGTGGTCGAAACCCTGCCGTATTCGGCCAAGGCAGTTGACCTCTCCGCCCTGATTCTGCGTCTGCGTGGCGCCAAGGTCGACGTCGTTCTCCAGACGTCCTATCAGAACGACACCATTCTCTATTTCCGTCAGGCCAAGTCGGCCGGCTTCAAGCCCAAGGCGGTGATCGGTGCAGGCGGCGGCTATTCGCTGGCTGATACCGCCAAGGCGCTGGGCAAGGATATCGATGGCGCATTCAACATCGACTTCCCGCAATTCCTCACCAATGAGAAAGGCGCGCCCGGCCTGGGTGCCTTCGTCGAGGCATACAAGAAGCGCTACGGCATGGAACCGCGCTCGGGCCACAGCCTGGTGAACTATGTTGGCGCCAATGCCTTCCTCGACATCATTGAAGAGGCCGGCTCAACCGACGCCGACAAGATCCGCGCCGGCGTGCTGCAGTACAAGCGCCCGGTCGGCTCTACCGCTACGGGCTGGGGCTTCGACTTCGCTGAAAACGGCCAGAACCAGGCCGTGACCACCACGCTGATGCAGTGGCAAGACGGCAAGCTCGTCACCGTATGGCCTGAAGCCGCTGCCGTGGCCAAACCCATCGTCAACAAGTAAGTCGCATCACTGCAAGGGGGCGGCGCTCGAACGTCGCCGCCCGCCTGCCGTCTGACGGAAACACATTATGGATATTCTGATTCAGCTGATCGTCAACGGTCTGCTGCTAGGCGGAGCCTACGCCATTATCAGCATCGGGCTGACACTGATCTTTGGTGTCGTGCGCGTGGTGAACTTTGCGCATGGCGAGCTCCTGATGGTCGCCATGTATGGCACCTATCTGCTCTCCAACCACCTGGGGTGGCACCCCTACGTATCTGTCGTGCCCATAGCCATTGTTCTTTTCGGGCTGGGCGCTCTGATGCAACGCGCCATCATCCAGCCTTTGCTGGAAGCTGACGGACATATCCAGATTTTTGCGACAGTGGGTGTTTCCACCGCGCTGATGAACTTGGCATTGCTTGTCTTTGGCGCGGATGTCCTGGGCACTCAGGTTGAACTGGGCACCAGTACATGGTTGGTTGGCCCCGTGGCCATCGGCAGCGGCCAGTTCTACACCCTGCTGGTTTCCATTCTCGTTGTGTTGGGCATGCACTGGTTCTTGACGCATACCTACACGGGTCGGGCGTTTCGCGCCGTCGCGCAGAACCGCGACGCTGCGGCGCTCATGGGCGTGAATGTGCCCTTCATCTACATTCTTTGCTTCGCATTGGGTGCGGCGTTTGTGGGTGTGGCCGGCGCCATGCTTACCCCGCAGTATCCGGTATTCCCCACTATTGGCACGTATTTCGTGCTCACCGCCTTCGTCATTGTGGTGTTGGGCGGCATGGGCAGCCTGGTGGGCGCATTTTTCGGTTCCATGCTGATTGGTTTGGTGGACAGTCTGGCCGGCTACTACATCGCCCCGGATCTGAAAGAAGTCGTGTACTTCGCCATCTTCATTCTCATCCTGGCATTTCGTCCGACCGGCCTGTTTGGCCTGGGTCGTGGCTCAGAGTAAGCGAGGGGCATCATCGTGTTTCCAGATATTCGACAACCCCGCGTCTACGTCGGCCTGATCGCGTTATCGCTGCTGCTGCTAATTCCTATTAGTGTGCAGTCGGCCTTCGTCTATCACCTTTTCGTATTGATCTGCGTGTATGGGGCGCTTTCCACGGCCTGGAATATTGTTGGTGGCTACGCCGGCCAGCTTTCACTCGGTCACGCCGTGTTCTACGGCATTGGCAGCTATACCGCGACATTGCTGATCATCAATTTCGGCATATCGCCGTGGATCGGAATGTTCCTCGGGGCGGCCATTGCAGGCGTGGTGGCCGTCATGATCGCCTACCCCACTTTCCGCCTGCGCGGTCCTTTCTTCGCTCTTGCCACGATTGCGGTGCTGGAAGTCGTGAAGCTGCTGGTGGTCCATCAGTCTGACTGGACGGGCGGCGCCGCCGGCCTGAGTGTGCCGCTGAACATCGGCCTGAAGTGGATGATCTTCCGCGAGAAGTGGGCCTACCTGCTGGTAGCTTTCGGCATGCTGCTGCTCACCTTGTGGGTGGCATGGAAGATCCGCCACTCGCGCCTCGGTTTCTACCTTGTGGCAGTACGTGAACGTGAACTTGCCGCGCCTGCTGTGGGCATCGACACCGTACGCGTCAAGCTTTCCGCAGCGGTGATTTCCGCCATGCTCACCAGCATGGTTGGCAGCTTCCACGCGATGTACCTCACCTTCATTGAACCGTCGGCGGCGTTTTCGCTGGAGCTGTCCATTCAAGTTGCCATGTTTGCGCTGATCGGCGGGCTGGGCAGTGTGGCCGGGCCGCTTGCCGGCACAGTGCTCGTGGTTCCGGTGGCCGAGCTGGTTCGCGGTTGGCTGGGCAGCTTTGGCAGCGGCATGCATGGCTTCATCTACGGCATCATTCTTGTCGTCGTGGTGCTCACGATGCCACGCGGCATTGTTGGTCAGTTTGGTGAACGCGTCCGCAAATGGGTGGACCGCCTGCCGGGGCATCGCGAGCCGCCGGTTGAGCCTGCCGCCGCGCCTGCAACAGTCGCCGCCGATGGCCGGGGCCAGCCCGTTCTGGAAGCACGCAATCTGAACAAGCACTTCGGCGGCTTGCATGCCACGAACGATGTCTCCCTCACGCTGCACGAAGGCGAAATCCTGGGCGTCATTGGCCCCAACGGCGCGGGCAAGACTACTGTCTTCAACCAGCTGTCGGGCTTTATCAACCCGGATTCAGGAAGCGTCCGGGTAAGAACGGCAGACGGTAACTGGGTGGAACCCAAAAGCCCCCGCGATTTCGCGCGCGCTGGCGTGGGCCGGACTTTCCAGATCGCTCAGCCTTTCTCTGGCCTGAGCGTATTGGAAAACATCATGCTGGGTGCCTTCATGCATACCAGCAATCGCAGGGAAGCAGAAGCCATTGCCCGCCAGGTCGCCGATCTGACCGAGCTTACCGGCAGCCTCGATGCCGAGGCGCGCAGCCTCACCATTGGCGGCTTGAAGCGCCTGGAAGTGGCGCGTGCCTTGGCTACACGCCCGCGCATCTTGCTGCTAGATGAAGTCATGGCCGGGCTGAACCCTGCTGACGTCGAGCGTGCCATCAACATGGTGCGTCGTATTCGGGATGCCGGCGTATCGGTGCTTTTCATTGAACACCTTATGCAGGCCACCATGGCGCTGTCCGACCGGGTGCTGGTGATCAACGTCGGTGCCGTCTTGACGGAGGGGTCGCCCCAGGATGTGGTCAATGACACCCGCGTGATCGAAGCCTATCTGGGCAAGGAGTATCTGAATGCTATCCATTCGTGACCTGTACGCCGGTTACGGCAAAAGTGAGGTGCTGCAGGGCGTCGGTTTCGAGGTTCCCGAGGGCAAGATCGTCACCCTGATCGGCGCCAACGGGGCAGGCAAGACCACCACACTGCGCACCATCAGCGGTCAGGTACGCGCCACGGCCGGTTCCATCGAGTTCGAAGGCCAGGACCTCTGCAAACTCAAACCGCACGAGATTGTCGAGCGGGGCGTCACGATGATTCCCGAAGGGCGGCAGCTTTTCCCCTTCCTGTCAGTGCGCGACAACCTGCTCATGGGCGCATACAAGCATTCCGCCAGGCCGGAAGCCGAGCGGCGTCTTGAGCATGTGCTGGAAATCTTCCCCCGTGTAAAGGAACGCCTCACCCAGTTTGCCGGATCGCTTTCCGGCGGTGAACAGCAGATGGTTGCCATTGCCCGCGGCATGATGGCCGGCCCGCGGCTGCTGATGTTCGACGAACCTTCGCTGGGGCTTTCCCCGCTGTTGGTTGAACAGATGTTCGACGTGGTGCGTACGGTGGCCCGCGAAGGCATCACCGTCTTGCTGGTGGAGCAGAACGTCTATCACACGCTCAAACTGGCTGATTACGGCTATGTGCTGGAGAACGGACGCATTGTGCTTTCCGGCTCGGGGGCGGAACTGCTGGACAACCCCCACGTTCGCAAAGCCTATCTTGGACATTGAGGAGCCGCATCATGCGCAGCATGCAAGTACAAGCATTTGGTGAACCGCTGGTTGAGGCAGCGACAGAAACCCCTCAGCCGCAAGGCCATGAGGTCCTGCTGCGAGTCAGCGCCGCCGGCATATGTCACACAGACCTTCATCTCTGGCATGGTGGCTACGATCTGGGCGGTGGGCGCAAGCTCTCCCTGGAAGAACGCGGCATTAAGTTGCCGCTGGTCATGGGCCACGAAACGGTCGGCGTGGTTGTGGCCGTTGGTGAGCAGGTTGAAGGTGTGCAGCCGGGCGATGTCCGCCTGATCTATCCCTGGCTGGGTTGCGGCCAATGTGCGTCATGCGCCAAGGGCCAGGAAAACTACTGTCTCAAACCGAATACCATTGGCATCAACCGCCCCGGCGGCTATGCCGACCATGTGCTGGTTCCCCATGAGCGCAGCCTGGTGCCCCTGCGCGGTCTAGATCCGGTGCGTGCCGCGCCTTTGGCGTGTTCCGGCCTCACCTGTTATTCCGCCCTGAAGAAGTTCGGCCTGGAG
Source organism: Alcaligenaceae bacterium (assembly GCA_029267315.1). Taxonomy (GTDB): domain Bacteria; phylum Pseudomonadota; class Gammaproteobacteria; order Burkholderiales; family Burkholderiaceae_B; genus Yanghanlia. The sequence continues at coordinate 6,506 of JAJUJD010000105.1, forward strand.
CGCCTACAGGAGCAGGTATTGGTGATATTCGGTGCTGGTGGCCTGGGGTTGATGGCTCTGAAGCTGCTGGCCGGCATCGGAGGGAAGGGGGCGGTCGTGATCGAGCCCAATGCGGAGCGCGCCCAGGCCGCCATGGACGCCGGTGCAATCGCTGTCGTCGACCCCACAGCGGCCGATGCCGCGGAACAGGTGGTGGCTGCGGTGGGCGGTCCCGTTCACGCTGTGCTCGATCTGGTTGGGAATGAACAGACGTCTTCCACTGCTTTCAACCTGCTCACCAAGGGCGGTCATCTGGTGACCATCGGCCTGTTCGGTGGAGCCGCCAACTGGCCGCTTCCCCTGTTGGCCATCAAGGCGCTCACCATTCAGGGTGGCTATGTCGGGTCACTGCCCGAACTGCACGAACTGGTGGCGCTGGTCGCTGAAAAACAGCTGGAGCTCATTCCTGTGCATACCTGCGGACTGAGCGCCATTGGCGATGCGCTGCGGGCCTTGGAGGCTGGCAAAGTGGTCGGTCGCATGGTCGTCACACCATAAGCGGCCAGAAAGGAAGGTTCAGATGACCACCACAAAACGACATGAGAATCGCGTTGTGCTCGTTACCGGCGCAGCCGGCGGTATCGGAAGTGCCATCGCGCATCGCTACGCCATGGAAGGCGCCCGAGTCGGCGTCGTGGACCGTGACCCGGAGCGCGGGCGGGCACTGGCAGAAGAACTGGGTGAACAGGGCGCGCATGCCTGCTTCGCGCAGGCAGACGTCAGCAGTTACGACCAGTGCCTGCGGGCCTGCGAAACCATACAAGCCGAGCTGGGGGCAGTGGATACGCTGGTAAACAATGCCGGTATCTCGCCCAAGCACGAAGGCCGTGCACACGGTGTTCATGAAATGGACCCAGCGGAATGGAATCACGTGGTTGGCGTGAATCTGAACAGTGCCTTCAACATGGCACGCGTTCTCACGCCTGGAATGCGCGACAGGCAATTTGGCCGCATTGTTTCCATGTCCTCGGTAGCCGGAAAGGCCTACCTGGACCTCGTGGCCGCCCATTATGCCGCTACCAAAGCGGCGCTTATCGGGTTCACCCGACATCTTGCCGGTGAATTGGGTCCCTATGGCATCACCGTCAATGCCCTGGCCCCGGGCCGCATCGACACGCCCTTGCTACGCACTGTTGCCCCGGAAGCCAATGAAGCCGTGGTGCAGGTTACCCCCTTGCGGCGTCTTGGAACGCCTGAGGAAGTCGCACAAACCTGTGCCTGGCTCACTTCCCCGGAGGCCGAGTTCGTCACGGGGCAGGTGGTGGATGTGGCGGGTGGCTGGCTGATGACCTGAGGCCGGCGCACAAGAAAAAAGGATGCAAAGAATGAAGGAAATTACTGGCAGCACACAGTTGTTCGGCATCGTGGCGGACCCAATCGCCCAAGTGCGGACGCCGCAGGTGCTGAATGCCTGGTTCTCCCGCCAAGGGGTGGATGGGGTGCTGGTTCCCTTTCACGTGGGATCAGAGGATCTGGCCACAGCGTTTGACGCCTTCCGCCGCATGCGCAACCTGGGTGGTTTCATCGTTACGGTACCGCACAAAACCGACACCGTGGCGCTGTGTGATGAGGTTTCCGAAAGGGCGCGAGCCATTGGCGCGGCCAATGCCGTGCGGCGTGAAGCCGATGGTCGCCTGGTTGGCGACATGTTTGACGGTATGGGCTTTGTCGAGGGGCTGAAGTCTCAGGGGCATGACCCACGCGGCCGTTCGGTGCTGTTGCTGGGCGCAGGTGGGGCCGCCGCGGCCATTGCCCACGCGTTGGCAGAAGCGGGCGTGGAGCAGCTCACCATTGCCAACCGTACCGTGGCCAAGGCCCAGGCCATTGCAGAACGCACCATGCATAGCGTGCCGGGCATACGCGTGCATGCGGTAGAGAAAGCCGAATCGGCAAATCACGACATGGTGGTCAACGCCACTTCGCTGGGCATGAGGGCCGACGACCCCTTGCCCATCGCTGCATCGCAACTGCGGCCGGGTTTGCTCGTTGCCGAAATCATCATGAAGCCGGAGATGACGGCCTTGCTGCAAACCGCACAGGAAAACGGTTGCACCATCCACCTGGGGCGCCACATGTTGGATTGTCAGGCCAACCTGATGGGTGAGTTCATGTTGGGCCGCAGCGTCGCATGAAGTTGGCAGCAAGGAGATACACGTGAGCAAGCAATCAGGCGGCACAGCAGGCACCGAGTACGACTACATCATTGTGGGTGGCGGCGCTGCCGGCTGCATACTTGCGAACCGGCTCACCGCCAACGGTCGCCACACCGTTCTGCTTCTTGAAGCCGGTGGAGAAGGGCGCCACCCCTGGGTCTGCATTCCCGCGGGTTTCAGCAAGCTCATGACGAACAAGTCGTTCAACTGGGGCTTCGAAACAGAGCCGGAAGAAGCGACGCAGGGCCGCACCATTGCCGTGCCGCGTGGCAAGGGCATAGGCGGTTCCACCCTCATCAATGGCATGATCTATGTTCGCGGCATTGCCCAAGACTACGACGCTTGGGCAAGTATGGGAGCCAAGGGCTGGTCGTGGTCGGATGTCGAACCTTACTTCCAGAAGCTGGAAAACTGGGCGGGGCCGCAGCAGGCACCAGGCTGTGCCGTGCGCGGCAAGCAAGGGCCCATGCACGTATGCGAAGTCAGCGAGCGTTTTCCCATTTCCGAAGCCTATATCGAGGCAGCAACGCAGGCTGGCTTGCCCCGAAACCCCGATTACAACGGCGGCGCGCAGGAAGGGGTGGGCTATTACCAGGTGCTGCAGCATGGTGGCCGGCGCTGGAGCGTTGTGGACGGCTACCTTAACCCCATTCGCGGGCGCCAGAACCTCACCATAATGGGCGGTGCGCACGTACAGAAGCTGAATGTGGAAGGCGGGCACTGCAAGGGCGTGACATACCGCCTTGATGACGGCACCATGAACAGCGCCACGGCTCGCGCCGAAGTGATTCTTGCAGCTGGCGCCATCCAGACACCGCAATTGCTTGAGCTTTCAGGCATCGGCAGGCCGGATGTCCTGCAGAACGCCGGCATCCAAGTCGTTCACGAACTCCAAGGCGTTGGAGAAAACTACATTGACCACTACTGCACTCGCATGAACTGGCGGGTGAAGGGTACCTACACGCTCAATGAAATGAGCCGGGGCTGGCGGCTGTTTAAGGCGGTGGCACAGTATGGCCTGAACCGCCGCGGCATTCTTTCCCTGGGTACAGGTCTGGGTTTCGGCTTCGTGAAAAGCCGCCCCGAGCTTGAGCTGGCCGATGTGCAGTTCTTCTTCATGCATGCCAGTTACGCCAATGCGGCAGACCGGCGTCTTGACCGCGAGCCGGGCATGACCATAGGAGTTTCGCAGCTGCGGCCCAAGTCCAAAGGCAGCATCCACATCAAGGGGAATAGCCCCGAGGCCGGGCTGCGCATCCGCCCCAACTTCCTGGCCGAGGAAGAAGACCGAAACAGCCTGGTAGGAGGGATGAAGGTGGCACGGCACGTCGTGCAGCAGCCTGCCATGGCCCGCTATATCGCTCATGAAATGAACCCGGGTGATGCAGTACAGACCGACGAACAGTGGCTGGAGTTTGCACGCCATAACGGCCAGACCATTTACCACCCCATCGGTACCTGCCGCATGGGAGACGATACCCACGCCGTCGTGGACAGCCAGCTGCGTGTACGTGGTATGCAGGGCTTACGGGTGGTCGATGCCTCCGTCATGCCAGCCATGGTGAGTGGAAACACACAAGCTGCCGTCATGATGGTGGCAGAGAAAGGCGCTGACCTGATTCTTCAGGACGCCCATTAAGAACACTTTTATAGATAAGGTCTATTCGGATCGAAGGAGGAAGCGAAGCTAAAACACCTGCCAGGTCAAGGG
>JAJUJD010000130.1 GCA_029267315.1 Alcaligenaceae bacterium
CGACGCTTGATCGGCTGGTGTTGTCGCCGAAACCGGCATCATCTGTAGTCCATTGGCGGAGAGCTCGATCCATCCGCCGCGCGGTGAACCGGCATGGTCGAAGTCCCAGTCCGGAATCACCCATCTTTCGCAAGCCCGGCCGTCGACGGTGAAGGCGTGGGTTGCCGGGCGATGGGTGTGCCCGTGAACCAGGATGGTGCTGCCCGCTTCGCGCAGGGCCTGCTCTACAGCGGATGGAGTCACATCCATGATGTCGGCGGGTTTGTAACGGTTGGCATGCGTGCTGCGCCGCCTTGCCCAGCTGGCAATTTGCTGGCGTAGGGCCAAGGGGAGGGCGAAGTAGGCGCGCTGTACCCCCGGGTGGCGCACAATGCGTCGGAACCGTTGGTAGCGGGCATCAGCAGTGCAATATTCATCGCCGTGCGCAAGCAGGATGAGACCGGCGTCTGTGTGAAGCAACGCCGGCTCCGGCAGGAGCCGCGCTCCGAGCTGTGTTGCCAGACGCTTGCCGATCAGGAAGTCCCGGTTGCCGCGGCCCAGCCAAAGCGGCGTGCGAATGGCCGCAGCTTTCAGGGCATCCAGCGACGCCTTCAACCATGGTTCGGGCCGAAAGGCGACATCATCGCCAATCCATGCATCAAAGATGTCGCCGGCAAGAATCAACGTATCGGCTTCCCGCCCAGCGTGTTCCAGAAATGCATGGAAGGCCGCAGCCGTGGCGGGAGAGTCCGGGCCTAGGTGGATGTCGGACGCAATCCAGACGCGGCCCGGAAGGTTCAGCTTATTCAACGACCGTGGCTTTCTCGATGACGACATCTTCGGCCGGCACGTCTTGATGGAAGCCGCGGGTTCCGGTCTTGATGCCCTTGATCTTGTCGACGGTTTCAGTGCCTTCGACCACCTTGCCGAAAACTGCATAGCCCCAGCCATTGCTGGTTGGTGCTGTGTGGTTCAGGAAATCGTTGTCCGCTACGTTGATGAAGAACTGCGCAGTGGCGGAATGCGGATCGGACGTACGGGCCATGGCAATGGTGTAGCGATCGTTCTGCAAACCATTGTTGGCTTCGTTCTCAATAGGCTGACGCGTTTTCTTCTGCTTCATGCCGGCTTCGAAACCGCCGCCCTGGATCATGAAATTATTGATGACGCGGTGGAAGATCGTGCCGTCGTAGAAGCCTTCGCGAACGTACTCCAGAAAGTTGGCAGTGGTCTTGGGGGCTTTTTCGGCGTTGAGCTCAATGACGATTTCGCCATGGTTGGTCTGGAGCTTAACGCGAGGTTCTGTGGTCATGGTGGATGTACCTTCTGTAGTGGAGTTGGCGGCTGTCGCGCTGCCGGCCGCTGCAAACAGCGCAGACGCGAACAGGGCGGCCCCAAGCCTTCGCAGGCCGGGGCGTAAGAAAGGCAAGCAGAGTTCAGCCATAGGTGGTCTCATTGCAAGGTTAGGTTGGCATCAACGGCCGCTTTGTTCCGCGGCGCGGAAGGATTCTTCGGCCATCAGCATTTGTACGCGCCCCAAATTGCGCAGCGCATCGGGATACTGCGGGTTGGCATGCAGGGCCATTTGCAGGGCGTCCCGGGCCATTTGCAGCCGCCCGGTCTTGACGTATTCGGCAGCGAGATTATTCCAGGGCTCAGGAAGTTCCGGGTAACGTGTAGTCATGTCCCGGTAGATTTCGATGGCTTCTTCATGGCGTTGCAAGGCGGCCAGTGCCCGGGCATGCAGAAACATGAGTTGGACATCTGCCCCGAGTGGGTCGGGGTTGGAGGCATATTGCGCCTGGCGCTTCTCGATGACTTGCAAGGCTTCGGCAGCGCGGCCCTGATCGAGCATCGCGGAAATGCGGTCGGTAATTTGGGAAGGAGTGAGCGGAATGCTGGTGTCCACTTCCGGTTCAAGGGATTCCAGCATATTGGCCAGGCCCTTCCAGCCCTTTTCCTGCGGTTTTTCATCGGGAAAGAGTTCGCGATCCTGGGCGCTGAGCGGCTGCGCCGGCTGAGCTAGCGCTACTGGCCCGCTCAGTACGAACACGATGGCTGCAGCGCAGGCGGACAAGGATTTCCTGACGGGCGATGGGCTCACGGGCGTGGTTCCTGGAGTCGTCTTGCTATACTTGAAGACCACCATTTTAGCCGTGCTTTCATCGGAAGGCCCATTTCCGGGGGTGATTCCTGCCTTTCCCCGGCTTGCAGGTTCGCATGGGCATGGCTTGCGCTACTCGAAAATCAGAACGGCAGATGCTGCAAATTCATAATTCCCTCACTCGCAACAAGGAAGCGTTGCGCCCGGTTGAACCAGGACATGTGCGCATGTACGTATGCGGCATGACGGTTTACGACTTCTGTCACCTGGGCCACGCTCGCATGCTGGTGAGCTTCGACGTCGTCCAGCGCTGGCTGCGTGCTTCCGGCTACCGTGTCACTTACGTGCGCAACATCACAGATATCGACGACAAAATCATTCGTCGTGCTGTGGAAACCGGCAAGCGACTGGGGGAGGTCACGTCCTTCTACATCGATGCCATGCACGCCGACGAGCAGGCTCTTGGCGTGCAGCGGCCAGATCACGAACCTCGCGCCACAGAGCATGTATCTGACATGCTCGAAATCATCCGGCGTCTCGAGGAAAAGCAGCTGGCCTACCGTTCCGATGACGGCGACGTGAATTACTCAGTGCGCGGTTTTGAAGGCTATGGCAAGCTGTCCGGCAAGTCGCTGGACGACCTGCGCGCCGGCGAGCGAGTCGCCGTGTCGGCCGGCAAGCGCGATCCGCTCGACTTTGTGTTGTGGAAGGCCGCGAAGGACGAAGAGCCTGAAGAGTCCAAGTGGGAATCGCCCTATGGATTGGGGCGTCCTGGCTGGCATATTGAATGTTCCGCGATGAGCAAGGCTTTGCTTGGCCTGCCGCTGGACATTCACGGTGGGGGCCCAGACCTCAAATTCCCTCATCACGAGAATGAAATAGCCCAGACTGAAGGCGCTTTCGGCGGTTCTCTGGCTTCCATCTGGATGCACTGTGGCCCGCTGATGGTGGACGCCGACAAGATGTCTAAGTCTTTGGGCAACTTCCGGCGCATTCGCTCTACCATTGCGGCTGAAGGCGAAGCAGATGACAGCGTGGCCGAATACGCGGTCAATCCGCGCGAAGCCGAGATGCTGCGCTTCTTCATCGTGCGCAACCATTACCGCAGCGTACAGAATTACACGCCCGATAACCTCGTGGACGCGCAACACGCGCTTGATCGTCTTTACCAGGCCCTGGCCAATGTACCCGCACAGCCGGTCGAGATCGAATGGGACGCCCAGTATTGCCGCGAGTTCCGCGATGCCATGAACGATGACTTCAATTCCGCCGGCGCCGTGGCCGTGTTGTTCGAGCTTGCCACTGAAGTTAACCGCAGCCGGTCGCCGCAGGCTGCCGGGCTGCTGAAGGCCCTGGGGGGCGTACTGGGCTTGTTGCAGACCGACCCGCAAACCTATCTGCGGTCCTCTTCGCGATACCTGGGTCAGTCGTCCAAATCGGCCGCCGGCCTGAGCAATGAAGACATTGAAGCCATGATTGCCGCCCGCGCCGAGGCCAAGAAGCAGCGCGATTTTGCTGAGGCGGACCGCCTGCGCGAAGTTTTGAACGAGGCGGGCATCGAACTGGAAGACCGCCCCGGTGGCGTGACGCAGTGGCGTCGTGCCTAATGGGAAAGATCATGCCGCAATCTGTTTCCGGGCCGGTGGCAAAACCGGCTTACTGGGATGAGGCCGTTGCCGCGCTGCTCGAACGCGATCGCATTCTTCGCCGCATCATTCCGCAATTTACTGACGACTGGCTGGCGCCTTCGGACGAGCCTTTCGTGACATTGGCGCGCGCCTTGATTGGGCATCAGAGTTCCATCAAGGCCGCGGAATCTGCCTGGCAGCGTTTCACTTCGGGTTGCGGTAAGCAGCCCACACCGCAGGCTGTGCTGCGTCTGGCCGAAAACGACGCAACGCTGGCTGGCCTACCCAAACGCAAGGCGGTTTACATCATTGATCTCGCCACGCATTTCGCTGAAAAGAAAGTCCAGCCGGAGCGCTGGGGCGAAATGGATGACGAGGCTGTCGTGGCAGAACTGTGCGCCATTCGGGGCATAGGGCGCTGGACGGCCGAAATGTTCCTCATATTTCATCTGCAACGTTCCGACGTGCTTCCGCTAGACGATTCGCGCCTGCTTAAGGCAATTTCGCTACACTACTTCAGCGGGGAACCCGTTTCGCGGTTCGAGGCGCGGGAAGTGGCACAGGCCTGGGCACCGTGGCGCACGGTGGCTACGTGGTTCTTGTGGCGCAGTCTGGATTCTGCCGCGGTGCAGTACTGATAGACTAGGATTTCACTACCCATGCGTAATACATTCCTGGAATTCGAGCAGCCTCTGGCGGAACTCGAAAGCAAAATAGAACAGCTCCGATACGTGCAGTCGGATTCGGCCGTGGATATTTCCGACGAAATCACCCGGCTGCAGCAAAAGAGCTCAATCCTGGCGAAGAACATCTACGCCAAGCTGACGCCATGGCAAACCGCCCTGGTGGCGCGCCATCCGCAGCGGCCCTACACCCTCGACTACGTTCGGGAAATCTTCACTGATTTCCAGGAAATGCATGGCGACCGTATGTATGCGGACGATCGGTCGATTGTTGGCGGGCTGGCACGCTTCAACGGCACGCCCTGCATGGTCATTGGCCACCAGAAGGGGCGAGATACCAAAGAGCGCGCGATGCGGAATTTCGGCATGCCGCGGCCCGAGGGTTACCGCAAAGCCTTGCGCCTGATGCGTCTGGCAGAAAAATTTCAGCTGCCCGTCTTCACTTTCGTGGATACGCCCGGAGCTTACCCTGGTATTGGCGCGGAAGAGCGAGGCCAGTCCGAGGCAATCGGCCACAACTTGTACGCCATGGCCGAACTGAAGGTGCCCATTATCTCCACCATTATTGGGGAAGGTGGGTCGGGCGGGGCGCTTGCGATTGCCGTCGGCGACGTCGTCATGATGCTGCAATATTCCACCTACGCGGTTATTTCTCCCGAAGGCTGCGCATCCATTCTGTGGCGCAGTGCCGAGAAGGCGTCTGCTGCGGCCGAAGCGCTTGCCATTACCGCGCCTCGGTTGAAGGAGCTGGGGCTGATTGATCGGGTGGTCAACGAACCCGTCGGCGGGGCACATCGCGACCCGGTCATGATGGCTCGGCAACTGGAGCGCGCATTGTCTGACGCCTTGCGCCAGGTTTCCGGCATGACTCCGGAAGAGCTGATAGACCATCGCCTGGCTCGCTTGATGTCCTACGGTCGCTTCACCGAAGCCAACTGATGCGCTGATGTCTCCCCGATACCTGCCTCAGGGTTTCGGCGATGGCCAGCTGCTGGATCCGTTGTTCGACGTCTTGAAGCGGCTCGCGGCCGAACAAGCAGCGTCAGATGCGCACACTGCAGCGCCGCCATTACGAGTTGGCGTGGCCCTGAGCGCTGGAGCCGACTCAGCCATGCTGGCTGCCCACGCGGCCATCGCTGTGCAGAACATACCGGGTGTGGAGCTTCACTGTTTTCACATTCACCATGGTCTGCAAGACCTGGCGGATGACTGGGCTCGACATGCGCACGATCTGGCATATGGGCTGGGGCTGCCGTGCCATTCCTTGCGCGTCAAGGTCGAAGGCGGCACGGGCAAGGGCGTTGAGGCGGCCGCTCGGGACGCACGTTACCAAGGTCTGGCACAACTGGCCGAAGTCGTCGGCGCGCGGCACATTCTGCTGGCACACCACCGGGATGACCAAACCGAAACGGTATTGATGCGGCTGCTGCGTGGTTCCGGGCCGACAGGGCTTGCAGCAATGTCAGAGGTGTCCGAGCGTGGGGGCATGATTTATATCCGGCCATGGCTGGAGATTGATCGCGCGCACATTCTCTCCATTGCCCAAGGCTTTTTTGAACAGACGGGCTGGAAGCCGGTGGATGACCCCACCAATGTTCAGGACGAGTACACGCGGGGAGCGGTCCGGCGCCGCTTGGTTCCGGTATTGAACGAGCGCTGGCCTGCCTGGCGTTCGATTCTGCTGCGTCACAGTCGGCAGGCGCGCGAGCTTGGTGTTCTTCTGGAAGAAGTGGCGGCCGAAGATTTCTCACGCTTGCAGCCAAGTCATGACCACAAAGATTTCTCGCTGTCTGCCTGGCGGGCACTGAGCCCTCAGCGACAGGTGCTGGTACTGCGTCACTGGTTGGGGTGTCTTGGCCTGCGGGCACCTACCGAGGCCCGTATGCGAGAACTGTGTAGGCAACTGCGTCAGCTTCACGCGCAGGGGCACGACCGCAGCATGCGCATGAAACATGACGACCATTGGATTATTTGTGAGCGCGGACGTGTGCGATTGTTGTCGCAAAACGACAGTGACGAAAATCGCTAAAATGTGAGAGTTTCTCTATCCGATCTTTGACGCCGCCGCCACAAACCCTGTGCCCGATACGGCGTCCTTCACCAGAGTAGAAGATGTCCCTGATAGTTCAAAAGTATGGCGGCACGTCCATGGGCTCGATCGAGCGCATCCGGAACGTGGCGCGACGCGTGGCCAAGTGGCATGCCGCAGGCCATCAGGTGGTCGTGGTTCCGTCGGCCATGGCGGGGGAAACCAACCGTTTGCTGGGGCTGGCCAAGGAATTGAGCAACCAGCCCGACGGTCGTGAGCTGGATCAGCTTGCCGCCACCGGTGAACAGGCGAGCAGTGCGCTGCTGGCAATCGCGTTGCAGGCTGAGGGCATTGGCGCGCGCAGCTTCACAGGCTGGCAGGTACCCGTGCGTACCGACTCCTCCTACACCAAAGCACGTATCAACTCCATTGATGGTGATCGCATCAAAACGGAACTTGATGCCGGCCGTGTGGTGATCGTGACTGGTTTCCAGGGCATCGACGACGAAGGCAATATCACTACTCTGGGTCGAGGCGGTTCAGATACCTCCGCAGTAGCCGTGGCGGCTGCGCTAGAGGCAGACGAATGCCTGATTTTTACCGATGTCGACGGCGTCTATACCACTGACCCGCGCATCGTTCCCGAGGCACGCCGCATGAACGTCATTTCCTTCGAGGAAATGCTGGAAATGGCCTCTCTGGGCTCCAAAGTGCTGCAAATCCGCTCGGTAGAGTTTGCCGGCAAGTACCGTGTTCCCGTGCGTGTACTGTCCTCGCTCACCGACCCCCTGATTCCGCTCGAAGAAGAAATGTCCTCGGGCACACTCATTACTTTCGAGGAAGACCAGAAAATGGAACATGCCGTAGTCTCGGGCATTGCTTTCAGCCGTGATGAAGCCAAGTTCACCCTGCTCAGCGTGCCGGACAAGCCCGGTGTCGCTTATTCCATCCTGGGTCCGGTGGCAGCTGCCAACATTGATGTGGACATGATTCTGCAGAACCAGTCTGTGGAAGGCACGACAGATTTTTCCTTCACGGTGAACCGCAACGACTTCACACGTACGCTGGACCTGCTGCGCAACCAAGTGTCGCCTGCCGTCGGTGCCAAGGAAATCGTTGCCGACGACAAAGTATGCAAGGTGTCCATCGTTGGCATCGGCATGCGCAGTCATGTCGGGGTAGCCAGCCGCATGTTCCGCACTTTGTCGGAAGAGGGCATCAATATCCAGATGATCAGCACCAGCGAGATCAAGACTTCCGTGGTCATCGACGACAAATACATGGAGCTGGCTGTGCGCGCGCTGCACAAGGCTTTCGGTCTGGATAAGGAAGCCGGCGAGAGCACCGCTGAAGCGTAAGCCGCTTCACATTTTTACGGAAACCGTGCTAGAATCACGGTTTCCTTTGGAGACGTGGCCGAGAGGTTGAAGGTACTCCCCTGCTAAGGGAGCATACGGCTTATACCCGTATCGAGGGTTCGAATCCCTCCGTCTCCGCCAAAGAACCCCTTGATTTGCAAGGGGTTTTTTTTTGGGCCTGCCAACTGGCAAAACGGTTTTTAGCCTTCTTCGTGAGCCGCTAAAAGCCGGTTCATCGCCTCGACGCTTCGGCGTCCACCTGCACCCTTAATCCATTTCGCATAGCTCGTGGTCATGGTCTGTAAACTGCGACCATGTTGCTTGGCTACCTAGAAGGGATCAGCACCGGTCCAACCCTCAGCCCTCAACTGCCAGGAGCCCCTCCTTCTCAATAAACTCGATAATCGCATCGAGCCCTGTGCCTTCCTTGATGGTGCCGATGACATAGGGGCGTGTACCGCGCATACGGCGCGTGTCCTGCTCCATGACTTCAAGCGATGCGCCCACGTAGGGCGCCAGATCGGCTTTGTTGATGATCAGTAGATCCGACTTCGTGATGCCCGGTCCGCCTTTGCGCGGAATCTTCTCTCCGCCGGAGACATCGATGACATACAGGGTCAGGTCAGAGAGTTCGGGGCTGAACGTGGCCGCGAGGTTGTCGCCACCGGATTCCACGAACACGATGTCTGTGTCGGGAAATTTCTGAAGCATGCGGTCTATTGCTTCCTGGTTGATGTAGGCGTCTTCTCGGATCGCAGTATGAGGGCACCCGCCGGTTTCTACGCCCATGATGCGTTCGGACGGCAGTGCCCCCGACAGCGTCAGTAGGCGCTGGTCTTCCTTGGTGTAGATATCGTTC
>JAJUJD010000206.1 GCA_029267315.1 Alcaligenaceae bacterium
CTTTATCTTGTCGGCCATCTTGGCCTCCAGTTATTGTTCCTCGCGTTCCCGCGCGGCGGCACGCCGATGGCTCAACTCGTACAGTATGGGTAGCACCAGCAAGGTCAGCAGAGTCGACGATATGATGCCGCCTATAACCACTGTGGCCAATGGCCGCTGTACTTCAGCGCCAGTCCCGGTATTCAGAGCCATAGGCACAAAGCCTAAAGAGGCCACTAAAGCGGTCATCAATACGGGCCTCAGCCGAGTCATCGCGCCTTCAAGAATGGCCGCGTTTAGCGATAACCCGCCCTCCCGCAAGCTTCGGATGAAGGACAGCATCACCAAGCCGTTCAGCACCGCCACCCCGGACAGGGCGATGAAGCCCACCGCTGCTGAAATAGACAACGGAATACCTCGCAGCCAAAGCGCCACGATGCCGCCGGTCAATGCAAAAGGAATGCCGGTAAATACCAGCAAGCCGTCCTTGATGTTGTTGAACATCATGAAAAGTAGGATGAACACAAGCAACAAGGCCACCGGCACCACGATTTGCAGCCGTGATGTGGCCGATTGAAGCTGCTCGAACGTTCCGCCCCATTCCACCCAGTACCCAGCGGGCACCTGCACCTCACCCTGCATTCGTTCTTGCGCCTGAGCGACGAATGAGCCTATGTCGCGGCCCAGCACGTTAGACGTAACGACCACCCGACGTTTACCATTCTCACGACTGAACTGATTCGGGCCGACGGTCGTCTCCAACGTGGCGATCGAGCCTAGCGGAATCTGGTTGACCACCTCGCCATCACGGCCTGGCAGCGCAATAGGCAGTTGTTTGATGGCGTCTATGTCGCCCCGTAGTGTTTCGGGCAGCCGCACTACGATCGAAAAGCGCCGGTCTCCTTGAAACAGCGTTCCCGCGTCGCGCCCGCCGACGGCTACCGCCACGGCATCCTGGACCTCCTGCATCGATAGACCAAAACGTGCCGCCTGAGCGCGGTCAATAGCAATGGTGAGTACCGGCAGCCCCGTCGTCTGCTCAACGTTGACAGCCGATGCGCCGGGCACTTGCCCCAGTACCTGCGCGATTTGCGCAGCCGTTGAGTTCAGCACCTCCATGTCGTCACCAAAGACCTTGATTGCTATGTCTGATCGCACACCCGAAATCAGCTCGTTGAATCGCAGCTCAATCGGTTGGGAGAATTCGTAGTTGCTGCCGGGCAGTTGCGCCGCAGACTCTTGCACTTGACGTATCAGCTCGTCTCGGGACAAATTTGGATCGGGCCATTGGTCCTTCGGTTTAAGCATGACGTAAGCATCCGAGATATTGGGCGGCATTGCATCGGAAGCCACTTCAGCGGTGCCAGTACGGGCGAAAATGCGCTCAATTTGCGGAAACTCCTTGATCAACTTGCGTTCCAGCTGCTGCTGCATCTCTACGGACTGGGTCAGACTGGTGGCTGGCACCCTCAACGCTTGAATGGCGAAGTCGCCCTCGTTCAAGCTTGGAATAAATTCGCTTCCCATGCGTGCACCGATGAGGCCTGAGAGGATGATGGCAACAATTGCAACGGTCAGGACGACCGCTTTGTTGGCCAAGGCGGTATCCAGAGCGGGACGATAGGCCCTTTTTGCGGCACGAATGAAGATACTTTCTTTTTCTGTAACGCGCTTACCGATGAACAGTGCAACGGCAGCCGGCACGAACGTGACCGAAAGAATCATCGCTCCCAGTAGCGCCGTCACCACGGTAAAGGCCATCGGGGTGAACATCTTGCCTTCAACGCCCGTCAGGGCGAAGACGGGTAGATAGACTATCATGATGATGAGTTGTCCGAATATCAATGGACGGCGTACCTCTTTCGAAGCAGCAAATACCTCATGGAGTCGTTCCGAAAGCGTCAAAGATCGTCCGTGGTGAGCTTGTGCATGCGTCAGGCGCCTTATGCAGTTCTCCACAATCACCACGGCCCCATCGATGATGATGCCGAAATCAAGCGCGCCCAAGCTCATCAGGTTCGCGCTGACCTTGCCTGTCACCATGCCCGTAAAAGTAAATAACATCGCCAACGGAATGACCAAGGCTGTCAACACAGCCGCGCGGATGTTTCCTAGAAACAGGAAAAGCACCACGATGACAAGAATCGCGCCTTCAAGCAGGTTTTTCTGTACTGTGGCAATCGCTTTGTCTACAAGCACGGTGCGGTCGTAGACCGTTATTGCTTTGATGCCCTTGGGCAAACTGCGGTTCACTTCCTGCATTTTTTTGTCGACTGCATGTGAAACCGCTCGACTATTTTCACCCATCAGCATGAATGCCGTACCCAGCACGACTTCGCGACCGTTTTCGGTAGCCGCGCCGGTGCGCAGCTCTTTGCCTACACCCACCGTCGCGACATCCTGGATGCGAATCGGGGAGCCGTCCACGTTGGCGATGAAAATCTGGCCGATTTGCTCCACGGACTGCACCTGGCCGGGCACCCGAACGAGCGATTGTTCGCCACGCCGCTCGATATAGCCGGCCCCAAAATTGCTGTTATTCCGATCGACGGCGTCCAGCAGGTTTTGCAAGGTAAACCCGTAAGAACGCAGCTTGACCGGGTCGGGCGCGATCAAGTATTCCTTGGCGTATCCGCCAATGGTGTTGATTTCGGTGACGCCTGGCACATTACGCAACTGAGGCTTAATGATCCAGTCCTGGATTTCGCGCAAGTCTGTTGGCGTATAAGGCGTGCCGTCTGGTTTCAGCGCCCCTTCATCCGCCTCTACAGTCCAGAAATAGATTTCGCCTAACCCCGACGAAATAGGTCCGAGCGTCGGTGCAATGCCATCGGGAAGCTGGTCCTTGACTCCCTGCAACCGTTCGCTCACCAACTGGCGCGCGAAATAGATGTCCGTACCTTCCTCGAAGATTACGGTGATCTGAGACAGCCCATAGCGAGACAGAGAACGGGTCTGCTCCAACTTCGGGATTCCCGCCATGACCGTTTCAAGGGGATAGGTGATGCGCTGCTCCACTTCTAGCGGCGAATACCCGGGTGCGGGCGTATTGATCTGTACTTGTACGTTGGTGATATCGGGCACAGCGTCGATGGGGAGGCGCTGGTAGTTATAGATACCCAGGGCGGCCATTCCAAGTACGGCCAGGATAATCAGCCAGCGTTGCTCGATTGAAAAGCGGATGATGCGTTCAAACACGGCGTCTCCCCTGCTCAGTGGCTGTGCGAGGCGCTAGCCTTGCCCAACTCGGATTTGATGACAAAGCTGTTTTTCACGGCGTAGGGCGTCCCCGCTTCCAACCCTTCGACAATTTCCACCGCGTTGGCATCGCGGCGGCCGGTCGTCACAGCTTGTGCAACAAACTCGTTATCGTGGCGCACAAATACCACTGACTCTTCCTCCAGGGTGTGGATCGCCTCAGGCTCTATCGCGACAGGCACTTGTGCCTCACCTGAGAGCACTTGGACATTTACGAACAAGCCGGGCCTCCACGCCCCATTGGGATTGGGCAAACTGATCCGAGCCGTAGCAGCCCGGCTTTGCTGGCCCAACAGCGACCCGACATACGAAACGGTGCCTTGAGCCTGTGAGTCAAAGGCGGTAGCCTGTACGATTGCTTTGCTGCCAACACGCACGGTGCCCAGTGCTTCAGCCGGCACAATCATGTCAGCCCATACCGTCGACAAATCTGAAATCTTGAAGATCGGTGCATCAGCACTGACCGTCTCCCCAAGGGCGATGTCTTTTTCTACGATCATTCCATCGAAAGGTGCCCGTACTTCGAGGCGGTTGAAACTTCCAGGTTCGCCGGCATCAGTCCCCAGTGCCTGGAGCTGCTCAAGGGCGTCGTCCACAGCAATCTGCGCTTCTTGCAGTTGCTGGCGAGCTTGCAGATAGTCCTGCTCGGCCGACACCTTCTCCTTCCATAACAGCCGTTCGCGCTCATAGGTGGTTCGCGCCAGCGTCAAGCGTTTTTTCGCGGCGCTCAACGTGCTGCGTCGCTCGGACAACTCCGGGCTGGCTATCTCGGCCAGTACATCGCCTTGTTTGACCTCTTGCCCGAGGTTGGCCTTAACCGCCTGTACGACGCCGGCAAGGCGCGGAACGAGTTGCGCAGTGCGATCCGCGTTAAAGACGATTTCGCCCGGCAACTGGATGGTGCTTTGAATGGACGCCGGACCAGCCGTCGCCAAGGTGATTCCGGCCGCCTCAATCTGCTCTTTCGCGAAGGTCACCTCGCGCCCATGCTGCTCTTCTTCTGCATGCGTCTCGCCGCCCTCATCCGCATGTTCAGCCTCCTTGCGGTCGTGTTGCTTATCTGTATCTTCCGACGCATGAGCGTGTTCAGCATGTTCAGACCCGCCTTCCTGGGTCGCGGTCCCGGCCAGCAACAAGGTACTCAGTAAGACGCCAATGAGGACAATAATGGCAATTAAGACGGCCTGCCGGCTGCGGTTGCCCAAAACCGGCTTATTTTGTGTGCTTTTCATAGTCAATCTGATCCCAGAATACGGTCTATTTGCGCGAGGGCTTGATATGCATCCGATAGTGCTGAAAGGTGGCGAACGCGCGCTTGAAACAACGTTCGCTGCGCATCCAACACTTCGGTAAACCCGAACTTGCCAGCTTCAAAACCTTTCTTGGCGCGTTCAAACGCCGTTTCGGCCTTAGGCAAAATGTCGGATGCAAGCCTGGCCGAGGTACTTTTGGCCATGTCGAACTGGCTGGCGCTTTGTTGTAACTGCGTCTGCAAACGAATCTTTAAAGCCCGGTAATCGTCTCGGCTCTTGTATGCCAGCATCGATGCTTCATAGA
>JAJUJD010000106.1 GCA_029267315.1 Alcaligenaceae bacterium
ATATGTGGCACTTGCAGTGCAACAGGCACAGGACACCAGGCGGCTTCATGCACTTCTGAACGCTTTCGCCCACCCCGCCAAACTGGCACGCATGCCGGTGAGTGAACCACGTAAGCGGCTGGAAGCCTTGCAGGAGCATGCGGCGCAAGCGCGCTGGTCGCAGACGGCAAGTTTGGTGTCCGAGCTGCTGAGCAAGACCGAGGACGGTTTCTGGGGGGAACTTGACCCAGCCGTGCACACAGGTTTGCACCGTATGCAGCAAGATGCCTCCTTACTGCGGCTACAACGGCTTGAGGTGCTGACTCGGGAGCCGGAAGTCCAACGGTACCAGGCACTCTGGGAAAGGCAGGGCCCCCCAGCCAACAGTCACGCCGCCGCGCAGAACGGCGCGGAAGGCCGGCTTCGTGGCAACAATGTAGAAACTTTGACAAAGGAAGCTTTGCAGGCTTTGGCCGACTTCCTGAATGCGCGGGTGGTAGGCAGCCCGTACCGGGTGGTAACCGCCATGTATGTGCCCGCGGCGCTTGCCGCGCATCAGGAAGGCGGTAAGACAGAGTGGGACGCCGTATTGTTGCGACGGGTGGCCGAGGCGGATCCGCATGAAGGCGCAGAAAGTGCGCTGACAGACGACGCAGCCCTGTGGGAAGTGAGCCTGTTGGTGGAAGCCAAGGCTTCGCCCGATTCCGTGGCCACCGATTTCCCCCGGCTGCTACGTGGCCTGAAGGTGCTCGCACAGGCCGATGAGCATCGCAACTACCCTTTCAAGGCGCGCGAAGGCATCTTCCTATTGCGGGGCGCTCAACTGGCCCGCCTGCCGACAGAAGTCGAGACTCTGGACAATATGGTGCTGTACACCAGTGATGCCCCGGCCGACCGCAACCCCCGGCTGTTGAGTGCGGCCGCCCGCATGCAGCTGATGTCATCCCCGGAAGGCATTGCGTACGCTACAGCTGTGTCAGGTGGCGGCACCGGGGATGCCCACGGGCTGGACGCCCTGTGGACTCAGTTGTTGCATGCACCGCAATGGACACCCATATTGCAGCAATATCACACCATCAGCCAGGCGCGCGCGCTGATGGTGCATGTGGATGACCTGGCCCCGCCGCAACCTGTACTTTGAATCGCGTAGCCTTGGCCCTGTGCCAGCACTACTCAAATACGGCGCAGTAGCCTCCGCAGCCTATAACACTTCAAACACTGCATCCACTTCCACCGCGGCATTGCGCGGGAGGGAAGAAACGCCCACGGCAGCGCGGCTATGCTTGCCCTTGTCGCCGAAGACCTCGACCATAAGGTCGGAGGCGCCATTGACGACAACAGGCTGTTGCCCGAAGCCGGGCGCTGCATTCACAAAACCCCCCAGACGTACGCAACGCACCACACGCGAGAGGTCGTCTTCCACTGCCGCAGCAAGGTGGGCCAGAACATTGAGCGCACACAGCTGGGCTGCCTTGCGACCCGTTTCCACATCCAGCTCCTCGCCCACCCGGCCTACGTATGCGCACTGACCATCTTTTAGCGGAACCTGGCCGGAGATGAAAACGAGGTTGCCACTACGTACCCAAGGCACATAGTTGGCGGCAGGTGTGGATGGGTCAGGAAGCGCGTGGCCCAGTTCGGCAACGCGGGCGGAAATGGTTTCGGACATCAGATTCCCCTTGATTTCACTTCTTTGATAAGTGCCTGCCGTAGAACGCTGGTTAAAAAGCTGCGGCTTTCGTTCTCGTACAAGCCAATGTGTCGGACTGCCTGATCCCCATCGATGGGAATGATGCGCAAGTTTTCGTCCTCGGCCCAGTCAGCTCCGGTAAAGAGCGGCAATATGGTTACCCCAAGATCGTCGCGCACCAGATCCACAATGGTACGCATGGCGTTCATTTCGAGGAAGTCCTGGCTTTTTAGTTTGTGGCGCTTCATAAAGCGATCAATGAGCACACCCGTGGCCGAGGACAGCGAGACACGCAGGAACAGTTTCCGCGCCAGCAAGGCTTCGATATCGGTTTCCTTGGTGCGGGCACTGGTGATGAACACCAACGGCTCGGTATACAGCGGCGTCCAGATGACGCCCGCCGGGGTTCGATGCGCCGTCTTCACCGATAAAGCGGCATCGAGCTCGCCTTCCTTTACCCGTGTGGGCAGGTCGCCAGAATAGCTGATGCCCGGTTGCACCGATACGTTGGGATACTTCGCCCGCATCTTCAACACCGCCCTGACCACGTAGCCCATTGAGGTGGCGATTGAAGCCACCTTCAAGGTTCCGGACAAGCTGGTTTGGTCGGGCTCATCAAGCCGCATTTGATCGCAGAGGTCCAGCAGCTGCTCGGCCAGGGGAACCAGACGATGCCCCCGCTGGTTTAGGTGAATTCCCTTACCCGCGCGGTCGACAACCGTATACCCAAGAAACTCTTCCAGGGCCTGGATCTGCAGCCCCACGGCGGTGGGCGTCAATGACACCTGCTCAGACGCTGCAACGAATGAGCCGTGTCGGGCCACTTCCAGAAAGGTTCTGAAAAAACGGATGTTGCTCATGCCAAGCCGCCCTCCACCCTTGAGATAAAGTTTTTCTTTATTAATTTGAAATTTATTCTAGGTTTACTTGCACGTCCAGATCCCACAGAATTTCCTTCAAGCAGGCACCCCTTATCCGAAATCGCTCAGGCGGAGGAAATAATGAAGGACTCAAAAGTGACTCGCTCTCAGCTGAACTTTGCAACGTTAGACGCACCATCGAGCAGTGTGCCGATGCCGAAGCGACGCCTTCTTCTGGCCGGTGCAGGTGCGGCCGCAGTGGCCGGCCTGACAGGCGTCAGGCCAAGCTGGGCGCAGGCCAAGACGTTCTACAACGACAAGACCCCCATTGAGATGATCGTTCCGGGTGGGCCAGGTGCAGGCACCGATATCGTGGCGCGCATTGTCGCGCGCGGGCTTGCAGAGCGGCTGAATAACCGTGTGGTCGTCAAAAACATGCCGGGCGCCGCGGGGATTATTGCGGCGCAGTCAGCCGCGCGGGCACGACCGAACGGCTTCAACCTGTTCTTCGGTATTACCGGCACGCACACCGTCAACCAATTCCTCTACGACGACCTTCCCTACGACCCGCAGAAGGACTTTGTGCCGATTTCGCTGGTATGCAAGTACAACAACGTGCTGGTGGTACGGCCCGATTTCGAAGCGCAGACCTTCCCGGAATTCATCAAGCTCGTTCGAGCCAACCCCGGAAAATTCTTTTATGGCATTACGCTGACCGGCAGCTCCAGCAATCTCGCCATGGAGTTCCTCAAGAGTGAAGCCAAGCTGGACCTGCCCGGTGTGCCCTACGGAAGCGGTGCTGCTGCCGTGACGGATTTCCTTGGCGGACAGTACCCCGTGCTAATGGACACGGTCATCAATCAGCTGCCGCATATCCGCGCCGGACGCGTCGTTCCGCTGGTGACCACGGGCGCCGAACGCTCCCATGTCCTGCCTGAAGTTCCCACCATTGCAGAGAGCGGTTTCCCTGAAGTGGTATCGATTGGCTGGGGCGGCGTGATGGCACCGGCCGGAACGCCTCAACAGGCCGTAGATGAAGTGAGCGCAGCGCTGAAAAGCGTCCTGGAATCCAACCTTTTCGATGATCTCAAGGCTGCGGGGCTAGAAACGGAATACACCACCCCAGAACAGATGGCGCAGTTCATTGCCGATGCTTCCGCCAAGTCGGCTCGCATTGTGAAGGCCGGCAACATCAAGCCTGCCTCGTAAGGAGCATGGCATGAACAACAACCATTCGAAATTGCGGCGCAGTGTTCTGAAGGCCTTGATGGCCCCGGCCGCCCTGAGTCTGAGCCCACGTCTGGCCACGGCCAGTTCCTTTCCCAACCAGCCCATTACCCTCATTTGCCCCTTCGGCGCCGGCGGGTCGGTCGATCAATACATGCGGGTGCTGGCCCAGGCGGCGTCCAAACACTTTGGCCAGAACATACTGGTGGATAACAAGCCTGGGGCGGGGGGTGCATTATCCGCGGCCCTGGGAGCAAAGAGCCGGCCCGATGGCTATAGCCTGGTCATGCTGTCTAGCTCTGCCTTCCGGGCACCCTGGCTGGAGCCAACCATCGGGTTTTCGCCGCTGACAGATTTCTCTTACATCATTGGCCTCACCAGCCTCGAATTCTGCGCGGTCGTGCGCACTGATTCGCCCATCAAGTCCTTCGCGCATTTCATGGAGATTGGGAAAGAGAAGCCGGGCTCTATTCAGTATGCGGCCGGCGACCCGACTACGTCGGTACCCATCACCATGGTCAACGTCGAGAAAAAGTACGGTGTGAAGTTCCAGCATATTCCCTACAAGAGCGGCGCTGATATGGCCGTAGCCCTTGTGGGCGGGCACGTCGACGCCGTCATTGACTCGGTGGGCACCTACGTGCCCTACATACGCAGCGGCAAACTGCGCTTATTGGCGGCCGTTGGTGAAACCCGCTTCAAGGCATGGCCCGACGTACCTACGGCTCGGGAACAAGGCTATGACATTTCCTTGAGCGCGCCGTTGGGCCTTGCCGGGCCAGCCGGAATCCCTGCCGACATAGTGCAAAGGCTGCACGACGGCTTCCGCAAGGCCATGCAGGAGCCAGAGGTCGGACGCATCCTGGACACCCTCAATCAACCAGAGTGGTACCGCGACCCTGCCGGCTTCGAAGCCTACTCGCACAAAGCATTTGAGGAGTCGGGCTCCCTGCTTAAGAACGCGGGCCTTATCTGACCCTGCATGCAGAGTCTTCACGCAATAGACAATAGACGATGACTACACCTTTTCCACTTATAGAAGTTTCAGGCCCCGCGTTCGAACGCGGCAAACAATACGGCAAGCAGGCAGTCGACCGCATCTACAAGGGGATCGAACACTACACCGGGCAGTTGGAAAAATTGTCGCTCAAGCGATCCGGGCTGGAAGCGGTAGTGCGGGACTATCTGCCAGTGATGGAACGCTTCGATCCACAGCATGTGGTGGAACTGCGGGGCATCGCAGAAGGCGCGGATATTTCATTCGAAGACGTGGTCCTGCTCAATGCGCGCACCGAGATTCTGAAGCTGGCGGCGTATCCCGCCTTGCGCGCAGAGCTGATCGGCAGTGGCGACGTGGACGGTTGCACCGGTGTAGTGGTGCTGCCGGAAGCTTCGGCTGACGGGCAGATCATCCATGCCCAGAACTGGGACTGGAAAATGGAGTGTGCCGAAACAGCAGTGGTGCTTCGGATTCGGCGGGATGATGGCCCGGACATACTGACTTTCACCGAGGCGGGAGCGCTGGCAAGGTCCGGCATGAATGACTCCGGTATTTCGCTGACGGCGAATTATCTGGAATCCAGCATCGACTACCAAAGGGTAGGCGTTCCCCTGCCCCTCATACGTCGGCGCATTCTGGAGAACGAACATTATGCGCTGGCCATCCACGCCACCTACACGACCTCCAAATCCGGCTCGAACAACATCATTTTGGGCCACGCGGAAGGCGTGGCAATCAATTTCGAATGTGCCCCGGACGAGACCTTCGTCGTTCATGCGGAACGGGGCCTGATCGTCCATGCGAATCACTGGGTCAGCCCCGTGGCATTGGGCAAGTTCAAGGACGTGGGAGTGGCTACCACACCGGATACGCTATACCGGGATCTTCGCGTGCGATCGCTGCTCGAGCCCCAGGTTGGCAAGATTGATGTTGCCGCAGTGAAAGCGGCGCTGTTGGACGATTTCGCTACCCCATGGGCGGTGTGCCGTCCCCCCAGGCTGAATCTGGCCAGTAACTTGAGCGCGACAGTGGCAACCGTCATGATGCGGCCCGCCGAGCGCTACATGGAAATCGCTGCCCTACCGGCCCTGGACCCCCACTTCACCCGCTACGACTTCAAAGACTAGGCATTGCGAGACGACTATGACATTCAATTACCCTAAGGTGACGCGCAGCAGGCAGCTCGGCTCCGTTCAGGAGGAACGTCCGGCATGGCCAAACAATGCGCGCTGCGTCGTTGCCTTTACCGTGGACTTCGACGGCACCGGAAACGAAGTCGGTAAAGGGCTGGAGCCTTTTGGCGCGCATTCAGCGGGCCGCTATTCTGCCCGCCGTGGCGTCGACCGCCATCTTGATATGCTTGAACGGTTGGGGATTCCGGCGACCTTCTTTGTGCCGGGTTATGACGCCGAATGCTCCCCCGATGTGGTGAAACGCATCGCAGCGGCCGGGCATGAGGTGGCAGCGCATGGCTATGTACATGAAGGCATGCTGCTGGAAGCCGAGGAAGAAGTTCGGCGCCTGACACTCACCCATACCATTCTGAGCGACCTGCTAGGCACAGCGCCGCGCGGCTGGCGTTCACCTTCCGGTCAAAAAACCAGCGTCACCTTACCCACCTTGAGGAGTCTGGGTTACCAGTACGACAGCAGTGACAAGGATGCGGATACTCCCTACATGCTGGATATTGGTAACGGCCAGCACATGGTTGAGATTCCGAACAACACCTACAGCCTGGACGATTTTCCTTTCTTCAACTTCTCCATGACTCCGGTTTCAGAAGTTGTTGAGCAGTGGAAAAAAGAATTCGACTGCCGTTACGCGGAAGGTGGCTTCTTCATGCTCACGGTGCACCCACGGGCGGGCTGGGGCTCCGGCACGCCCAGCCGTACCCGCGCCATCGAGGAAACCCTGCGCTATATCCAGCGCCATGGAGATGTCCATTTTGTGCGGCTCATAGACCTGTTTGAGCATGTGAATCAGTTTCCCCAAAGTTTTGACGAGGTGCGAGTATGAGCCTGGACACAACAATCGTTGATTGCCCGATTGTGATTGGGGTGAACGTCGATGCGGAATCACTCGATGTGGAGAACGCGGGCAAAGGCGGCTTGTTCGGGCGCCATTCCTACGGGCGCTATGGAATGAGGGAAGGCGTCTGGCGTCTGTTGGATGAATTCGCCCGGAACGCGGTCAAGGCCACGTTCTTCTTCACGCCGGACGACGCGCTGCGCCACCCGCACGCGGTGGAGGCCATTCTCAAAGACGGCCATGAAATTGCCTTGCGCGGCAAAGTGAAAACAGATCCCGGCGGTGAACCGCGGCTGGCCTGGCTGGAGGAGGAACGGGATGCACTGGAGCGCGCAACGGGCACGCGCCCTGTGGGTTGGCGTGCAATAAACGGCCTGGTGACAGAAGCGACCCTGCCCGAGCTGGCACGGTTGGGCTTTCTTTACGACAGCAGCGCACAGGATGACGATCAACCCTACCTCATGCGAAACGAAGAAGGCGCCACACTGGTGGAACTGCCTGTCTTCACGTACCTCACCGACGCCAGTTTCTATACTCACCGGCATACCGATGTCCGGGTGGCGAAGGCATGGGCAGAAGAAGCTGATGCACAGTACTGCGCCGGGGGCTATATCAATCTGACGCTGCATACCCGGGGCGATGTCGGCTCCACGCGATTACCGCGTGTCGCCGTGGTGGGTGATTTCATTCGGAAGATGGCCGACCGTCCGGGAGTCGCGTTTTACCGCGCAACCGACCTGGCAGAAAAGTGGTGTCACGGCCAGTATCCCGCGGAGCCCTTCCCCACGTTCCGCACGCCGCAGGTCAGCCTTGCGTAAAGGCACCGCCTTTGCGGGGATTAGCCTCGCGTAAGGGCCACGCCTCCATTCAGCCGCTCGGTGATGACCTTGCGCATGGATTCCGGCGCTGCGTCCAGCAGGGCCGGCCATTCCTGCTGAGCGCGGCTTACCGTGGCGCGGGCCAGCTGCACCAAGCGTGAGGCTCGCGGCACCTGCGACAGCTTGAGCAAGTCGGCCAGGTCGCCCCAGTCGAAGGCGGTCAGTTTGGCGTCGATCGCACGGTTCACGCCATAGTCGGTGGGGGGAACGCTATCGAAGAAGGCAGTGATGCATACCGGGTCGTAAACTGGCGCAAGCACAGGGTCTATCCCGTTCGGGTAGACCATGGCCCAGTTCTTCAGATGTGCGTCGGTGTTGCCCATGAGGATGAAGGCGACGAAACGGCTGACAAATTCCTGGACATCTCGGGCGGGTTCGGCAGAAAGACGGTCAATGACGCGCAACATGGCGGGGTAATCCTCGAAAAGCCCTTTCCCGTACTTCTGGCGCGGCTCGTAGCCAAGGATCTGCACGAATTCCTCCATGTGGACGCGGCGGCCTTGTGCAAGGCGGTCGAAACGCTGTACGGCGAGCACATGCTCAAAAGGCAAATGCTCCGGCAGATCGGCGGCTTCACGCGGAATGAGTTCCGCATGAGCACAGTTCAACCCCACCGCGCGCGCCAACTGATAGCCCGCGTATTCGTTTGCGACCAGATCCGGATGGCGGGTAGATGGCAGCTTGAGGATATGGGAACCAGCCGCGCCCTGCCTGCGTATGGTGTAACGTCGCCCCTCCTGAACCGCAGAGAATTTGGTGACCACTCCCGGTATGGATGCGGCGTCTTCAACCGGCATCTCCACGAAACCGGGTTCGAGTACGTCTAACCCCATGGCGGTATGCCAAAGACGCACGGCATCGGGAATGCCCTCGCGTGCTGGCACAGGCTCCACTTCCAAAGCCCCCATGAGGTCATGCCCTGCCGCCGCCAACAATTCGAATTCATCGTCCACCCCGCATCCGCGTTCGCGCGCCAGCCGTTCGCGGTTATGCCCCTCGGGCAGCAGGTTCTGGAAATAGCTTGGCCATTTACCATCGGCCCGCGTCAGCCGCGCATCACGTGCCGCCGAAAGAATGGCACGCGTGGCAGCCTCGTCTGCACCTCGGTAGCTGAGCGAGAGTGTGGGCCGCTGGGTGTCATCGATGTAGTCGCGATCGAACGACACGCGCAAAATGTCACCGTACTGCGATAGGTAGCCCACCGGCCTTTTCGGGCCATCTACCGTATGCAGATACATGCGAAGGTAACGGATGAAAGTGCTCATCGCGGCTTGCGTTCAAGCACCTTATCGACTACCGAGGCGGGGGCTTCCAAGCCAGCACGCTGCCCCAGCATGCGCCCGCCTGACTGCACAAAGTGTTCCAAATCCCGGCGGATGACCGTGGGTACGAGCATGATTTCCATGCCCAGGGCGCGGGCCATGACTTCCAAGGTGGAAAGGCGCGGGTCGGTAGAGCCGGATTCCGCCTTCTGAACCGCCATACGGCTTAAGCCTGATTTATCGGCCAGTTCAGCTTGCGTCAGGCCTTGGGCCTGGCGCGCCTTTGCAAGTTGCTCGACCAGATTGCTCATTATGATTATCTTTGTCGGAAAAATGATAATTAATCATATCATTCCAATACGCGAACCGGCAAGTGTTAGATAGCCATCATTATCTTTTCAGCGACAAAGATCATTAATATTATCTTTATCCGGACTTCAAACCATAACGACCGCGAATTTGGCCCCGTGGCAAGCAAAGGCCGATCAAGGCGATTCCGGCGCCCACGCTCGTTGCCATTTGCAGGTCCGAAGCTTCATAGAGGAAAGGCGTTGCAATCAAGGCCATCCCCAGCGGTATGAGCAGAAAGCGCGCCACCCGCGCGACTTCAGCCGCTGCCACCGACACTACGGTGAGTACCAACGCTCCAATGACATGGTCTGCATTGGCCATACCCCCTTCCGCACCCATGGTCACCCGCGTGAACATCAGCCACACACCAACCAAGGCAGCCAACCAAAGCGTCCAGGGCAGATGCACCCCACCCTGAAGCATCTCCCCCAGGACTTTTCCCGGCCCCCGATTGAACTCGTCCATCTGTTGCTCCCGCGGGCCATCGTCGGTATCGCCAAACAAGAAGACGCGCAAAAAGCTGCGACCCGCCTTCACCCGACGGCGCATGAACTGCAGCACCGCCAACAGTTCGTCGAGTGAATACGGAATTTGAAGCAGCATGGCCGCGGCACCGATCAGCGCCAGCGTGCTCCAGGTGCCGATCACAATCGGCTGGATGATCACAAAAGTAATGGACACAATGCCCAGCGGCACCACCATCAACCCGAAGAGCAGCACCAACCAGGGCATGGTGCGCCAGCGCGCACGTGAACCGACTATGCCTGTCAGGATTTCCAGCATGTAGGTATAGCCCCCCAGCGCGGCATCCGGCACCGGCCAGGCCTCCGACACGCTGGAGGTGATGATTTCTTCAGTGCCGTTCTTTGGGTCGGCCGGGTCGCCAATGAAGTAGGGCTCCCAAACATGATCGATATGGCCCATCTGATAACCCGCCAGATAGCGCGACACATACAGCCCCACCAGAGCGAGCGCGACAATGGGTACACGTTGGGTCCAGGCCGAAGGGTTGTAGTCCCATCCTGGCGGCACGTAAGGCCCCGTCATGCGCGCCAGGGGGCTGGCACCGGGCTCGGGCTTGGTGGCAACAGCGAAGCCGAAGATCAGCC
>JAJUJD010000140.1 GCA_029267315.1 Alcaligenaceae bacterium
GCCATGCGCGCGGCTTCCATGGCGCGTACCACCGCGGCATGCGGTGCTCGTGCATCGGCGTCAATAATGAGTATCCGCTCTTTCGATGCGCTGTCATCGACAGTCAGCGCCTGCAGGAGCGCCTCGCTGATATCCGTGGCAGTGGTGCCCGGCAGCAATTGCCCTTGTACGGCATACAGACCGTCGTGGCTGATGGCGACGCGCATGGCGTCTTGTTGCAAAGCCTCGGCACTGGCACGCGGCAAAGTTAGCTTCAGCTGCTGAAAGCGGTTGAAGGAAGTCGTAGCGGCCAGAAAGATGAGAATCACCAGCAGAACATCGATGAGCGGGATCAGGTTGATCTCGATCTCATCGTCGCCCTGCGGCTTGCGGAAGTTCATATCACGGCTCCGCGATCGAGCAGCCGGCTAAGGGCACTCGCTTCGCGCTCCATGCGATGCAGAAAGTGGTCCACCCTTGCTCGGAAATAACGGTGAAATATCAGAGCGGGTATGGCGATGATGATTCCAAACGCCGTGTTGTACAAGGCAATGGAAATACCGCGGGCCAGTTGCGCCGGATCGCCGCCCGTTGGGGTGTAGGAACCGAAGATTTCTATCATGCCGACGACGGTGCCGAATAAGCCCATCAGAGGCGCTACAACAGCGATGGTAGCGAGGGCAGGCAAGTAGCGGTTGAGCTGGTGCGCAACGTCCTTGCCAACATCTTCGGCGGCAATTTGTCGCCCCTGCGGCGACTCATGCTTGTTTACCAATACTTCGGCCAGTACACGACCCAATGGAGAAGAGCCCGCCAGGCGAACAATTGCTTCAGAATCATCGTTGCGCTGCCGGACGATCTCCAGCACCTGGCTGGAAAGGCGCGGAGGCAGCACTCGAGCACTGCGCAAGGTGAGCAGACGTTCAATGATGATCGCCAACCCCACCACCGAGGTACAGATCAGGAGCCAAACCGGCCAGCCGGCAGCGTTTATGAGGTCAAGCATCTGTTGTGTCCGGTACGAGACGAAGCTGCATTCTACAACCCTGGCAGAGGGCAGTTAAGCAGGGCTCAATTCGTTTTTGAAGGTATTTCCCATTCATGCACGCGGCAGGGACAGCTTATTCACCATGGCGGCGAGGCGAGGGCCGACTTCCTTGCGCAGAATGTCCTCGGGAAGCAGGTCTGCCGGGCCGCCGCAGCTCATGACGAACACCCCTTCACCCGAGATGGCGCTGAAGGCTGTCGCCACCGCATTAATGCCGGGTTTCCAATCGCCAATACCATAGCAGCAGGCAGTTTCCCGAAAGTCAGTACACGCCCTGTTCAAAATGCTTTCCATGCTGGTGGGTAACTCCAACGAGTCCATCAGTGCTTCACGCTCATCTGCTTCCAGACTGGCCAGGTATGTGCGGCCCATGGTGCTGTTCATGTCCATTCTGTGACCAACGGGCAATCTGAGATATAGCGCCGACGAGCCGTGGATAGCCTCCACGTAAACCATGGCACGCCCGTCGAATGTACCCAGTGCAACCGCCGCGCCCGTCTCGCGCGCGAGAGACTCCATCAAAGGGCGCGCCAGCGTGCGCACTTCAAGATTGGCGAGACACCCGAAACCCAGTTCCAGTACGCCATAACCCGGTGAGTAGCGTCCGCTTTCTGCGTCATAACGCAAATAGCCCAGCGATAGAAGCGTGTACACAAGTCGGCTCACGGTCGATCGCGCCAGCCCGGTACGCTCCGCAATTTCAATATTCCCCAGGGAGCGCACGCCCGGTTCAAAGCATTTCAGCACGCTCAGCCCACGCGCCAGCGCCTCGACAAAATCAGGGGAGGTGCGCGCGGAAGTGTCCACTGACCGCTTGCGCCGTGCAGGCCGCCGTTCTACCGGCGGAACGCCATTTTCGGTTTTCGATTGCATTCGCAGTCCCCCTCAGATATATTTTCTTTAACGAAAACAGGATTGAATTCCATTATACGGAATTCAGGCCGGCTGCACCAAAAATTTTCTAGCTTCCTCTCATCAGCTCTCGGAGATAGTCATGTTCAAAAAGACGTTGAAGCTTGCAGTCGCAGGCGTGCTTGCAGCCTTGGTGGCAGCCCCGGCGGCGGCCGCATACCCAGAGCGCGCCATCACCATGGTCACGCCGTTCCCCGCTGGCGGTGCAACCGACGGTTTGGCGCGCTTGCTGGCCGAACACATGTCCAGCAAGTTGGGGCAATCCGTGGTTGTGGAAAATCGGGCGGGTGCGGCAACGACCATCGGTGCCTCGCAGGTGATGCGGGCTGAGCCAAATGGCTACACCATATTGCTCGCCACCAACTCCACTCTCGTCACCAACCGCTTCCTGTTTAAAACCCTTTCCTATGACCCCGACGCGTTTGCCCCAATCGGGATGATTGGCGTGGGGCCCATGGTTCTGCTTTCCAGCAAAAAGCACGGGTTCAAATCTCTGGCCGACGTCGTTGATGCCGCCAAAAAGAATCCTGGCTCTTTGAGCATTGCATCTTTCGGTTCCGGCACGTCTTCCCATCTGGCAGCGGAATACTTCCAGAAAGTGGCTGACATCGAGCTTCTCCATGTGCCCTTCAAGGGGTCTACACAGGCTTTGCCACAGTTAATCAGCGGCGATGTCGATCTGTTCTTCGACATGGTATCCACAGGTATGCCGCAAGTCGAAGGCGACAAGGTGAACCTGCATGCGATTACCAGCAGCCAGCGCATGTCTTCCTTGCCCAATCTTCCTACTGTCGCGGAGTCCTACAACGGCTACGAGATGACCGCCTGGTTCACCTTGGTGGCACCGCCCGGAACCCCGCAGAGCCATACCGAAGTGATTGGCAAAGCATTGAAGGAAACGCTGGCCGATGAAGAGGTGCGACGCCGGATGCTGGTGATGGGTATCGAGCCTTCCGACGGCAGCCCCGCCGCGCTGTCAAGGCAGATCAAACAGGAACTGCCCATCATTGAATCGCTGGTACAGCGCGCCAACATTGCCATTCAGTAATTCGGGCGCTCCGGCGCCCTTTTTTTCCATTACCGAGACTCCAAGATGTCAGTTCAATCTTATTGGGAATTTCCCCATCTGAGCCGGCGCATGCCGGTGCTCGCCGGAAATGTCGTCGCAACCTCTCAGCCGCTAGCTGCTCAAGCAGGGCTGCGCATGCTGCTAAAGGGCGGCAACGCAATGGATGCCGCGCTGGCAGCCGCCATCACGCTGACTGTGGTGGAACCGGTAATGAACGGCATCGGCGGAGACGCCTTTGCACTTATCTGGGACAAAGGCAGGCTACATGGTTTGAATGCATCGGGCAGGGCGCCACAAGCCTGGACGGCGGAATACTTTGCCGGCCGTAGCAGCATGCCGGAAATCGGTTGGGATACGGTGACCGTTCCCGGTCAGGTGGCAGGCTGGGCCGAGCTTTCCCAAAAGTTTGGCAGGCTACCTTTCGCGGAACTGTTCGAGCCGGCGATTCATTATGCGAGTGCTGGTTTTCCTCTGTCTCCGACGATCGCGCGACAATGGGCGGGCCAGGCTCCCCTGTTGAAGGACCAGCCCGGGTTCGCTCAAGCCTTTCTGCCGCAGGGCGCAGCGCCCGCGCCAGGCTCCGTGTGGCGGTTTCCCGAGCAAGCGGCAACCTTGCAGCGCATTGCCGACACGCTGGGTCGGGATTTCTACGAGGGCGAACTTGCAGACCGCATCGCTCGCTTCGCTCAAGAAACCGGTGGGGCAATTACACGGGAAGACCTGGCCGCCCATCGCTGCGACTGGGTGGAACCGATTTCGATGTCCTATCGCGGTGATTTTGCCTTGCATGAAATTCCGCCTAATGGACAAGGCATTGCGGCCTTGATGGCCCTGGGCATGCTGGACAATTTCGACCCGCCTACCGATGGTGACCCTCATTCCCTGTTCCACATGTCCATAGAGGCCATGAAGCTCGCTTTTGCCGACCTGCACGAGCACGTAGGCGACCCGGCCACCATGGGTGAACTCACGAGCCAGCTGCTGGATAAGGATTATCTGCGTCGGCGCGCGGCGCTCATCAACCCGCAGAAGGCGGTGGATGCAGCGCCGGGTCTGCCGGGGCAGGGTGGTACGGTGTACCTGACCGCAGCTGACTCCGAAGGCATGATGGTCTCCTTCATCCAGTCCAACTATCACGGTTTCGGTTCTGGCGTGGTCGTGCCGGGCACAGGCATCGCCTTGCATAACCGTGGCCGCAGCTTCTCGCTCAACCCGCAGCATCGCAATCGTGTCGGGCCGGGTCGTCGGCCAATGCACACCATCATCCCGGGCTTTATCACGCGTCAGGGTAAACCTTTTGCCAGTTTTGGCGTGATGGGTGGCAATATGCAGGCTCAAGGCCATTTGCAAATGATGCAGCAGTTGGTCGATCTGAACAGGAATCCTCAGGCAGCAGTTGATGCGCCGCGGTTCAGGGTAGAAGCGGGCCCCCGGGTGATGCTGGAGGCGCACACACCGGCCGCCGTGCTGGAATTGTTGCGTGAACGCGGTCATACGCTAGACCCGCGCCCGGCTGACAGTCTCGATTTCGGTTCAGCTCAGATCATCCAACGCCTGCCAGAAGGCGGTTATATCGCGGCGTCGGACCCGCGACGTGACGGGCAGGCAGTCGGTTATTGACAGATACCTTGCAGCACAACTTCAACCACGAGGAGACAACATGAAAAAACTAGGTGCTCAGACTCGCGGCATTCTCGGCCTCGGCCTGCGCGCTTCCGTGCTGGCGCTGGTTGCAGCAGGTGCAGTGCAGGCGGCCAGTTTTCCGGCGCAGCCTGTGACGCTGGTGGTTCCATTTCCCCCGGGCGGAACCACAGACATCGCAGCGCGCACCATGGCTCAAGCCATGGAGAAGGCGCTGGGCCAATCCATCGTGGTGGACAACCGCGCCGGGGCGGGCGGCAATATCGGCATGGCAGCCGTATCGCGCGCTAAGGCTGATGGTTACACCATCGGTATGGGCACGATCGGCACGCAGTCCATCAACCAGTTCCTGTACAAGGACATGGCTTTTGACCCGACCAAGGATTTCGAGCCCATCGCCCTGGTCATGTCCACGCCAAACGTCATCGCGGTGAATGCTGCGTCTGACATCAAGAGCATGCAGGATCTGGTTGAAGCTGCCAAAACGCGCAAACTGAGCTATGCATCTCCGGGGGTGGGGTCGTCTGTCCATCTCACGGGCGCCTATCTTGAGCAAGTGTTGAATGTCGAAATGCTGCACGTGCCTTTCAAGGGCGTCGCCAATTCCATGCCCGCCCTCATTGGCGGACAGGTGGATGTGCTGCTGGACAATCTTCCCAGCACGCTTGCGCAATTGAAGGATGGTTCCAAGGTGCGCGGAATTGCGGTCACGTCTGCGGAACGTTCCCCCTCTGTACCAGACGTTCCGACCGTGGCGGAAACCGCCGTGCCGAATTTTTCCGTAACGGCATGGTTCGCGCTGTACGCTCCGAAGGGCACGCCCGAGGAAGCGCTGAACAAACTGACGGATGCCGCTCGCCAGGCACTGGCCTCCAAAGAGGTGCAGGAGCGTTTCCAGACCCTGGGCGCTCAGGCGGGCAACTTGTTTGGCGAAGACCTGCGCAAGTTTGAACAGGAAGAACGCGAGCGCTGGAGCACCCTGGTCAAGGAACGCAATATTTCCACGCAATGAGCGTGGCGTAATTCGATAGGTAAAGGTGTTTAGGTGAACAAGCTTGAGACGATGAATGGCGCGGACATGCTCTGCGACACGCTGTTGGCGAACGACATTGATGTGTGCTTCGCCAACCCTGGAACTTCCGAAATGCACTTCGTCGCAGCGCTGGACCGTCGTCCGGAAATGCGCTGTGTGCTGGGGCTTTTTGAAGGAGTGGTCACCGGAGCGGCCGACGGGTATGCCCGCATGGCCGACAAACCCGCCGCCACCTTGCTGCACCTTGGTCCGGGTATGGCTAACGGCCTGGCCAACATGCACAATGCGCGGCGGGCCAATACGCCCATGGTCAACGTGGTGGGCGAACACGCCACGCATCATCTTAAGAACGATGCACCCCTGCATAGCGATATCGAAAGCCTGGCTCGGCCCATGTCCAATTGGGTGCACCGCATCCGCTCCGCAGACGATGTCTCGCCGGCAGCGGCCGCTGCAATCGAAGCGGCGCGGGCAGAGCCAGGCGGTGTCGCCACCCTGATTCTGCCGGCAGATGCGGCTTGGCAGCCCGCTGTACCGGGGCTGCATAAAGCACGCGTTTTGCCCTCGCCGCAAGTTGACCAGTCCACTGTCGAGCATGTCGCGGCCCGGCTGCGCAATGGCCGCAAAACCGTCATTCTGCTGTCAGGTAAGGCGCTCAGGGCGGGGCCGCTGGAAATGGCAGCCAAGGTGGCAGCCCGAACTGGCGCACGGCTCATGGCTCAGCAGGCCAACGGCCGAATTGAGCGCGGAGCCGGCCGGGTGCCCATTGAACGCGTACCGTTCGCCGTGGACGCTGCCCTCAAAGCGCTTGAGGGCACCGAACAGCTCATCTTGGTCGGCTCTCGTGTGCCAGTGGCGTTCTTCGCCTATCCTGGCAAACAAACCGTGCTCATTCCGGAAGGCTGTGAAGTGATTACTTTGGCGCCACCCACACACGACCTGCCGTCTGCGCTGGAGCAGCTGGCGGAAGCCGTAGGGGCTTCTTCACAAGCCGTTCAGCTGGCCGAACGCGGAGAGCTGGAACTGCCAACCGGCAGTTTGGACGCCAGCGCGGCCATTCAGGCCATTGGTGCACTATGCCCGGAAAACGCCGTGATCTGCGATGAGTCGGTCAGTTCCGGTCGTGACTCCTTCAAATGGACTTGGAATGCGGCACCACATGACTTTCTGCAGATAACTGGCGGGGCCATCGGCATTGGCATTCCTCTGGCAACAGGTGCGGCCGTTGCGTGTCCTGACCGGAAAGTGATCCTGATGCAGGCCGACGGCAGCGGGATGTACACGCTTCAAGGTCTGTGGACTCAGGCGCGGGAAGGACTGGATGTCGTTACTGTCATTTTTGCCAATCGCCGTTACGCCATTTTGCAGAACGAACTGCGCATGATGGGTGCGGGAGAGCCAGGACGCAACGCGCGTCGCATGCTGGATCTTGATACACCGTCCCTCGACTGGGTGAGCATGGCGCGCGGCATGGGTGTGGAAGCGGCTCGGGCAGAGGATGCCGCAACGTTTGTCGACCTCTTGCGAGCCGCAATGTCGCGCAAGGGACCCTTCCTCATCGAAGCTCTTGTATAAAGGGCACGATAGCCCATCAGCTGGAAAACGACTAAATGAGCACTCAAACGAATCTGCGTCAGAGCGACATCACGCACCACCTGCACCCCTACACCAATGCCGTGAAGCATGAGCAGGTCGGTCCCCGCATTATTGATCGCGGGGAAGGCATTTATGTGTTTGACGACCAAGGTAATAAGTATATTGAAGGCATGGCCGGGCTATGGAGCGTAGCGGTCGGCTTCAACGAACAACGCCTGGTTGATGCGGCGACTCGCCAGATGGCGAAGCTGCCCTTCTATCACACCTTCAGCCATAAAAGTCATACCCCTTCGGTGCAACTGGCGGAAAAGCTGGTGCAGCTTACGGAAGGGAAAATGCGGGCCGCCTTCTTTACCAATTCAGGGTCAGAGGCGAATGACACCGTAATCAAGATGGTCTGGTATTACAACAACGCCCTTGGCCGTAGCGAGAAGAAGAAAATCATCGCGCGCAACAGGGGCTACCATGGTGTGACGGTCGCTTCGGCCAGCCTCACAGGCCTGGCACCCAACCATCGGGGCTTCGACCTTCCATTACCGCAAATGAAGCACGTTAGCTGCCCGCATTTTTACCGTGAAGGCAGGGAAGGGGAGAGTGAAGCCGACTTCGCTACACGCATGGCGGATGAGCTCGAAGCCCTCATCCTGAAGGAAGGCCCGGATACCGTCGCTGCCTTTATTGGCGAACCCGTGATGGGCGCAGGTGGAGTCATTATTCCGCCCGAGACTTACTGGGACAAGGTTCAGAAAGTGTGCCGTAAGTATGACGTCCTGGTGGTCGCAGATGAAGTCATCACGGGTTTCGGGCGGCTCGGGACCATGTTCGGCTCTCAGAA
>JAJUJD010000002.1 GCA_029267315.1 Alcaligenaceae bacterium
TCAAAAAGTGGCCGTGCGTGCGTGGCTGGATGGCAGGTCAGCCAAGGTCAAGCATGCAAAGCTGGAAGGCGGCGTTATGGAACTTGACTTGGAGCGGCGCACTGGCCTGATTGGCTTCAATCTGCACTTCAAGGACAACCAGCTCAGCTCGGTGGAAGAAGTTCAGGAGTGAGACCTTAACGGCCCCACTCGAATGTTGTACAGCGTAGGGGCAAACATGGAGTGTGTCCGGCTTTCCTCGTAATCAAGGCGCCATGGTTGCAATGTCGATGACGAAGCGATACTTCACCTTGCCCTGCAACATGCGTTCGTAGGCCTCGTTAATCTGCTCCGCACGTATGAGCTCGATGTCGGCCACGATACCGTGTTCCGCGCAGAAATCCAGCATCTCTTGGGTTTCCGGAATACCGCCTATCAGTGAACCCGCAATGCTGCGGCGCTTCATGATCAGGTTAAACACATTGGGTGAGGGGTGCGGGCTGGACGGCGCGCCCACCAGGCCCAACACGCCGTCGCGCTTTAGCAGGACAAGGTAATCGTCGAGCTGATGTGGCGCCGCCACTGTATTCAAAATGAAGTCGAAGCTGCCTCTGTGGGCGGCCATTTCCTCAGCGTTTCTGGAAACGACGACTTCGTGCGCCCCGAGTTCTGTTGCAGCATCGCGCTTGGACTCGGACGTGGTGAAGGCCACGACATCCGCACCCATCGCGCGGGCCAGTTTGATGCCCATGTGTCCCAGCCCGCCAATACCGACCACCCCCACCTTCTTGCCAGGGCCCGCCTGCCAGTGCCGCAGCGGCGAATAGGTCGTAATGCCCGCGCACAGCAAGGGCGCGACGGCTGCCAGCTGCGACTCGGGATGACGGATGCGCAAAACATAGCGTTCGTGCACCACAATCTGCTGGGCGTACCCGCCTAGCGTGTGCCCAGGATCGTCTTCAGTGGGCCCGTTATAGGTGGGCACCATGGCATCGCAGTAATTTTCGAAGCCTTCCTCGCATTCCTCGCAGTGCTGGCAACTGTCAACGATGCAGCCGACCCCCACGAGGTCGCCTTCCTTGAACTGGCTGACATGCCCGCCCACGGCCGTGACGCGCCCCACTATCTCGTGGCCGGGAACGCAGGGATAAAGCGTGCCAGCCCACTCCGAACGCACTTGGTGGAGATCGGAGTGGCAAATTCCACAGTATTCGATGGCGATCTGCACATCGTGCGGGCCCGGGGCGCGCCGAGTGATTTGCAGGGGCTTGATTGGCTGGTCGCCTGCCAGGGCTCCGTAAGCTGTAATCGTGCTCATCCGTTATTCCTCTATCAGTTTGACATGCGAGTGCCTGACATTCGATGTTAAACCCTGTGCCTAGGGCGCTGGCAAGCATGGTGCGGGCGCATGGCTTGCTGCCATATTGACTCCCACATATCGTCCAGCACCGTTCATGCCGTCCAGACCATCATCCGCCGAAGGATCCGAGGGACCCGAGCTGACCGCCCATGTGCTTGGCCGCGTCATGGTTGTCTCACCCCATTATGATGACGCCGTATTCAGCTGCGGCCACCTGCTGTCCGCGGTGCCGGAAAGCGTCGTCGTGACGGTCTGCACGGCCGTTCCCGATGATCCTCGGCAGCGCGCGACAGATTGGGACACACGCTGTGGCTTCTCCAGCGCGGAGGAAGCCATGCAGACCCGATGCGAGGAGAACCAGCAAGCTCTGGACATCCTCCGCGCACAGGGTGTAGATATCGCCTTCCTGGACGGCCAGTATCTGCAATCCGAGCGCAACAGCATGGACTTGCTGAGCGATACGCTGCTGTCCTGCATTCGTGAATTTCGACCTGACAGCGTCTGCACCCCGCTGGGCCTGTTCCACGCCGATCATTTGCTGGTGGCGGACGCCCTCCTTCAGCTGCAACATCGTGTCCGGGGAGTGCGTTGGCTTGCGTACGCGGATATCCCGTATAACAAGAATGCCGATACGGTTGCCCACCGAACGCAGCAGCTGGCGGACCGGGGCGTGGAATGCGAGCCCATACGGTTGAACTTGGTACCGGGCCGCAAGCGGGAGGCGGTGGAAGCCTATCGCAGCCAGTTCCGCGGCTTGGGGCACCAGGATGGCGCCGCCATCATGCAACACGAAGAGCAGTATTGGCTGCTGCACCAAAACCTGGAGATACTGTGAATGCAGCTGCCGAAACAGCAGATGCTGTCACGGTCGTTGTGCTGACGTACAACCGAAGGCAGGAACTCGAGCATTGTCTACATCAGTTGACAGCCTTGCCCGAAAACCCGCCGATCATCGTCGTTGACAATGGCAGCAGCGACGACACCGTGCAATTTGTGCGCCGCCGGCATCCGCAAGTTCGCCTGGTGCAGAGCCCGAGCAATAAGGGAGCGGCGGGGCGTAACTTGGGAGTGGAGCAGGTAACCACGCCCTTTGTTGCCTTCAGCGACGACGACACCTGGTGGGCACCAGGCTCGCTGAAACGCGCAGCGGCAATTCTGCAAAACAATCCTAAGCTTGCCGTGCTCAGCGCCCGCATACTGGTCGAACCTGACCAGCGGTTGGACCCAGCTTGCAACATCATGCAGGCCAGCCCACTTCCCGAAGTGGAGGGCGTGGGCCCGATGCTCACCGGCTTCATGGCAGGTGCCAACATCATGCGGACCGAAGCCTTCAGACAGTGTGGCGGTTATTGGCCGCCCTTTTTCATCGGTGGTGAGGAAGCCCTGCTGGCCATGGATATTCTTGAGGCCGGCTGGCGCATTGCCTACGCTCCTGCCCTGCTGGTGCATCATCGGCCCTCTTTAAACCGCGACAGCACACTGCGGCGCAGGCTGGTGGCGCGCAATGCCATATGGACGGCTTGCCTCAGGCTTCCATGGCCCGTTGCTGCACGGCGCATCCGTGATGTTCTCTCTCAGCTGGACGGCGCTGAGCGCGGCCAAGTCCTAGCAGCCACTGTTAGGCACATGCCGCGACTTTTGCGAGCCCGCCAGGTGGTGGGTCTGACAACCCTAACCATGCTGCAGGCAGTGTGGAAAACGGAAATCGCCGCATGCTGAACGGCTCAGTCCCTCAAACGTCTTCGAATCCGAACAGGTACGCCGATTGCCGCTGACTTCCTCCACCTCTTTGCATCGGGAATCCCATGAAACTCGTCATCATCGGCTCGGGGTATGTGGGCTTGGTTACCGGCTGCTGTCTGGCCGAAGCAGGCAATGAAGTGGTCTGTGTAGACCATGACGTCCGCAAACTCGCTGCCCTGCGCGAAGGGCGTCTACCGTTTCATGAGCCAGAGCTGCAGGACGTGCTTGTCGAACAATGCGCGGCAGGACGCCTGAAGTTCGAGTCCGCTATCGGCCGCGCCATGCCTGGCGCAGAATGCGTGTTTCTCTGTGTCGGCACCCCCGCACAGGAAGATGGAAATGCCAACCTGGACAATCTTATGCTGTGCGTACGCGAATTGGCAGACACCGCTTTTGAGGAATGCATCGTGGTCATCAAATCCACGGTGCCGGTTGGAACGTCTGACCGGATCGAGGCCATGTTGAATGAGGCTCGCCTCACCAGGCCCGGGCAAATCTCGGTAAAGGTAGCATCAAACCCAGAGTTTCTTGCCGAAGGTCGAGCCGTACGTGATTTTCGCCAGCCGGATCGCATCGTCATCGGAACCCACGATCCAGAAACAGCATCGACACTGGCCCGGCTTTACGCCCCCTTTTCCGAGAATGGAAGGCGTCTTATCTGTATGGACCGCCGGAGTGCCGAATTTGCGAAATACGCCTGCAACGCCATGTTGGCGGCGCGAATATCGATGGTGAACGAACTGGCGGGCATAGCCGGGGCGCTGGGCGCAGACATGAAACACATCTTGCCTGTGCTCAGAACGGACCCGCGCATAGGCGGCACGTATCTGAATCCGGGGGTTGGCTACGGCGGAAGCTGTTTGCCCAAGGATTTACAAGCCTTGATCCAGTTGGCCAACGGTGTTGGCGAGCCGGCGGCCATGCTCCAAAGTGTGCGTAGTGTGAACCAACATCAAATTGAGAAAATGCGTAGGATGATCAAGGCGCAGTTCAGGGGGCAACTGCGAGGACGCACGCTCGCCATATGGGGTCTGTCGTTCAAGCCCGGTACTGACGATGTACGCGCAGCGCCCAGCCTCGCACTGATTCGTTTGCTGCACGAAGACGGCGCCTGCCTGAAGGCGTACGACCCCGTGGCGAACCAAGCCGCCCGCGCAGCGCTGGAAGCCACACCTGTGAGCTTTCACGAAAGTGCCCTGTCAGCCTGCGAGGACGCCGACGCAATGGTGTTGATGACAGAGTGGGAAGAATTTCGCCAACCCGACTTCCAGGCGTTGGCGAGTCAACTACGCGGCCGGCTGATATTCGATGGTCGCGGTTTGTATGACACGGACAGCTTGGCCGCCCATGGATTGATGGTGCTGCCCATTCACAAGGCGGCTCCTCCGACTGAAAGTGAGTCGTTCGCCCGCAGGGAGGCGGCGTTCCCTTCCACATTGCCCATGGAACGGCAAAAGTATTCGTAGGTGTGGGCCAGTCCAAGCCGTAACGGTATTTCCGGCTTCCAACCCAGCTTTTCCTGAGCCAACCCTGTATCTGGCCGACGCACGCAGGGGTCATCTGACGGCAGTGGCCGGAAAACAATGGGCACATCATGCCCGACCAGCTCTCGTACCATGTGAGCGATCTGCAATACGGTGATCTCTTCAGTCCCCCCCAGATTTACCGGGCCCACAAAATCTTCAGGGCTTGCCATCAGTCTTTGCAGGGCCTCCACCATGTCATCGACATAGCAAAGCGATCGCGTTTGACTGCCATCGCCATACACCGTGAGCGCGCGCCCGGTAAGGGCTTGCGCAAAGAAATTCGACACCACTCGGCCATCGTCAGGCGCCATGCCGGGACCATAAGTATTGAAGATACGGGCAATCTTCACCCGCGCGCCCCGCACCCGTTGAAATTCAACGAACAGGGTTTCTGCACAGCGCTTACCCTCGTCGTAGCAGGAGCGCGTCCCAACCGGGTTCACATTGCCGTGGTAATTCTCATGTTGCGGATGCTGCTCCGGATCGCCATAGACTTCGCTGGTGGACGCTTGCAGGATTCTGGCGTTGCAGGTAACCGCCAACTCCAGCAGGTTGTTCGAGCCGAGCACGCAGGTGCGCAAGGTGAAAATGGGATCTTCCTGATAACGCTTGGGTGAAGCAGGGCAGGCCAGATTGAAGATGTGAGTCGGGTGAAGAGTCTCGGGCAAAGGGTCAATAATGTCATGCTCGATCAGCTCAAAGCCGGGGTGGGCAAGCATGTCGCTCACTGCCTGCGGGGAGCCTGTGACAAAGCTGTCCAGACAAATCACCCTGTGCCCCTGCTGCAGCAAGCTGCGACACAAATGGGCACCCAGAAACCCGGCTCCGCCAGCCACCAGGAAGGTATTGACGCTATGTTCTCGGGCTGCCATTTGACGCCTCCATTAATTCTTCCAGCACCCGGTCCCAGTCCGCAACGAACCGCTGGATGCTGAAACGCTCGCGCGCAGTTCGCCGGGCTTCGGCGCCCCATTTGCGTGCCAACCCGGGGTCTTGGAGAAGCTCTTGCCCGACCTCCACCAGTACACTGGGTTTTGTGTCGACATATCCGTTGATGCCGTTACGAATGACTTGGTTGAGCTCAGTTGCCGCAATGCCCAGCACAGGCACCCCGGCCAGCATGGCTTCAACTAGTGAGAGCCCCAGACTGGCGTAGCGTATGGGCGAAAAAAAGAAACGGTATCGGGCCACATGGGCGGGTACGTCCATATTCGGAACTTCGCCAAGCCCGCCGGAAATGGACTCCGAACCCATGCCGATTAGTTCCAAGGGCAGTTGGGCCCGCGTCCAGTCATAAATGTCGGCACCGACTCTGCGGCCCCGACGGCCCAGATGATTAATGACCACAATGCCCCGCTTTAACTCCCCAGAATATTGCACGCCATCAATATCTGGGACACCATGCTCAACGACAGCGACCGGCATGCCGGCACTGTCCCACATGAGTGCGTTGTAGTGCGTAACATGAACAAGTATCCCCTGTTCATGTCGAAAGAAGTGCTGCGTGTTGGTGGGGTGAGGTTCCGGCGGGTTATGCTCTATGTATATACAAGGTAGCTTTATTTGCTGCTCGGTCAGCAACAAATGCCTGTCTTCTTCGAAAGCCTGTCGCGACTGGTAGATGATGCAATCCAGCTCCTGCTCGCGCAGCTTGTCTGCATCGACCATGTGAACGTTCTTTCCCCATGGAATTTTGTCGCCCAAGCCGGAATATGACGGCCTGTTATCGGAGGTGACGGGGATAATGAATTCGTGTTCCAGCTGGGTCAGGGAATAAAGATAATTGCCGTGCACATGCCAGGTCAGGATCCGCAGCCTCCGCTTTGGGGAAGGTCGAGGCAAGGACTGCCCTGTTTGCGCAGTCATACGCGTGCTCCCGCCCCAGCGTAGCTGGTATGTGCCATGGCTTTTGGGCCGTCGTCAGACGCTGACAATCGGTTGTGAGCCTCGTACATTACTTGATCCACGTGCACTCCTAAGGCGCACACATGTCCCACCGGGCATACATCGTATGCACAGGGCCGGCACGGCGGGTCGCTATGCAGCACAGTGTGCAGCCTTTCATTCAATGGCGCCCATCGGCGCACATCGCTACCGGAAGCGATCACCACACTGGCAGCTTGCACGGCAGCGGCCACGTGAGAAATGCCGGTGTCATTGCAAATCAACAGTCGGGACTTACGAATCAAAGCAGCTAACACCCCCAGAGGTGTCTGTCCACAGAGCACCTCCACCTTGATCCCCGCCCCCGCAGCCATACGTTGAAGCTGACTGGCGAGGGGCCCCTCTTCCTCGCTGCCAGTCAGCGCAATATGCCACCCTTCCATGCCCAGGCTGCGTGCGACTTGGGCGTACCGCTCCAGTGGCCAGCGCCTCGATGCGAG
Source organism: Alcaligenaceae bacterium (assembly GCA_029267315.1). Classification (GTDB taxonomy): domain Bacteria; phylum Pseudomonadota; class Gammaproteobacteria; order Burkholderiales; family Burkholderiaceae_B; genus Yanghanlia. The sequence goes on from JAJUJD010000002.1 coordinate 6,993, forward strand.
TCGGGCGCCGCCGTGAATGCATACCGTGCGCTCCAACTGCAAGCCATATCGAAGGGCGAGCAACTTGGCGGCCTGCTCTTCCTCCGCCGAGACGGGCAGGGAAAGGCCGTCGTCCTCGGCCGCGAGGCCGAGGTGCTGCAGCAAAGCAAGATAGCGATGCACTTCATGCAATGTGTCGGGCCAGGGAAGCAGGTGGGGTTCGGCTGCTGCACCGGCAGGGATGAAACCGGCCCATTGCTTGGGCTGCATGCGGCCGACAATATCGTTGGACTGCGGCCCGCTGCCGTGCATCTGCAGGATCAGATCGAACCTCCGGGAGCGTATGTCTCGGTAGAACCCAGGCAATGCGTCGTGGGCAACAGGCTTTTCAGGGAATGCCGGGTCGCCGGGAAACAGGATGAGTTCATCGACGAGCTCCGGAAACCGCTCGACCACCGGTCGTGCACTTTCCAGCCCGATCAGGCAGATATGGGCTTCAGGCCAAGCTGCGCGAATGGCGCGCAACGCCGGGACAAAGCAGAGCATGTCACCTAGATTCAGAGCGCGAAACACCGCCAAGCGGGAGACTTGCCCTAGCTCTGCCGCCCAGGGGCGCGCGACACTGCGTCCTTCAAGGTCAGAGCGAGGCTCGGAGCACATCATGGCAGGGCCACCCCAAAGCGACGTACTCCTGCAAGCCGCCAATAAACGGAAAGAAGAGGAATGCATGCAGATGTAAGCAGCAATTCCGCCACGTTGCGCAGGGTGGCCGCACTGCGACGCAAACGCCATGTGAAAAAAGCCAGTGTTGCCACCAACCAGCCCAGCGCGAGCCCCAAAGCCAGCAGCAGCTGGCCGGCCAGCAAAGCAATTACTGCGGCAAGCACCAGCCCACTGATGAACAGGTATAGCCAAGGTGGCGCGGGACGAATCCGCTCTCGATAGAGCGCGGGGTGCTTGAGATACAACAGCACATCAAACATGACCTTCTTCTGCATCCCGATGCCCGCAGCAAACGGCATGGGTCGGAGCGGATGCACCACCAGCGCCTCTGGCGCCCGAGCGATACGGTAGGCCCCTTCCAACAGGCTGAAATGCAGGTCTGAATCTTCCCGCCATGCCATGCTGAAACGTTCGTCGAACCCTCCCAGTGCCTCAAGAACATGGCGGCGAATAAAGCAGTTGGCCGTCACGAACTCAGCCCTGGTCAGCCCTGCGGCATCCAGCTCAATATCGGAGGGGCGTGCAGGTAGGGGCATGATGATGCTTCCCGTCACCGCAGCAAACTCGGGAGACAACGCGTTGAGACCGGCTTCCAGCCATGCAGGATCGGGTAAGGTGTCATCATCTGTAAACGCGATGACCGGAGCCGAGGCATGCCGCCACCCCTGATTACGCGCCCCGGCTGGCCCCTGTGTGGCGCGGATTTCCAGATAGTGGATAACCAGGCCCGGGCGAGCTATCGCTGCCGCATCACGGCACACTTCACGCGCCGCCGCACTGGGACCATCGTCACAAACAATGATTTCGTATGCGTCGGCCGCAAGGGTTTGCTTCAGCAGGGCGTTCAGGCACCGCTTCAGCAGATCAGGCCGCCGATACGTGGGCACCACGACACTTACGGCCGGCTTCGGTTTCATGCCTCTTTCTCCACCAGATAGCTGCCTATCACCAAGGCATCGATGGGTGATGTCCAGAATGATTCCAGTGCATCGCGCGGACTGCAGACCACCGGCTCGCCCCGCGTATTGAAGGAGGTATTGACCAGCACCGGCACCCCGGTCAAGGCCTCGAACTCTGTGAGAAGGCGGTGCAGCAGAGGGTTCTGCTGGGCCCGGACCGTCTGGACGCGGGCCGTGCCGTCGGTGTGCCTCACAGCCGGAATTGCTTGTGCTTTGTCAGGAAGCACATCAAATACAAACAGCATGAAGGGGGCTTCAATCTGCCCCCGGCCCCGGTTATCGAACCACTCATGTGCTCGCTCGGCCAGCACCACTGGTGCCACCGGACGGAAGTCTTCTCTATCCTTCAGCTCGTTCAAGCGAGCCTGCATGGCGGCGTCCCGAGGAGAGGCCAGAATGGAACGTGCCCCCAAGGCCCTGGGCCCAAACTCCATGGCTCCCTGGAACCAGGCAATCACACGTTCTTCAGCCAGAAGCGAGGCGGCTGTCGCAGCCACATCGTCAAGCTTCCTATGACGGACACCGGAACGCCGCAGGAAACTACCGATCTCCTCGTCACTATAGGCAGGGCCAAGATAGGCATGTTGCATGGCCCAGCCTCGCGTCTCACGCGAGGCCTTCTGCCGGTCCGCCCATAGCGCGGCGCCAAGAGCCGTCCCGGCGTCGCCTGCTGCCGGCTGCACCCATACTTGCTTGAATGGGCCCTCATCTGCCACGCGCGAATTCAACACGCAGTTCAACGCGACACCACCAGCCATGGTGAGCTTGTCCGCACCGGTCTGTTCGTGCAGCCAGTGCACCATTTCCAATACCGTTTCCTCCAGCACTTTTTGCAGAGAGTGGGCGATATCCATATGCCGCTGGGTGAAGTCGGAGCCCGGCACCCTTGCGGGCCCGAAAACGGCTTCCCAGTTGCAGGGCTGCATAACGTAGCCGCCGTCGCCATCGCTGCGCAAAACTTCACGGAATGCATTCAGGAACTCAGGCTTGCCATAGGAAGCCAGCGCCATGACCTTGTATTCATCCGAAGAATGAAGAAAGCCGAGGTAGCGGGTGAGATCCTCGTACAAAAGGCCCAGCGAATGCGGCAGAAGGATCTGCTTGAGCCGTCGGTACTCCCCGCTAGTGAAATGCCCGTAGCTGGTGGTGGTGCGCTCGCCACGCCCGTCCATCGTCAGCACTGCCGATTCTTCGAAGGGAGCAGCGAGGAAGGCGCTGGCCTCATGACAAAGGTGGTGCTCCAGGAACTGCCATCGTGCCACCACATGGGACAAGGTGTCCGACCTGAACCGCTTCTGCAGATGCAGCGGAACGCCGTCAATGAGCTGCCTCGGCGCATTCACGATATAGGACAGGAACAAGCCATCCCAGGGCGAGCCCTTTCCCTTCCAGTTTGCCGATGGTTCCAAAGGAAGTTCAATACGTCCTTTCGGCGCGATATCGTCCTTGAGCTGATTCGGGTCAAAAGCGTAGACAATGTGATCCACGTCCTCGAGGTCGCACTGCGCTTCCGATAGACAGAAGTCGATGGCGTTGTAGGGCAACTGCCAAGTGGAAAACGGTACGGGACGCTTGCCATGTTTGATACGAGTGAAACGTTCCTCTTCCGCGGCCGCTACGACTTGCCCGTCTGCCACCAGTGCGGCAGAGCAATCGTGAAAGGTCGCATTAATGCCCAATGTCAGCATGTAGACTCCTTGTCTCAGGCCACGCCTGCCAATTCGCCGCGAGCTTGGTTGCGACGCTCTTCCAAGAGTTCGATAACCGCCGAATGAACCTGCTCTGGAGAAACACCGCGCAGGCACAGATGGTGTCCTTCCGGACAAACACTGCGGTAGCACCATTTGCAGGGCACGTCGTAATAAAGCACTCGTTGGGCCACCTGCCATGGCGTATGTTGCGGGTTAGTCAGGGCGTATAGGTCTACCACCGGAGTTCCCAGCGCCGCTGCCAGATGGGCCGGCCCCGTGTTGTTCGTCAACAGCACATCAGCTTGCTGTATCAGGCAAGCCAGCTCGCCCAGGCTCAGTTGTCCGGTCATGTCGACCAATCGCGCAGCCCCTTTGCAGCCACGTTTAATGGCGCGCACAAGTTCCCGCTCTGAGGTGTCTCCAGTGAGCACGATGGGCCCGGCGCCTGACCCCAACAAATCAAACACTTGAGAGAATTTTTCTGGGGGATATCTGCGTGATTCCGCGGTCGCTCCGCAGTGGGCCACCATCCATCCGGCACCTTCTGCCACGCCCGCGCGCTTCAGCAACGCCTTCATCCGACGTTGGTCTGCCTGTTGCGTGTTGAAGCGCAGCCGAGTGTCCGTGGGTTCTCCCACAATGGGCGCAAGCAAGTCCAGCTGACGTTGTGCTTCATGCCTGATGACCGGCCCGGGCTCGACTTCGCGGACCCAGTCGCTAAGAAGACTGTAGGGGTTCTCTCTGCAGTGGGCTCTCACCCGCTGAATACCGGCCATTCGGCACATCAGCGCTGCGGGCAAGGGGCTTTGGCTATAGACAGTAAAAATGACGGCCATATCGTAGCGGGCCGCCTGCAGCCGTTCGAGAATGGCGAAGTCGTCTTCTGAAGCGTGGGTGTCCTTTTTGACCCACGGGGCGTCGTAAGCAATGACCTCGTCAACGTCTTCCAGATACGGCGCAAGTTGCGCCGCACTGCGAGATGTCAACAAAGCAATATGGCTGTGAGGCAAGGCACTGCGCAGGGCGTGAATGGCCGGCGTCGTCATGAGCACGTCTCCCATATTGTCCAGACGCACACAAAGCACCCTGTGCATATCGGGGCCCAAGGCTGACACAGTCATTCGCAGGCCTCCCGCGACGTTTCGAAGGCCATGATGCACCTCGCTGCCTCAAGAAAATCCCGCACGACATAATGCGGGGTACGCAATGGCCCCGGCACCCATTCCGTTTCATTACCGTTATTGATCAACACAGTCGTGCAGCCTGCGCGCCGCCCGGCCTCAACGTCGTTGAGAATGTCGCCAATCATCCACGACTGCGACAGATCGATTGCATGTCGGTGGGCGGCCTCCAGCAGCAGACCCGGCGCTGGCTTGCGACACGCGCATGCCTCGACAGAGGCCTGGAGCGGCGCGTCATGCGGGCAAAAGAGGAACGCAGTGAGTTCGGCTCCAGCCTCAGCAAACATGAGACGCAGGTGACCCACCATGCGGTATAAGTCGTCGTATCCGAACTTTCCCAGCGCGATACCTGGCTGGTTCGATACGACGATCAAGGGACGCCCCAATTGAGCCAGCACTGCGAGCCCTTCAGCCGCACGCGGCGCAAAACGCATTCGCGCTGGCTCAACGTTATAGGGCACGTCCACTAACAGGGTGCCGTCCTTGTCGAGGAAGATGGCAGCACTCAAGGCCATGAGCTTTCTTTCATCGGCAAAACCATGATTTCCGGGATCACGGTCTCGGGCGGTTGAGTCAGCAAAAACCTCACAGTGCGCGCCACATTCATTGGATCTTGCAGAAGATCGACGTCGATGTCCGGAAAGCGTTCAAGCAAGAATGGCGTTCGCATCCCGCCGGCAATGACTGCTGATACCTTGATGCCGCGGCCTCTCAGTTCAGCATGCAGCGCCTGCGTAAGGCCAACCAGTCCCCACTTGCTGGCGTGATAGGCGCTGGCATTCGGCCATGCGCGCCTCGCCGCCGTTGACGCAATGTTCACGATATGTCCGCGGGAACTCAAATGAGGCAGACCATGCTTGGACAGTAAAAAAGGGCCGGAAAGATTGGTTGCGATCACCCGGTGCCAATCTGCGCTGTCCATATCTTCAATGCCTATGGTCACATCCACACCGGCATTGTTGATGATGGCGTCCAGCGGACCCATGTCACCAACGATCTCTTTCAGCGTATTGACGACTGCTGCCTCGTCCGCCACATCCATGGCGTAGGGCCTGGCATCCTTGCCCTCGCCCTGCAGCCTTGACGCCACTCGCTGCGCCGCCGCCTCGCTGATATCGACCACTGCCACCCTCACATCGGCCTGTGTCATTGCAGTACAGATAGCCTCTCCCAACCCGCTGCCGCCTCCGGTCACCAATACGACCCGCCCCGCCAGATTCTCGTATTCGAATTCGCTCATGCCCTTCCCTCAACCGTTGAACTGCGACTTGCGGACGATTGGCCGACCAGCCTGCCGACTACCACCTGCAGAACCCCTGCCCGCTCCGCGAATGACAGGACGTTTGCCCGCCCCGTTCACGCCATAGCTGCGCCAATCCACACTAAGTGGGCGCTGCAGCTCTTCGAATATGCGGTTCAATTCCTGGCCCACACCATGCCAAGTGAACAAGGTGCGCGCACGCAGTGCACCGGCCCTTCCCATGGTGGCCGCCAGTTGTGGGTCTTTGGCCAGATGCGCCAGCCGATCAGCCAAAGCGTCGGGGTTCTTTGGCGGGACCAGAAACCCGGTTTCGCCATCCACAACCGTGTACTTGATGCCGCCTGTGTCGGCGCCGATAACGGGCCGCCGGCAAGCCATGGCTTCGATTGGGGTGATTCCGAAAGGCTCATACCACGGTGTGGTAACGAATACGTCGGCGGCACTGTAGTAACGGTTCAATATGGCGCGCTCGCGGGCACCGGTGAAATCGACAAAATCTTCTACGCCTTCCTCCCGCGCCACGCGGATCAGCCTGTTCAGTTCGTCGATATCTCCCGCGCCGCCGCTGGTGAGTTCGCCTCCGACAACGCAAAGGCGGGCATTGATCTCGTGGTTCTGGCGAAGCCTCGATAATGCCCTGATTACGTTGTCTATGCCTTTGCGAGGCACCATGCGGCCCAGCTGAAGCACATAAAAAGTATCTGGGTCCCAGCCCAGCATTTGCCGGGCGGCCGCCATATCAAGGGGCTGCAACTCGTCGGGGTCATACCCGCAAGGAACCATGCGAATGCGATCCGGATTGGCCCCATAAAGATTGATCAGATCCAGCTCATCCTGGGGGCATTCCGCTATGAGGCAGTCTGCCTCTCGCACAATGTCCTCTTCAATGATGAAGCGCTGATCGGAAAAATGGTCAGCCTCTTTCTGATGCTGCCGTCTCACTTTCCCAAGGGCATGAAAAGTCACTGCCAGCGGCGTACCCATTTCGCGAGCAAGTGGTAATGAGGCCAGGGCCGACATGAAGAAGTTGGCGTGTATCACGTCATACTGCATGCCTTGATTCTTCACGTACGCACGCAGATAGTCGCTGAACTCACCCATATAGGGCAGCAGCTGTTCTTTGGGCAATCGCCGGCACGGTCCCGCCGGAACGTGAATGACCCGCACATTTTCGTCCCAATCCATCGTGTCACCGAGGTACGGACTGTCTAAGCGCGTAAACACATCAACGCAATGGCCCTGGCGTGCAAGTGCCCTGGCAACATTGGCGACATAGACATTCTGGCCTCCACTGTCGACCCCGCCCGGCTGCGCCAAGGGGGACGCATGCTCGCTCACGATTGCAATTCGTTGCATCCGAGTCTCCAAAAGGCTGTGCAAGCTCAATATGAACTTCCGCAATTCGTCTTTCTTCTTATTTATGACCCGCGCGCATCTTCGTTGCAAAACACATGCCCGTTTCGCATTGGAGCCGTTCTCTGTCTCGAGGCGCAGAGTGTCCCACCGCGTATTGCCTCACTAGCAATCGCCGGTCCCATACCGGTTTGCAGTTGTGAGTTGAGGCGTGCACGCCTCAAGCCGTGACGCGGGATAGGACGCCCTGAGGTATGCTGGCCGCTTCGCATCTCGGCTTTCAGCAAGTAAATGAAGGACTCGACCGACAAGCACTGCGTTTCGCCCATTCATCGGGCAATTGCCTCCCGCCGCAGCATTCGCGCCTTCCTGCCCACACAGGTGCCGCGCGCGATCGTGGAAGAGCTGCTCCGACTTGCCGGCACTGCCCCTAGCGGCAGCAACGTACAGCCCTGGCAGGTGCACGTCGTCGCAGGCGAGGTGCGCGACGGCTTGTCGGCAGCCCTGCTCGCGGCGCACGAAGCCGGCGAAGCTCCCGCCCGCGAATATCATTACTATCCGCTGGACTGGCGCAGCCCCTATATAGAGCGGCGCCGGGCGACAGGATGGGGGCTTTACTCTCTGCTGGGCATTGAAAAGGGTGACCGCGAGGCATCAGCACGGCAGCACGGGCGAAATTACGAGTTTTTTGGCGCTCCGGTCGGCTTGATCTTCACCATCGACCGCGACATGCAGCGGGGCAGCTGGTTGGACTTCGGCATGTTCTTGCAGAACATCATGTTGGGGGCCAGAGGCTTCGCCTTGCACACCTGTCCTCAAGCTGCACTGGCCAATTATCCTCATATCGTGAAAAAGCATCTGGGAATTGGGGACGAGAAAATCATCGTATGTGGCATGGCGCTTGGTTACGCCGACCCAGATGCGCTGATCAACCAGTTCCAGCCGGAACGCATGAAGCTGGAAGAGTACGTTACCTGGCACGGAATCTAGGGACTTTCCCTAGATTACGTAAGTCCAGAAGTGCTTCTTTTTTAAATCGAAATGGCATAACCGCCCTGGTTTCCCTACACTCCTTTGCGAGACAGGCTTAACTGCACGCCGCTCGGCCTGCAGCCCTCCAAGCCTGGATACAAAAAAGCAGTTGTACATAACTGGCCCGCCACCCCTGTGGTGGGCTATGCCAATCCAAAGGACGGTTCGTGTTTTTCGATATATTGCCACTTGCATTGGTGGATGGCATCGCCTATGCATGCCTGCTGTTCCTTGTGTCGATGGGCCTGACGCTGATCTTCGGTGTCATGGGCATACTTAACGTCGCACACGGAGCCTTCTATGCCTTCGGGGGCTATTCCGCAGCATCATTCATCATGATGCTTGCTCCGACAACGGAGTCTGCGTGGATTCCCCTCGTTTCTCTGTTCCTCGTCGCCATCGTGGTCGGCACGCTGCTGGGCGGGCTCATGGAACTGGTGCTCATCCGCCGCGCCCAGGCCTATGACCCCATCCTGAAGCTGCTGCTCACCTTTGGCGCCCTGCTGATGCTGGAAGACGTGCAGCGCTTCATCTGGGGTGCCCAACCCTATAGCGCGAGCGAAGTTGTGGGCCGCCTCGGCAATATCGAGCTGGGCAACATCACCTACACGACTTACCAATTGGTGGTGGTGCCTGCTACCGCGCTGGTCGCCTACATTGGCCTGGAATATTTCCTGCGCTATACCAATTTGGGCAAGCAAATGGTCGCCGTCACCCACAACCGTGAAGTCGCCACGTCCCTGGGCATCAATGCCGGCAAGATCGGCCTCATCACGTTCATCATTGGTGCCATTCTGGGCGTGCTGGGCGGAGCCCTCGCCTCGCCCACAACCTCGCTCGTGCCTGGCGCCGGCGCCGACATGATCGTGCTCTCCTTCGCTGTGGTGGCCACGGCCGGCCTGGGTCAGATCACGGGTGCCCTCATTGCCGCCCTGATGATCGGTATCCTGCGTTCGATCGCGGTTTATATGGCGCCTGAAGTCGAGGTCGCCGTTCCTTACATCATCATGGGCCTGGTTCTGCTGGTACGTCCGCACGGCCTGTTTACTGTTGCACAAGCGAGGACCATCTGATGATGTACGCCATCAGCGCTATTGGGGCGGCACTCATCCTGGCCGCCGGTCATTTCCTGCCCTGGACCATTACTCCCATCATTATCGGTCTGACATACGCCATTGCTGCACTGGGCGTCTCCGTCATGATGCGCGCCGGCCAAGTTTCGTTCGGCCACGCCATGTACGCGTGTATTTCCGCCTATACCGTGGCTTTCATCGCGCGTGCCTACCCCGGCACTGATGCCATCACCCTGATTCTTGCAGGCGTGCTGGTGTCCGTGCTGGCAAGCGCCATCATTGGCGTGTTCATGGTGCGGTACCGCGGCATCTTCTTCGGCATGCTGAACCTCGCACTGAGCATGGTGCTGTTCGCCTTGCTGAGTAAGCTCTACCACATCACCGGTGGGACCGACGGCCTGCGCATTCCCCGTCCGCCTTTCCTGGGCATGACACTGGAGCGTGAGTCCTTCGAATTCCTGCTGCTGGGACTGGCACTTGTCATCTCCTTCGGGTTGGCCTGGTGGGTGCAGCGCTACTTCCGCTCCGGTAACGGCGCGGCGCTGGCAGCCATCAAGACCAACGAAACCCGCCTGGAATACCTGGGTTTCTCGGCCTATGTCGTCATGTGGCGCGGCTACCTGCTGTCCGCCACAGTAGTGGGTTTCTCTGGCAGTCTGCTGGCGCTCATTCAAGGTCTGGTCACTCCTGAACTCGGTTTGTGGCTGCGCTCCGGCGAGTACGTCTTTATTGCGATTCTCGGTGGCGCAGGTCATGCAGTCGGGGCCTTCCTGGGTGCACTGGTTTTCGAAGCCGTGAAGCTCACATCGTCCGCCTACTTCCCCCACCTCTGGCAGTTCATCCTTGGCTTCACGCTCATCATCGTGATCTTCCTGTTCCCCAAGGGTTTTGTGGGACAGCTCTCCAAACGCATGAAGCTCTGAAAGGAAGGAGGAAGAATCCATGCAACCTCTTATCAAGACGACCGGCGTCCAACTGTCCTTCGGTGGTGTGATTGCCGCCGATAACATCGATTTCGAGCTCCATAGCGGTGAACGCCTGGCAGTGATCGGTCAAAACGGTGCCGGCAAGACCACCTTCATCAACATCTGCACCGGCTACCTGAAGCCACAAGCAGGCAAGATCTACTTCGACGGTACGGACATCACGTCGATGACGCCGCGCAAAATCGTGCGCCTGGGCATGGGTCGCTCTTTCCAGTTGCCTCAGCTCTTCACGGAACACACTGTGCGTGAGTGCATCCAGATTGCTGCCGCGCGGCAGAACGCGCGTCTGACGGCATTCAAGCCGCTGGCCGCCACCGTGGATACACGCGAGGTGGAAAGCACGCTCGAATTGGTCGGTTTGCGTGAAGATGGCGACGCCCTTTCCAGCGACCTGCCCGAAGGCAAGCGCAAGCTCCTGGATGTAGCCATGGCCCTGGCGCTACGGCCGAAGCTCATCATCATGGACGAACCCACCAGTGGTGTGGCGTCCGAAGACAAGCACGGGCTAATGCAGACCGTTATGAACGCGCTGGACGAACGCAAAGTCACCAGCTGGTTTGTCGAACACGACGTGGACATCGTCGCGCAGTACGCCACCCGCGTTGCGGCCTGGATCAACGGGGCCATCGTCGCCGATGGGTCGCCCGATGAAGTGCTGAATGATCCGCGCATCAAGAGTGAAGTTCTGGGGAATTGATACATGCTTAAGTTAACCGGCGTCAATGTGGACCTCGCGGGCAACCGAATCCTGCGCGATGTCGAGTGCAGTTTTGAGAAAGGCACCACTGTGGGCATCGTGGGGCGTAACGGGGCCGGCAAGACCACCCTGCTGCGCACCATCATGGGCCTGATCAAATTGCGCTCCGGAGAAATCCGGCTGGACGATGTTCAGCTGAACGCCTTGCCCGGCCATGCGCGGGCGGCCTATCAGATCGGCTATTCCCCCGAGGATCGCGTCATCTTCCCGACCATGTCGGTCGAAGAAAACCTGCGCCTTCCCTGCCACACTCTGAAAATGTCCAAGGCAGAGATCGACGAGCGGCTCAAAGTGGTGCTGGAGGTCGTTCCCGACCTTGCACCCATGCTGGCGCGCTCGGGTTCAGCCCTATCGGGTGGGCAAGGCAAGATGGTCGCCCTGGGTCGCGCCATCATGGTGGGCAAGCGCTTGCTCCTGCTGGATGAGCCCTTCCAGGGCCTGGCACCGAGGCTGGGCATCATCTACACCGAAGCACTGGTGAGGCTGCGCAATTTGCAGCCCGACTTGTGCATCATCATCACCGAATCGAATATCAAGCTGCTGGGCGATATGCCGGATCACATCTGGCATATCGAACGTGGCTCGATCGCCCTTCAAAACTCACGGCAATTACAGGCAGAAGAATGAATCAGATGATTATTGACGGTCAGAAAACCGACGCAGCCAGTCAACAGACTCTGGACGTTATCAACCCCGCCAACGGGCAGGTATTCACAACAATCCCCCGCGGCGGCGCCGAAGACATCGATCGTGCCGTCAAGGCAGCGCGCAAGGCACTGAAGGGTGATTGGGGCAAGGTCCCAGCGTTTGAGCGTGGTCGTCTTCTGATGAAGCTCAGCCGCGCCGTGATGGATCATCAGGAAGAGCTGGCCCAGATTGAAGCCAAGGACACGGGCAAGCCGCTTTCCACTGCACGCAACGACATTGCCGTGCTGTCACGGTACTTCGAGTTCTACGCCGGCGGCGCCGACAAGCTGCACGGGGACACCATTCCCTTCCTGAACGGCTATTCCGTGCAGACGGTTCACGAACCTCTGGGCGTAACCGCACACATCATTCCCTGGAACTATCCCGCGCAGATGTTCGGCCGCAGCGTCGCACCTGCCCTGGCAATGGGTAATGCCGCTGTCGTGAAACCGGCGGAAGACGCCTGCCTGTCCATCGTTCGCGTGGCAGAACTGGCTCTTGAAGTGGGTTTCCCCGCAGGAGCTCTGAACGTCGTTACGGGTCTGGGCGAAGAAGCCGGCGCTGCGCTGTCCCGTCATCCCGGCATCAACTTCATTTCCTTCACCGGCTCGAACGAAGTCGGCGTGATGGTTCAGCAAGCCGCTGCAGTCAATGCAGTGAAGTGCGTGCTGGAACTAGGCGGAAAGTCGGCTCATGCCGTCTTTGACGATGCGAACATCGAGCTTGCTGTGCCCGCCATTGTGCGCGGCATCGTCCACAACACCGGGCAAACCTGCACGGCTGGCAGCCGCCTCCTGCTGCAAAAGGGTGTTTACGACCGCTTCATGCTGGCTCTGGCTGACGAATTCGCCAAGACGCGCGCCGGGACCCCTGAAATGGATCTGACCTGCGGGCCCGTCATCAATCGCAAGCAGATGGAGCGTGTCAACCGCTTCATCGAAAAAGGCCGCGAGGAAGGCTTGAAAGTTGTCGCCGAAGGTGCCATCGCCGAAGGCGTACCGGCCGAAGGCTTCTACGTCACCCCGACCCTGTTTGCCGCCGAACGTCATGAGAGTGACCTGCTCTGCCAGGAAATCTTCGGGCCCGTGCTGGTCGTCGTGCCCTTCGAAACTGAAGAAGAAGCCATCGAGTTGGCCAACGCCACCGACTACGGCCTCATGGCGGCAGTCTGGACGGAAAACGGTGGTCGCCAGCAGCGCGTTGCACGGGCCATGGAGGCCGGCCAGGTTTACATCAACAGCTTTGGTGCCGGCGGTGGCGTGGAACTGCCCTTTGGCGGCGTGAAGCGCAGCGGTCATGGCCGCGAGAAAGGTTTCATCGCCCTCGAGGAGATGAGCACCATCAAGACAATTGTCCACCATCACGGTGCATAAATAGGAGTTAGCAGCATGGGACAACTGGAAGGTAAGGTCGCACTCGTCACGGGTGCCGGTAGCGGTTTCGGCGAGGGCATCGTCAAGCTTTATGCGCGTGAAGGTGCGCAAGTCATTGTCGCCGACATCAACGAAGAAGCGGCCAACCGCGTTGCCGGCGAAATCGGCAGCGCCGCGCTGGCAATCAAGGGAGACGTCTCCAAGCGTGAAGACGTTCAAAAGATGGTTGAAGCCGGGCTCGCAGAGTTCGGTTCTCTCGACATCGTCGTGAACAATGCGGCCATCACCCACAAGAACCAGCCCTTGCTGGAAGTGGATGAGGAAATGTTCGACCGCATGTTCGACGTCAACGTGAAGTCCATCTACTACATGACGCACGCTGTCGTACCCGTAATGCGCAAGCAGGGCAAGGGTGTGATTCTGAACGTCGGCTCCACTGCCGGCATTCGCCCACGCCCGGGCCTGACCTGGTACAACGCCAGCAAGGGTGCGGTCAATCTGCTGTCCAAATCCATGGCAGTGGAACTCGGCCCAGACAACATCCGCGTAAACGCCATCTGCCCGGTCATGGGCGTTACCGGCATGTTCGAGCTGTTCATGGGTGCACCCGATACACCGGAGAACCGCGCCAAGTTCCAGTCGACCATTCCGCTGGGCCGCTTCTGCATGCCGTCTGACGTCGCGGCAGCAGCCCTGTTCTTGGCTAGCGATGCTGCCGAGTTCATCACCGGGGTGGAATTCCCCGTGGACGGTGGCCGCACCATCTGACCCTATTCACACGAGGCAACCATGAAGACCCGCGCTGCTTTGCTACGAGAAATGGGCGTCCAAGGCCCATATGCTCAGACCCGGCCCGTCACCATCGCCGAAGTCGAACTGGACCCGCCCGGCCCGGGCGAGGTGCTTATCCGAATCAAGGTCGCCGGGCTGTGTCACTCGGATCTGTCCGTCATCAACGGCGACCGTCCACGCGCACTGCCGATCATTCTTGGCCATGAGTCCTCGGCCGAGGTGGTCGAGGCGGGTGAAGGCGTGAACGATCTACGTCCGGGTGACCACGTCGTCATGGTGTTCGTTCCTAGCTGCGGCTGCTGCTCCCCCTGCATGAAGGGCCGTCCGGCTCTGTGCGAACCGGGAGCCGCCGCCAACGCCCAGGGCACGCTGCTGTCGGGCGCCCGCCGTCTGCGCATGGGCGAGGAGTACATTAACCACGCTACGGGCGTGTCCTGCTTCGCCGAGTACGCGGTGGTGTCGCGACGCTCCTGCGTCAAGGTGGAAGTCGACATTAGTCACCGGGAAGCAGCCTTGTTTGGCTGCGCCGTACTCACCGGAGCAGGTGCCGTCATCAATCGCGCGCAAATGCGGGCTGGCGACACGGCAGCTGTGGTGGGCCTGGGCGGCGTCGGTCTGAGCGCCTTGCTAGCCGCCGCTGCTTCGGGTGCCCGACGCCTGGTGGCAGTCGACCTCTCCGACGAAAAGCTTCAGCTGGCCAAGGAACTGGGCGCGACCCACGTGGTGAACCCCAGTACCATCCGTTCCGACGCCGAACTGCTGGAAGCGGCCGGCGGCCCAGTCGATTTTGGTTTCGACATGGCTGGTGCCGTTCCCGCTTTTGAAACCGCCTACAAGCTTACTGCGCGGGGCGGTAGCACCATCACTTCGGGCTTGCCGAATCCGGCTGCCCGATTCCAGCTCCCCCTTGCTCAAATCGTGGGTGAGGAAAGAGAAATCCGGGGCAGTTATCTTGGCTCCGGCGCACCAGCAGTGGACATTGCCCGCTATCTCGATCTATATAAGGCTGGCAAGTTGCCCGTGGACAAGCTCCTGGGCAAGACGTTCACGCTGGACGAAATCAACGAAGGCTTTGATCACTTGGCATCGGGCAGCAGCTTGCGCGATGCCATCGTTATGTAGTTCACCAGGAGACAAACCATGAAGCTACACAAAAAACTTGCCGGTCTGGCTGCCGCATTGGCGCTGGCAACCGGCAGCTCCGCCGCCCTTGCTCAAGAGAAGCCCTCAGAGCTGCATATCGGCATTTCCACCTACCTTTCCGGTTCAGCATCCGTATTCGGCGTGCCGGGCAAGGAAGCCGCAGACATTCTGATCGAAAAAATCAACGCCGAGGGCGGTATTGGTGGCGTGCCTGTACGCGCCAGCATTATCGACGAGGGCGCTGGCGGCGAACGCTTGCTTTCCGACTACCGCCGTCTGGTCGACAGCGGCGTCAAGGTCATGCTGTCCGCTATCTCCAGCGGTCACTGTGGCATCGTTGCACCGGTGGCAGAAGACCTAAAAGTGCTGAACATCCTGTGGGACTGCGGCACGCAGACCGTGCTGGAAGAAAAGCAGCTGAAGTATGTGGTGCGTACCGAAGCCAACGCAACGGCCGAAATGGTGGCGCAGGTCATCTATCTGATGAAGACCAAGCCTGATTTCAAGACCTTGGCCATCGTCAACCAGGATTACGCATGGGGCCGTGACTCCCGCGATATCTTCCTGGCTGCACTGAAGAAGTTCAAACCGGACGTCAAGGTTGTCGCCGAGATGTTCCCGAAGTTCGGCGCCTCTGACTTCTCCACAGAAATCAGCCGCCTGCAGGCTCTGCGACCCGACGTCATTCTCTCCACTTCCTGGGGCGGTGACCTGGACAACTTCGTGCGTCAGGCTTCCCAGCGCGGCCTGTTCAAGAACTCCACCTTCGTGCTGTCTCTGGCAGAAAGCTCGCTTGAGCGCCTGGGCAATGCGCTTCCTGAAGGTGTGATCGTCGGCGCCCGCGGCGACCACTACTGGCTCCATCCCGAGACCAAGGACGACCCTGCTCACCAGGAGTTCATCAAGAAGTTCCACGCCAAAACCGGCTCCTACCCGATCTATCCCACCTATCACATGGCACAGGCTCTGTCCGGCCTGAAGGCGGGTTACGAGAAGGCGATCGCGGACAACGGCGGCAAATGGCCCACAGTGGAACAAGTTGCTGACGCCATGCACAACATCAGCTTCAAGGGCTTTGGCCGCGAGCTGACCATCAACCGCAAGGATGGCCAGGCTCTGGAAGCACAGCTGTTCGGTATCTCGACTTCCTCACCTGACCACAAGTTCAAGGTCCTGAAGGACATCATGATTGTTCCGGGCGAACTGGTTACTCCTCCGGAAGGCATGAATTCCTTCAAGTGGATCGAAGAGCATCTGACTCCCGAGATCCTCAACAGCGACAAGCTGAAGACTTACGCGGACTAAGCCTCGCTTTATTGCAAGTCTCCCAAGCGAGCCCCGCTGGCGCAAGCCTTGCGGGGCTTTTTTTATTCAGTATCTGCTGAGATTCAACGCGCGGGTTTGACGTCTCCGCAATCCGGCCCCAACCAGCGGCCCTCATGTTTCATATCCATGGCCACCCTTTGGCCCTTGTACTTGCCTTGCACGGAAGACTCGGCATCGAAGCTGCGCGCGGACGCGTTGCTGATACGGCCCTCGCCAGTCCAATCACCGTCCGGGTTGGTGCAGACAAAGTGAAAGCGCCCACTGCCACCCGACTCCTGCCACTCCAGTTCCGAGCACTGGATATCGTGACTGGCCAGCAAAGTCTTCGGGTCGCTACGCGCCAGCTCGGGAGTCAGACATTGGTGGATGACAGTGGGGATATCGAGGCTTTTCCCGCCCACAATCGTCCGCATCTGCTCACGCTGCGCTTCCGGCAGATTGCGCAGGGCTTGCTGTACGCCCAGTGCGACCGAGGCCAGGCTCGTGCCACCAACCAGCCTAATTTCCCATAAACCTGTTTCGCGCTCGGCCAAAGGGTTCTTGGGAGATGCGGTTGCAGCCAGCGGAGCCAGAGCGGATGCGGCCACGGCCACGGCCAGAGTTAGAACAATGCGATACAAGGCGTTCTCCAGGTTCTGTGCTTGCACTTCAACCAGCACACTGCGTGCCACCACGCCCACCGTTATGAGTCTTGGACTATGCTTTTTCGGCGGCTGCCGCTCTGAGCAAAACCAGGGTGCAAAACAGAATGGGTATGGCGGTCAACATATACCCCACTCCCAGGCCGCCAGCCATATCGCTCACCAGGCCAAACACGGCAGGCAACAATAGCGTCCCGAAGAAAGTCATCGTCAGTGAGCCGCCCGTAGCGGTGCCCGCCATACCGGGCGGTGCCAGGCCTGCGACGGCGGCCAGATACACCCCGTTCCAGCCAGTGGCAGAAGCCCCAAACACAGCCGCCAACGCCAGCACCAGTATCCAGGGCACGTGTTCACTGATGATGCCTGTGGTCAATGCACTGGCCGCCATCAAAAGGGAAAGAACAACCAGCGTAAGCGTCGCCCCGAAGAAGCGATCTGCCACATGCCCCCATAGAATACGGCCCACCACGCCACCGACTTGAGCCACCGACATGGCAACGCCCGCCTGTACCAACCCAAAGCCCAGTTCAATATGCAGGTATGTCACCAAATAGCCGGAAAGGCAGAGCTGCACACCGGAAAACACGGCCGACGTACAGGCCAGCCGCCGCAGAGCCGGGTGCGACAACACCATCCGCAAAGGGCGCATCAGCCCTGCGACCTGCAAGGGGGTCTCCGGCACGCGGTCGGCGTCATGGACTCGTCGCAATGGCAGGGCGATCGCGGCCGACAATAGACAGAACACCACCACGACCAGCAGAGCGGCAGGCACGCCTGCACCCAGAGCGAGCGGTGGCGCCACCATGCCAGCCAGCATGCCCCCGACCGGCACACCGGTTTGTTTAATTGAAAATACCAGCCCGGCGCGATGAGGAGGGGTGTTGAGAGCCAGAAGGTGGGAGCTGGCCGGCGTTATCGGGCCGTAGCCCAAGCCGATGAATAGGGCCCCGAGCACAACCGCCGGCAACCAAGGCACAAGTACCAGACACAGACCGAACGAACAGAAGACCAGACCCGTCTGGCTGACAAGAATCGCCCCGTATCGCCGAACCAAAGGCCCGGAGAGCAGGCTCGCGGTCATGGCGCCGACATACAGCAGAGCCACATAAACGCCCAGTAGAGACACCGGCACGCCCAGCCGGGCGGCGAAGGCTGGAGCAATGGCGGGGACGGTCAGCATGGCCATCGAAACCATGGCCTGAATGGCCAGAGTGATCGCCAATACCCTCCATGTGTCTCCCGAAGAGGAGCCTTCCGCCTTCATGTTTGCTGCGCCTGCTTATGGCCATGACTGGCCGATTCTGATTGTTCTAAGTGCTGCCCGAAACCTTAACTGATTTCTGACGCCTGCGTCACCCGGGCGCTATCTTTTTTTGCGCGAGAGCCGTGCTCGTTGGCATAGACCCAAGTGAATTCCGCACCTAGCAAAAAGACTTGGGCAGCGTAGTAAACCCAGATCAGCACGACAACCAGCGAACCTGCGGCCGCATATGAGGACGCGACCGATGCCTTGCCCACATAGAGACCAATAAGCAACTTGCCCAGTTCGAACATGAGAGCCGTGACAAAAGCCCCGGTCCACACGTCTTTCCAGGCGACTTCCGCCTGCGGCATGAAGCGGAAGATCATGGCAAACAGCAGAGTCAGAATGGAATAGGACACAACCAGGTTCAGCACCTGGAGCACCAACTCCCATCCAGGCATCAAGCCGCCCAGCCAGCCCCCCAGGGCTGACAACATGGTGCTGACAACCAGGGAAATCAGTAGAAGAAATGCCAGGGAGAGAACCAGCCCGATCGACAACAGCCGCGCGCGCAACATATTCCAGATACCGGTCTGCTTCGCTTGCTCGGGTACTTCCCAGATGCGGTCCAGCGCCCGCTGGAGTTCGGCAAAGACCGTGGTGGCGCCTACCAGCAAGACACCAGCACTGATTAGGCCGGCAGCCATACCTTGCTCGGGCTCTTCCGCCCCACTGCGGATGACGCCTTCTATTGCCGAAGCACCGTTCTCGCCCACCATGCCGCCGATTTGCCGCAGTAACTCGCCGCGCACGGCGTCTTCGCCCCAAAAGAAACCCGCGATGCCAATCACGATCATGACCAGTGGAGCCAGTGAGAATACGGTGTAGAAGGCAATGGCCGCCCCCATGCTGGGAGCATAATCATCCAGCCACGACTGAACCGACTTCTTGGCCAGGGTATAAAAGCGTTTGATATGCATGGTGGCCTCCGGAACCATCCCATTCCGCAGCCAACACGGCAAGCTTCATTCCCGTTGACCGAGTCGCTCGCTCACTTGCCACACACTGGCGCAAAGCAGGGCACTGCCGACCGTGCCACAGGCCAGCAGCAAGGCACTTTCAAACAGCAGCGGCGCGATAAACCCTGCCACCAATGCAAAGACCAGCATCTGCATGGTGCTCTGCACCGAGGAAGCCATGCCCCGCAGGCTGGGAAAAATACTCAGCGAGACCACCGTCATTCCCGGAATGGCCGCCGACATGCCAAACCCGTACACGAGGATGGGCAGAACGGCCCAGGGCACGGTCGCGACAAAGAAAAGGTTGTACACGACGTTCGTCAGCGCGCCGAAGGCCATAATGCCTTGCCCGACGAGAATCAGCTTGCCGGGGTCCATTTTTCCGGCCAGGCGGGAACTCATCATTGAACCGCCGACGGAACCAATGATGAAGGGGACAAACAACCACCCGAACGCCGTTTCCGGCAAGTGAAGGATATCCAGAATAAAGCGTGCGGCCGAGGCGATATACAGGCCAAAACCAGAAAACGCCAAACCGATGGCCGCAATGGCCAACAGAAAGCGACGATTGCTGGCAACATGCAGATAATTGCGCAGGATGGCGCCCAGCCGGATCGGCTGGCGCGCTTTTGGTGGCAGGGTTTCCGGCAAGTGCCGCCAGCTCGCGAAGATGAGCAACATGGTCAACCCGCTGAGCGTTACGAAGATAGAACGCCAGCCAATGTAGGTACTCAGGTAACCGCCCAGAATGGGCGCGATGGCTGGAGCCAGGCCAAACACCATGGCAATGTTGGCGAACAGCCGCTGCGCCTCCGCGCCCTGGTAACGGTCGCGCGCCAGTGCCTGCCCGACGATACGCCCCGCCCCGGCTGAACACCCCTGCAAGCCTCTGAAAAACAGCAGCCAGCCATATGAGGGTGCGAAGGCCGAGCCGATCGAGCCCACCAAGAAGATCACCAAGGCGAAGATGATGACGGGCCGCCGCCCGAAGGAATCCGACAAGGTCCCCCAGAACAGACTCATGCAGGCGAAACTCAACAGATAGACGCTCAGCGTATGCTGCATGAGCACGCTGTCGACACCAAGATCCGCCGAAATTCTGTCAAAGGCCGGCAGGTAAGTGTCAATGGCAAACGGACCCAACATCGCAAGGCCTGCGAGCATGAGGGTCAATACACGAATGTCGGACATGAAGGAATGAGGAGGAAGGGGGCTTGGAGCCGCGCTGTTGAGCGGGTTGCCCTTAAATGTTAACACGCAGCTTTTGGAAGCCCAGCAGCATGCGTCGGGGGCGGTATCTACCCTGTATATATAAAAAAACAGGGCGCCTTGGCGCCCTGTCATTCGTACCGCAGAGAGCAGTCACACCTGCATTACTGCATGACGATGTTCCGCTCCTTGATGATCTTTGACCACTTGTCAGATTCCGCCTTCATGAATTCGGTGAATTCTGCACGAGTGGTGGGGTGGGGTGTCAGGCCGAGATCATTGAGCTGCTGCTTGATTTCGGGGTCGTTCAGAACCTTGACGATCTCTTGGTTCCATCGTTCCAGAATGGGCTCGGGCGTGTTCCCGGGCGCCATGAAGGAATACCAGTTCAGCGCTTCAAAACCGTCATAGCCCTCTTCGGCCACGGTGGGGACATCGGGCAGATACCCCGGACGCTCCAGGCCGGTAGTGGCCAGTGCTACGAGCTGACCCGTCTTGATGTAAGGCAGTGCGGTGGGAGGCGCCGAAAAATAGGACGCTACACGCTGACCGATGAGATCCTGCATGGCCTGTGCGCCGCCCTTGTATGGGACATGCACGAGCTCAATGTTGGCGTACATGTTGAGCAGCTCGCCGGCCAGGTGCGATGCGGACCCCATGCCGGTCGAGGCGAACTCGCCCTTCTCAGGGTTCTCCTTGGCCATCTTAATGAATTCCTGGAAGTTGTTCACACCCACTCCCTTATGCGCGACGAGCACGTTCGGGAAGTGCACCGCACCAGAAACGGGGGCCAGATCCTTGAAAGGATCGTAGGGCAACTGCATCAGATGGGGCGCGATGGTGAGCGGCCCAACAGAGCCCAGCAACAGCACGGTACCGTCTGCAGGCTGTGTCGCGACGTGCTGGTGGGCAATGTTGCCGCCAGCGCCGGCACGGTTCAGCACTGCGATGGAGGTGCCGGTATTTTCCGCCAGCTTGCTTGCGATCAAACGCGTGGCGGAGTCAGCCGCGCCACCTGCCACAAAGCCCACCACAATGGTAATGGGCTTGTCTTGCGGGAATTCCTGAGCGGCTGCTGCACCAGTGCCCAGCATGGTGCAGGCGAACGCCAGCACGGCCTTGCGGACCAATTTCATTGTCTTCATACCCTGTCCTGTATGTAGTTATATGCTGTCGTTGCAGTGGGCGGGGCCTGCCAGCGGCGTGCCGTCTGCAACATCTCAGCCTGGAATACAACTGGCCGAGTTTATGCAGAATTGCGCGTCAATGGTAGACCGCCATGTCTCGAGACGTCTTCACAAAAACTGAACAGATGCGACAATCGTCTCGGACCGGATATGAAAATACGTCAACTTCGCTACTTCACCCGCGTGGTCGAGCGCGGCAGCATGGGCAAGGCCGCCCAGGATTTCGGCGTCGTCACGTCTGCACTGAGCCAGCAGATCAGCCGCCTGGAATCCGAACTGTCCACCCGTCTGCTGCAGCGTAGCGCCACGGGTGTGATGCCTACCGATGCAGGGCTCGCCTTCTTTCGGCAGGCGCAGCTGGCCCTCCGCCACATTGATGAGGCAGGTCGCGCAGCCCGCCAGGCCCGTCTATCGGGCCATGTCAGCGTGGGCATGGCCCCTACCACTGCATCCGTCATGGCGTTGCCTTTGATCAAGGCCATGCGTGAGCGCTACCCCGATGTCCGCTTTCATCTGGTGGAAGCACTGTCCGGCCACTTAGCCACTATGCTGAATGCCCGACAGCTGGATTTGGCCATCGTTTTCAATGCAGAGAGCGGGCGGCGCTGGATCATCGAACCCTTGCTGGAAGAAAAGCTCTTCATCATCGCCGCCACGGACTTTTCGCCCTTTCCCGAGCATACGAGTGCGACTCTACGTGACATCTGTGAAATCCCGCTCGCCATGCCCACCGACATGCACGGTCTACGCGCTTTGCTGGCGCAAGCGGGGCGCCAGCTCGACCTCTCCCCCAACGTCACGCTGGAAATCGATTCCCTGGCGATATTGATGGAAACCGTCAGTGCCGGCCTGATCGCTACGGTGCAACCGGGCGCCGCCCTTGCCCGCCTGCGCCATAAATCGCTCAAAATGGCTGAATTGAGTGACCCGGGGCTGACCCGGCGCAATTTACTCGTCAGTCTTTCGGATGAGGAGATGTCGCCCGCCGCACTGGCAGCACGCGTCGTCATGCGCCAGGTGGCACTTCAACAGGTGAGGGAGGGCAAATGGCTGGGCGCGGCACTCGCCCCGGCGCCTGAAAAAGATCAGGTCCCGCCGAACACTGACCGCAGATGATCCACCATGCAGTGGACCGCCAAGGGAACCTGAGGTGAAAAGGGACGGACGGCGATGATATGCGTGCCGAAATAACCCTGCACCTGCCACTCGGGGAGCACGCGTTCCAACCGCCCCTTCTCGTCGCCGTTGATGCTGAAATCCGGCAATAGCCCCAGCCCCGCGCCGGAGAGCACGACCTCACGCAAGACCTCACTATTGTTGGCGGTGAAGCGGGGCCGAACATCGGCATATACCGGCTCGCCATCGCCCCCTTCCCGCTGGAACGCCAAGCTCTTAGGGCTTCCCGTGTACAGCACGACATCATGGCTGGATAACTCAGCGGGATGGCGGGGGCGCCCTTTACGCTCAAGATATTCCGGGCTGGCCACCAGGGCCGATTCACTGCGCGCCAGTTCCCACACGACGTAGTTATCCGGAATATGGCGGGCATGCCGGATGGCGAGGTCAAAGCCTTCATGTGCCAGGTTTACCAATCGATCGGTGAGCTCCAGCTCCAGCCGCACTTCCGGATAGCGCACGAGAAAGCTGCCCAGCGACGGGCTGATATGTTGCCGGCCAAGCGCCACGGGCGCCGTCAGCCGGAGCGTACCTCTTGGGGCGCCGCTGAGGTCGTGCACTGCGTTGAAACTGTCACGTATCCGTTCGAAGGCCGGGCCGACCTCCGCCACCAACTGCTGCCCCGCTTCCGTGAGCGACACTTGACGAGTCGAACGCCGCACCAACGGCACACCGGCCGCCCTCTCCAACGCGGCAATACGCATGCTGGCGGAGGATCGCGAAATTCCCAAGCGCTCAGCAGCTTGAACGAAACTTTGCGTTTCTGCCAGCACCGTCAGCAGATGCATATCGGAAAACGGCGTCGATGATCCTGCACTCATACATCTCTCATTCGTCGAAATATTTGAACACTGTATTGAACTCAGCCCCGTAGATGCAAGTGCTGGAACACAATAGACTGGCTCTGTTAACGCGCGCAGGTAGCTTCAGCGCCTGATACGGCGTGTCATGACTAGAACCAGACAAGGAGATTCTTTATGGGCAACCCCAACGAAAACATCAGCCAGTCCGTCGCACACTGGATTGCCGGCCGCGCCGAGATCGGCACTTCGCAGCGCACCAATGCGGTTTACAACCCTGCCACTGGCCAGATAAGCGCGCAAGTGGTTCTCGGCGGAGCCGCCGAAGTGGACGCCGCTGTCAAAGCCGCCCAGTCGGCTTTCCGTTCATGGTCAGATACGCCTCCCATCCGCCGTGCCCGCGTCCTGTTCCGCTTTCTGGAACTATTAAACCAGCACAAGGATGACCTAGCCCGCGCCATCACCAAAGAACATGGCAAGGTCTTCACCGACGCGCAGGGTGAAGTCACCCGTGGCATTGAAATCGTTGAGTTTGCCTGCGGCATCCCTCAGCTGCTGAAATCGGACTTCACCGACCAGGTATCCACAGGAATCGACAACTGGACACTGCGTCAGCCTCTGGGCGTTGTAGCGGGCGTGACCCCCTTCAACTTCCCGGCAATGGTACCGATGTGGATGTTCCCCCTGGCCATTGCCGCCGGCAACTGCTTTATTTTGAAGCCCAGCCCGATCGACCCATCCGCATCGCTGATGATGGCCGAGTTGCTCAAGCAAGCCGGCTTGCCCGACGGCGTGTTCAACGTGGTGCAAGGCGATAAGGAAGCCGTGGACGCCATTCTGACTCACCCGGGTATCAAGGCCGTATCTTTCGTCGGTTCCACTCCCATCGCCAACTATATATATGAAACAGGCGCCCGCCACGGCAAGCGCGTTCAGGCGTTGGGCGGCGCCAAGAACCACATGGTGGTGATGCCTGATGCCGACCTTGAACAGGTGGCCGACGCCCTGATCGGTGCCGGCTATGGGTCTGCCGGCGAGCGTTGCATGGCGATTTCGGTTGCCGTGCTGGTAGGCGACGTGGGCGACCGACTCATCCCGGTTCTGGCCGAACGCACGCGCTCGCTGAAGATCCGCAACGGCCTGGACCTCGAAGCCGAGATGGGCCCCATCGTCCACGCAGGCGCCTTGCAGCGCATCACTGGCTATATCGAGAAAGGCGTCCAGGAAGGCGCAACCCTGGTTGTGGATGGCCGTGACTTTGACGCCAGCAACACCGGTGAAGGCTGCGAAAACGGCTTCTGGCTTGGCGGTACGCTGTTCGATAACGTCACGCCTGAAATGAGCATCTACAAAGATGAAATCTTCGGCCCCGTGCTGTCTTGCGTGCGCGTCGGTAGCTTTGCCGATGCCGTAGAGCTGATCAATGGCCACCAATACGCCAATGGCGTCAGCCTGTTTACCCGCGATGGCGGCGTGGCGCGCGAGTTCGGCCGTCGCATTGAAGTTGGCATGGTGGGTGTTAACGTTCCCATCCCCGTGCCCATGGCCTGGCATGGCTTCGGCGGCTGGAAAGCCAGCCTGTTTGGTGACATGCATGCCTACGGAGAGGAAGGGGTGCGCTTCTACACCCGCCAGAAGAGCATCATGCAACGCTGGCCGGATAGCATTGCCAAGGGAGCGGAATTCGCCATGCCTACGGCGAAGTAAACGCTAGCTCATCATTGGGCCGGGCTGCCCGCCCGGCCCTCGTATGACGACTCAGTCTGCGCCCAGATTCAGATTGAGGGGCTGACGTTTCTCCACATTCCACTTCAACAGCGCCGCAGAGCGGTAGATGCCGTGAGCGAATTTGCCGTAAGGCATGGTGAGAAATAGCGCCATCACCGTACCCAGGTGCACGGCCAGCAGCACGCCCATCCACGATGTATCGCGAAGGACAAGCAGCGCCAGGCCCGTGAGGCTGATGAAGAACAGCAAGGCAATAAACCCGAGGTCCATGGGCCGTTGTGCCATGTCACCCTGCTGGGGATGTCGGCGCAAATTCAGCCAGAACAGGCCTGCCGGGCCGACCAGCAACCCTATGCCGCCCAAGGTGCCAAGAACTACCGGCAGGCTGGTATAGGCATACGGTGCTGCCCAGCCAAACACATAGTGGTAGATCGTGGCCACGCTGGTCGCCGCAAAACAGAGCATGAAGCCGTAGAAGGTGAAATGGTGGAACACCCTACGACGCTGTGTGAAGGCGTCGTCCTCATTGTTACAGCCCTTGCCGTGGCCCCCATCCAGATACTTCAGGCTAAGCACGTTCGATGCTGTTTCAGCCACCGCGTCGCCCGTGCGTGGGCCGGGGACCGATTGCCGCCAGAAGCGCGCCACGCCTATGCCCAAGGCCAAAACGGCAAACAAAAAGACGGTGCCGAACATGGCAACCAAAAGGTTGTGCGGGAAGATGGCGTAGAAGTCGCCGGCCAGCGGTTCATGCAGCAAAGAACCCGTCATGCCCACGGCCATGACCAGGAACAGCGCCAAGGCTGCGGCCAGAGCGAGCGATACCGCCAAGCCGTTACGCTTGTAGAGCGCGCCCAAAGGCCGCGGCCAGGCGAATTCTTGGTAGGTCTGTGCCCTGACCTTGGCCATGGTCTGAGGAACGTTCACCTGGAAGTCATGCGGAGGCGCGTACTGGCAAGCGTGCAGACATGCCCCGCAGTTGTGGCACAGGTTGGCCATGTAATTGATGTCCGCCTTGTTGAACTCCAGGCGCCGTGTCATGGCCGGGAAGACGGCGCAGAAACCTTCACAATAGCGACAGGCGTTGCAGATTTGCAGAATGCGCGCTGCTTCCGCTTCATCGGCGGTGAGCAAGGCTTCGGCGGCGGACCCGTTGCACATGGCCCCGGGAGGCGGCGCAGGCACCGGCATACCGCTGGCGTCCCGCACGACGGGGTTGCCAACGGAGGTGGCTTCTTTCACTAACGTATCAAGCTGCATGGTGCTGCTCTCCCTCAAGATGCTTGTATTCTCCCTTCGCGGCCGAAGCGGCGCGATCGCCTGCAATCCGGCCAAACACCGTACCGATCGACATACCTACACCGGCCGTGTAACCCTTGCCCAGAACATTGCCGGCCATCATCTCGCCTGCCACGAACAAGTTTTGGCTGGGTGTGCCGTCGAAATGGACAACCGCATGTTCATTCACCTTCAGCCCCAAATACGTGAAGGTGATGCCTGGACGCAGCGGGTAGGCGAAGAATGGCGGCTTGTCCAGCGGAAGCGCCCAGTGAGTCTTGTTGATGCCCAGACCCTGCGTGTGGCAGTCATCCAACTTGGTGTGATCGAAACTGCCAGGCATACATGCCTTGTTGAATTCCGTGATGGTCTTCACGAAGGTGGGCACGTCCATTTCAATACGCCGCGCCAATTCTTCCAGTGTGTCGGCCTGGGTGCCTGGGAAGACGGGGGGCATGAAGCGGCCGACGGCTTTGGAGTCGATAATGGACCAGGCAATCTGGCCCGGCTGCATGGCGACTAGACGCCCCCAGATGGCGTAGCGTTTCGGCCAGAAGTCTTCGCCTTCGTCGTAAAAGCGTTGCGCATCGCGATTCACCACCACCCCCAGTGACACGCAGTCAATGCGGGTGCAGATGCCGCCGTCATACAGGGGGGCGCGGGCGTCGATGGCCACGCAGTGTGATTGCGATGGGTCGCCGATGATGTCGGCACCGGCGTCCATCATGTAGCGCAGCAACACGCCCTGGTTGAAGCGCGTTCCCCGGATCAGGAAGTTTTCGGCCGGCCATTCGCCCCGCTCATTCTGGCCCCAGGCTTCGCGCAGCCATTCCCGGTTGGATTCGAAGCCGCCGGCTGCCAGAACACAGGATTTGGCTTCGATACGCTCACCGTTACGCAGGCGGGCGGCTACAAAGCGCCCATCGTCGAGTTCGATCTCATCGACCGGAGCTTCATAGCGAATGTGCACGCCCAGCTCTTCGGCGCTACGGTAATAGGCATTGACCAGCGCTTTGCCGCCCCCCATGAAGAAGGCATTGGTACGCGCCACGTGCAGCGCGCCAGAAAGCGGGTTCTGGAAATTGACACCGTGCTTGCGCATCCAGCCGCGGCACGTTGCGGTTTCACGAATCACCATGCGCGCGAGCTTCTCGTTGGTGATGCCGCCTGTGACCTTAAGCAGATCTTGCCAGTATTCCTCTTCCGGATAGGCGTCGACCAGCACGTCCTGCGGTTCATCGTGCATGCAGCGCAAATTACGGGTATGCATGGAGTTCCCTCCACGCCATTCCTTGGGAGCGGCTTCCAGCATCAAGACACTGGCGCCTGCTTCCCGAGCCGTAAGCGCAGCGCAAAGAGCGGCATTGCCGCCGCCTATGACAAGTACGTCGTATGTCGGAGCCTGGCTCACGATGTTCTCCCTTGCTGAGACATGTTGTGCGTGTACATCCTTGCTATCGGTTATGAATACAATTGCATACAGCTGTATGTTAGGCCACAATACCCTACTGAAACAAGCGCTTTTCAAGCTAAACTGACCCAATGAATCCTGGACACAACGACTCGGACTCTGGACAACGGCGCGGCCTGAGCCGTGGCGACCAGGCATATAGCTTCATCGTGGAAGGTATACAGTCTGGGCGGCTGGCTCCCGGCACTCGTCTGCGTGAAATCGAGCTGGCGGAATTAACCGGTTTAAGTCGCACACCCATTCGCGAAGCATTGAGCCGCCTTCAGCTGGAAGGCCTGCTCACCATGGATGCAGCCCGCGGGCTGATCGTCACGGAGCTGGATCACTCCATGGCCAGCGAGCTCTACGCCATGCGCGAAGTCCTTGAAGGAACGGCTGCCCGCCTTGCCGCGCGCCATGCTTCCGACGTGGAAATTGACTTCCTGCGTGAAGTCAACGTGCGTGACGCTCAGCTCACCACCGCCGAAGCATTGGCTGCCAACAACCGCCTGTTCCACGAAACGCTTTACCGCTGCGCGCACAACCGCTATCTGGTGAAGACGCTCAATACGCTGCAGGAATCCATGATGCTGTTGGGCCGCACCACGCTAGCCGCACCTGGGCGCGCAGAAACTTCCCGTGCCGAGCATGCAGCCATAGTAGAGGCCCTCGCCCGGCGCGACCCAGACGCCGCCGAACAGGCAGCGCGCGCCCATATCACGGCAGCCTATCGCATCCGCCTCGAGCAATTGTTCGAGAAGCACGCTGAATCCCCTGCCCCAGCGGGTTCGGCCTTGACAGACGGCCTGCCCGTCCCCAACTGAAAGACTGTCGCCATCGCGCACGGCGTGGCGGCTCCACTTCAACGGAGTACCGACATGTCCATACAGCACCTGCTTCAACAGATTCTTCAGTCCGGCAAGGGCCTCGCGCAAGACGCCGGTTCGGCCATCAATCAATCTTCCGCCGCGCAGGGGTCTATGGGAGGATTCGGGGGAGGCGCACTGGTGGGTGGTGCTCTCGGGCTGTTATTAGGCAACAAGAAATTCCGCAAGGTGGGTGGTAGGGTGGCTGGGTACGGGGGTGCTGCTGCTTTAGGCGCGCTGGCCCTGAAGACCTACCAGGATTGGCAAAGTCGGCAGTCAACCCCTCAGGCCGGTGCAAAAACCAGTACAGCGCCTGCTGCCGCCACTCCTTTACGCCTGACTGACGTCGAAACACCTCTTATGGAACAGCACAGCCGGGCGATGCTGGCCGCCATGATTGCCGCCGCCAAGGCGGATGGGCATATTGGTCCGCAGGAAAAGGCGCTGATCGAAAACGAAGTTCAAAGGCTGGCTCCCAATGAGGCCGACCGCCGCTGGATGCACGAAGAATTGGAAAAGCCCGCGGATCCCTCTGCCATTGCCACCTTGGCCACCACTCCTGAGATGGCGGCGGAAATCTACTTGGCCAGCCTGCTAGTTACCGAGCAGGACAGTTTCATGGAACGGGCTTATCTCGATGAACTGGCCCGCAGTCTGGAACTTGATCCTTCCTTGAAGGCCGAACTTGAAGGCGCAGCACTTCAGCAAGCAAATTAAATAAAACGCAACGACTTGGCGACATAATGCAACGCCCACTGGGGACCAGTTTCAATTCGCTTCAAACGGCGTCGAGCATCGTTGCAGCCCCGATTTTTGGCGTTTAGCCTTGAGTTAAGTGCAATCCAGGAGAAGCGCCATGCGCAAAAGCAGGTTACTGGGCGGGCTCGTACTGTGCGCCGCAATGGCAATGTCCGCGACGCAACCCGCCGTCGCCGATTCAAAAACTACCAACACCATACTTGGCGCGGGCGTTGGCGCCGCTGCAGGCGCCGTCCTGTCGCAAGGCGATACGCTCACGACGCTGGGCGGAGCCGCAGCGGGGGGGCTCCTGGGTAATCTCCTAACAGAAGAGCCGCGCAAACACCACCGCCATGCCCGGCCGCACAAGCACCATCACCCGCATTTCAATCATCGCGGCAAACCTCGCCACGTACATTATTCGGGCAAGGGCAAATGGAAGCACGGCGGCCCCCCGAAGCATCGGGGCCATGGCCGACATCATCACCGCTAGCCGTTTGACACCACGGAGGGTGAGCAGGATAATTCGCTCTAGTTTTTAATGCGAATTACTTCCATTCCCAATTAGCAGGCTAACTCGGGATGCTTTTGCATCCCGCTCAGTCTCAAAAAGAATCATCATGCCCTCCACCTGCAATCCAGCCACAGCGCACCGCGGTCGGCGCGCCGTGCTTCATCTTATTTCCGCTCTCACCCTGGGCTTGTCGAGTCTGGTTTCCTTGCAAGCCAATGCACAGGAACGTTCGTTGGACACCGCATTCGGCCCAGTCAGCGTCAAGGGCGAGGTGAAGCGCGTCATTACCCTTGATGAAGGTGCACTGGACACGGTTTTGTCGCTTGGCATGCAGCCGGTGGGCAGCGTAGCAGCGCGCGGTGGCAAGGAACTCCCCACTTATCTGCAGGAACGGGCCAGCAATGTCCCGATCGTTGGCGTCACACGCGAACCGAATCTGGAAGCGATCTTCGCACAGCGGCCCGACCTCATCCTGGCTTCCCCGGGCCTGGAAAAACGGGTATACGACATCTTATCCAAGATAGCGCCGACTATAGTGCCCACAACGCCTACCACGGCCCCCTGGGCTGAGCGCAATGCACTTTATGTCGAGGCCTTGGGCAAACAAGACGAAATGCAGAAGCTGGTAGCTGAAGTCGAGGCAAGGATCGAATCCCTGCGAGGCCGCATCGAACCAGGTCAGACCTACTCTGTCGTGCGATGGATGCCCCAGGGCCCTATGACCATGTCCAGCAAACTGATCACTGGTCAATTGCTGACGGCACTTGGCATGAAGAGCACGGAACCCGCCGAAGCATTGGGCGACCGCCCGCATAGCGATATCCTCAGCCTGGAAAACCTTGGTTCAGTGGATGCCGATTGGCTGTTCCTCGCCACTCTCAACGAGCAGGGCGATGCCACCTTGGCTGCGGCACAAGAACAGCCCGCCTTCACCCGCCTGACCGCCGCTCGCAACAACCGCGCCATCCCGGTCGACGGCCAGGTCTGGTCCAGCGGTACGGGCGTACTCGCTGCTCAGAAGATCCTCGACGACGTCGAACGTATCGTCCTCAAGCCGTAATGTCCACACTCGCAGGACGAAAACTCCTGCGCAGGGTGGCCTTGCCCTGCGTGGCCCTGGCCGGCATGCTGATGCTGGCCAGCCTGCTATTGGGAGCGGGCAATCTGAGCCTCATGGACTCGCTGCGAGCCTTGTTCGGACACGGATCAGAAGAACATACTTTCATTGTCTTCGACTTGCGTTGGCCACGCACCATACTGGCTGTATTGGTTGGAGTGGCGTTGGGCGCAGCAGGCACCATCATGCAGTCGGCCACGAGAAACCCTCTGGCAGAACCCGGGCTGTTAGGGGTGAGTGCGGGGGCATCGTTTGCCGTTGTATTGGCGATTTACTTTGGTGCGGATACGGCCGGCGTTCATTTCAGTACCGCAATCCTGGGTGCGCTGGCGGGCTGTGCTTTGGTCTTGCTCACAACTCAGATGCGCGGTGCCGGAACGGACCCGGTGCGCCTAGTGCTGGCCGGAGCCGCCTTTTCCAGCATCCTCATCTCCATTACCACCCTGATTCTTCTGCACGATCAGCGTTCAGCGGATGAAATCCGCTTCTGGATCATTGGCGCTCTCGGCGGGCGGCCCATCAGCAATCTGCAGTGGGCCATTCCCGGCTTGCTCATTGGCATGGCCATGGTGGGCGCCACCACCTCCGCTCTGGCGGCCATGTCTTTAGGTGAAAAAGTGGCCATGGGGCTTGGCCATAAACCCATTTTCACTCGCGTGCTGGCCATGGCCGGGGTCGCCGTGCTGGTGGGTACGGCCACGGCGGCAGCCGGTCCCATTGCCTTCGCTGGACTCATAGTGCCTTACTTCGCGCGGCGTCTGGTAGGGCCCGATGTTCGGCGGGCGCTTCCAGTCGCCATGCTGTTGGGCCCTAGCGTCTTATTGCTGTCGGACATACTGTCGCGTCTGGCAGTACGCCCTTATGAACTTCCCATCGGTGTTGTCACTGCCTGTATCGGCGCGCCCGTCCTCATTGCTGTGGTTCGCAGCCACCGCCTCCCCCGTTTATGAAGACGCCGTCGAGCTCCTCTTCATACGTGCCCCGGGGCCATTGGCTGCTCCAGCCGCTTGGCATCTCACTGCTGGTCAGCCGGCGCGGCCTGGCCGCCGCCCTGGTACTGCTGGCAATGGCTCTGATGGTTTCCATAGGCAGCCTGACGGTGGGTACGCCCACTCTTTCGCCGGCAGAAGTGTTGGCGGCCGCAATCGGTAAGGGAGACCCCTTCAATGTGTTCATGTTGCAGGAACTGCGTATGCCGCGCCTTGCCGCCGGCCTGCTGAGCGGCGCGGCCCTGGGCGTGGGCGGCTGCCTGCTGCAGACACTGGCACGCAACAGGCTGGCCACGCCGGGGATTATCGGGATAGACGACGGCGCCACGGCCTTCGCCGTGGCCTCCATCGTCGCCATCCCCACCAGCCTCGCACCACCTATGCTGGCCCTATTGGGCGCCAGCACGGCGGCCGCGCTGGCCTTTGGCTTGGGCGGCGGGGGGGCGCGGGGCTATCGCTTCATCGTGGTAGGTATTGCCGTAGGCGCCTTGTTCGGCGCGCTCACTAATTTCATGCTCGCGCGCACGAGTATCGATGCGGCGAATCTCGCCTACCCATGGACAGTCGGCAGCCTAAACGCCCGTGCGCCTTCCACCGTTATTGTGCTGGCTGTATGCCTGCTGTTGTGCCTGCCGGTTGCCAAAATCCTGGGTCGCCAGCTGCAGCTACTGCGCTTCTCTGACGCCGTAGCCATTGGGCTGGGCACCAACGTCCGACGCACACGCCTGACCATTCTGGTGGTGACCGTTTTACTTACCGCCACGGCGGTCGCGGTGGCCGGGCCTGTGGGATTGATATCCCTGGTTGCACCAGAGATGGCCAGGCATCTGACCGGGCACCGAGGTGTGCCCATTATCAATTCCGCCCTTGCCGGTGCGCTGCTCATGACGGCGGCCGACTGGGTGGGCCGCACCGCCTTTGCACCGGTGGAGATTCCGGTGGGCGTGATTACCGCCATCGTCGGCGGACCTTATTTGCTATGGATACTGCTACGCGAACCACGGACGCCCGGAACATGACTGACGACACCCGCAAGGGCGAGACCGACTGCTGCCCCACCCTGGGTACGCGCGAGCTTGCTCTGGGCTACGGCGAACGCAAGGTCATTAACGGCCTGACGGTGGAGATTCCGCCAGGCAAGGTTACGGCGATTGTCGGCCCCAACGGCTGTGGAAAATCGACCCTGCTGGCCGGCCTGGCCCGCATTCTGGCACCGCGCTCCGGTGCTGTGCTTCTGGATGGCCGCGACATCAATACGCTGGCTACCCGCGAAGTGGCGCACAAGCTCGCCTTGCTGCCGCAGGATGCTAGTGCGCCAGATGGGCTCACAGTCGAAGAACTCATTCAATTTGGGCGGCAACCCTATCGCAGCCTGATGCGCCAGTGGTCGCCTAAGGATGCCGAGATTGTCCAGGCCGCCCTACACGCCACCCAACTGCAGGCGCTGGCTGACCGACCGCTGGATGCGCTTTCCGGTGGCCAGCGGCAACGGGCCTGGATCGCCATGACAGTGGCCCAAGACACTCCTTTGCTGCTTTTGGACGAGCCGACGTCAGCGCTGGACCTGGGTCACCAGATCGAAGTACTGGAACTGGTAAGAGAGCTGTCGCGAAAGGGCAAAACAGTCGTTATGGTGATCCATGACCTGCCGAGTGCCTGCCGGTATGCGGATCACCTGATCGCCATGCATCAGGGCGAGATCATTGCCGAGGGTAGACCGGCGGACATCGTGACAGAAGCCCTGGTAGAAAGGCTTTATGGAGTGCGCTGTACGCTGCTTCACGAGCCAGGTACCGGTGCTCCCCTCATCGTCAACCCGGTGTCCATTCGTCACACCCCAGAGTGATTAGAGCACACCCGTTGAAAGCGGCGGCCCACCGCCAGAGGGCGGGCCTATAAAGTTTTGCCGCGCCTGTTTGGCCGCTGCACGCGGGCTCCGATTCAACCAACCTGAGCCCGGGTGCAGCCCGCACAGTTTAGTCGGCTGCAGCGGCCGCCTCTGCCAGTCTTTTCTCCAGAACTTCGGCGGGCACTGCCCCGTTCACCCGGGAGCCGTCAGCGAAGAAGATGGCCGGCGTGCCGGTCACCAGCAAGCTTCGGCCTAAGGCTAAGTTGGACTCAAGCGGCGTCTCACATTCCGCAACGGCGGGCTGCTTGTTCCCAACCATCCATTGTTTCCAGGCAGTAGCGCTGTCCTCCGCGCACCAAATGTTGCGGGAACGCGTGTGCGAATCCTGGGAAAGAATGGGAAAGAGGAAGGTGTAGACCGTCACGTTGTCGACGTTTTCCAGCGTGCGGTGCAGCTGCTTGCAATACCCGCAGTTGGGGTCCTCGAACACCGCCATCTGCCGACTGCCGTCACCCTTAACCTGTTTGATGGCGTTTTCCAACGGCAAAGTGGAGAAATCCACCTGAGAAATTTCAGTGACCCGTTTTGCCGTCAGGTCGCGGCGCGACTTGGCGTCAATCAGTGAACCTTGCAGGACATAGTTCACTTCCTGGTCCACATAGAGAAAATCGGTGCCGATGCGCACTTCAAACAGGCCTGGAAAAGGCGTTGTGGTGACTTCCGTTACGCCCAGCCCGGGAAAACGCTCATCAAATTTGGACCTGACCTGCTTGGTAGAGACGACCTCAGCCCCCGTGGCATCGTTGCCTTGGGTGGAAATGACCTTGTCTTGCGCTGCCGACAGGCCAGGCAACGCCATCAGGCCGCCGAGCAGGCCCACGGCCAGTACATTGCGTATTTGCTTGCTGAAAAACATGAAAACTCCTGATGCTGGACGGTGGAGGGAGTCTCTCGGCCGAGTTAACCGGCCGCACCGCCAATGAGAAAACGCTTGACCACCGGGAGGCGGTCGACCGCCTGCATGCCCAGATTTCGTAGGGCAACCAGCGGCGTAGCTTGAGAGGCAAAAAGACGATGCAGGCCATCAGTTGCCAGGCTCATGGCAAGAATGGGCTGGGCTCGGGCGCGCCGGTATCGAGCCAACACCCGTTCGTCTCCGACACTGCGATGGCTTTCTTTTTCGACCAACACGCGCAGCAATTCCCGTACATCACCCAGGCCCAGATTGAGCCCCTGCCCCGCCAGCGGATGCACACGGTGAGCTGCATCGCTGACCAGCGCCACACCAGGAGCGATCATGCCGCTGCGCTCCAGGAAGAGAGGAAACGCAAAGGGGGTGCTGCGCAGTGTCAGCCGGCCCTGACGCCCGCCCGTGGCCGCTGCAAGACGGCGTTCAAGTTCCGCAGCCCGGGCGTCGGGCTCCATAGCCATGAATTCCGCGGCGACTGTGCCGGGAAGAGACCACACCATGGAAACTTGATGCCCACTTGCTGTATCTGGCATGGGAAGCAAGGCCAGAATTGAATCACCGGTGAACCACTGTACGGCGATATTCTGATGCGGCAGTTCGGCTTCCAGATGAGCCACCACGCCCGTGTCCCCATAAGGGCGCGACTCATGGAATATGCCGGCGCTCTTTCGCACGGGCGAGCGCGCGCCGTCGGCACCTACCAGCAAGTCGAAAGGCAAGGTCCGGCCGGCGTCCGTCATAACGGCGCGCCCGCTCAGGGTGGTGAATTTTTCCTGCCACCAGGGCAGGCCATAGACCTGTATGGCTTGCTGCAGCACACGCTCCATTTCGCCGGATTCGATAATCCAGGCCAGGGTTTGTTGCGTCGCCTGCCAAGCGTGCAGCGTTACCACGCCCGCCGCATCGCCGTGGACTTCCATGGCTTCCACCGCTGTCACGCGGCGCGGGTCCATCATCTGCCACACGCCCAGCGACTCCAGCAGTTGCCGGCTCGCCAGGGAAATAGCGTAGACCCGTGGGTGGTAGTCGTCCGCGCCCAGAGCCGGCCGGGCGGGTGCCGGCCCCAACAGGGAGACGTTGAAGCCGCGGCGGGCCAGGCCCAGGGCCGTGGCCATGCCGGCAATGCCGCTACCGCATACGAGTATCTCTTCCTTCTTCATCTTGCTGAGGGTGCTCCCGCGTGTTTGGGCCATAGAACCCACATTTCACCATTTTGCTTCATCCGACCGGCCATGGCGCCGGCTTCATCGCCGAACCCCCAAAAGAAATCAGTACGGGCCGGCCCCTTGATGGCTGCACCCGTGTCCTGGGCAAATACCAGCCTGCGCAGCGGCTGCGTACTGGCCGGCATGGTGGTGGCCAGAAAAACCGGAGCGCCCAGCGGCACGTACTGCGTGTCTACGGCCACAGCCCGTTTGGCGGCAAGTGGGATGCCATAGGCGCCCTTCGGCCCGAAATCCACACCAGCCTGCGGACTGGCGACCGCCTCTTCACGGAAGAAGACCATGGCTGGGTTGGCATTGAGCATTTCCTGAACCCGGTTCGGGTTGGCACGCGCCCATGCCTTGATGTTCTGCATGGAAGTTTGCGCCAAGGGCATTTCGCCTCGATCCGCCAGCCAGCGGCCTATGGAGGCATAAGGCCGGCCATTGTGGTCAGCGTACGCCAGACGGATCATTTTGCCGTCCGGGAGCTGTACCCGCCCCGACCCCTGCACCTGAAGGAAGAAGGCTTCGACGGGGTCATTCACCCAGACAATGGCAGGCGGCTGCCTTTGCGGAGAAGCAGCGATCTCGGCGCGGGTGTCATAAGGCACAACCCGTTTGCCATCCAGTTTGCCCCGTATGCGCTTGCCCGCAAGTTCTGGGTAGACGCTGCCCAAATCAATGGTGAGGAGATCTGCAGGCGGTTGGTAAAGCGGCCACTGGTATTCACCACCGCGCTTCCGTGAGCCATGCACCAGGGGCTCGTAGTACCCCGTCACGGTATTGCGAGCCGGCTTGCCACTTTCATCCAGCAGCCTCCAGGGCTGCAGGTGCTGCTCGATAAAGGCCCGCACCTGTGCGCTACTCTGCGGCTGAACCTGCGCGGCTGCCGCGCAGACTGGCTGCCAGGCCTTGGGCGTTGCTCGCGCCTGCTGCACCATGGAGCCGCCTGTCGGCCGCATCAAACCCTTGCAGTTATTGATGAACACTGGCCAGATCTGAGAGAAGTCGTCATCGGACCACGAAGGCAGCGCCGCCCAGCCCACGGGGACAAACTTCGCCTGCAGTTTGCGTTCAGGCGTATCCCGCAGGGCTTCCAAGGGCGGCACTTTCAGCGGCTGCGTAAGAATATCGACGTCTGCTGCCGGCGGTTTGCCCGGTTCAGCTTCATCCAGCGATACAGTTGTACAAGCGCTCAGCAGCACAGCCACGACAACGGGTAGCAGGCCACCTGCGAGGCGTCGCCTGCGTTCAACAGCCACGCCGTGGGCGTTATGATTTCCGTGCGTGCCGCGCACCAGGCGCTGAGGCTCATGGTCATTCTGCAATACACTCATCCTTGCCGCCATTTAATTTATGTTCGATAGCCATGACCCTACCAGACATCTGCATCGCCCCCAGCCTGCTTTCCGCTGATTTTTCCCGCCTGGGGGAAGAAGTCCGCAATGTCGTCGACGCCGGCGCTGACTGGATTCACTTCGAC
This sequence comes from Alcaligenaceae bacterium, assembly GCA_029267315.1. Classification (GTDB taxonomy): domain Bacteria; phylum Pseudomonadota; class Gammaproteobacteria; order Burkholderiales; family Burkholderiaceae_B; genus Yanghanlia. The sequence goes on from JAJUJD010000002.1 coordinate 44,771, forward strand.
GTGATGGACAACCATTATGTTCCCAACCTGACGATTGGGCCCATGGTCTGCGAAGCGATCCGCCCGCATACCAGCGCCCCGATAGACGTGCATCTGATGGTGGAACCGGTGGACGCCATTATCCCGCAATTCGCCAAGGCTGGTGCCAACATCATCACCTTTCATCCCGAGGCCTCGCGCCATCCCGATCGAAGCCTCGCGCTGATCCGCGACCACGGGTGCCGCGCCGGACTGGTGTTTAACCCGGCCACGCCATTGAACTGGATGGACCACGTCATGGACAAGCTCGACATCGTCCTGCTGATGTCTGTTAACCCGGGCTTCGGTGGCCAGAAATTCATTCCCGGCACGCTGCAAAAACTGCGCGAAGCACGCCGTCGCATCGACACCTGGGTGCAAGCGGGCGGGCAGCCCATCCGCCTTGAAGTGGACGGCGGCGTCAAGGTCGACAACATCGGGGCCATTCATGCAGCGGGTGCTGACACCTTCGTGGCCGGCTCGGCCGTGTTCGGCGCCCCGGACTATCGCACCGTTATCGAGGCCATGCGTGGCGAGATCCTCAAAGCACAGGGCCGCACTGTTTGAAAGTCATCAACCACACTCTTCCAACCCACACACTCACTTTCATGAAGCAGAACCCTTACCGCGCCATTCTTTTCGACCTTGACGGTACCCTGGTGGACAGCATCCCCGACTTGGCAGCTGGTGCCAATGGCATGCTGGCTGAATTGTGCTCCACCACGCTCCCAGTAGAGACCATTTCCACCTACGTGGGCAAAGGCACGGAAATGCTGGTCCGTCGCTGCCTGCAAGACACGCGTATCGGTCTGCCTACCGACGACGCATCGGTAAAGAAGGCGCTGGAAATTTTTAATCGCCATTACCACGCCGTCAATGGCAACGAGTCCAAGGTTTATCCGGGCGCAATTGAGGGTCTGGAAGCGTTTCGCGCCAAGGGCATGAAACTGGCCGTAGTCACGAACAAGCCCATGGAGTTCACGGTGCCTCTGCTGGAGAAAACCGGGCTGGCCCCTTACTTCGACGCGGTGGTGGGCGGCGACACTTGCGAACGCAAGAAGCCAGATCCGCTTCCCCTGCTGCACACCTGCGAACTGCTGGACGTGCAACCCGACGAAGCGCTGGCCGTGGGTGATTCCATCAACGATGCTCTGGCGGCCCGTGCTGCCGGCATTCCGGTGCTGGCCGTACCTTACGGCTACAACGAAGGGCTGGATATACACACGCTCGACATCGATGGTATAGTTTCCGGCATCGACGCAGCCTACCGCTGGGCATTTGAAGCTGCCGAACAGGCTTCCACCGGCGCATAGAAACCGTCACACGAACACGTACTGAACAATGAACACTTCCCGCAACCCGTACATCGTTTCCGGCGCCTATTGGCGCTGGTGGCGTTTGCATCCCGGGTCGCGGTGAGTCCATCCCTGCCGGCGTCCACGCATCTGGCGTGGTCTTCCGGCCCAGAATGAAACGCAGCCCGGTAACCAGAAATGGCCGGGCTTTTTTTATGTGTCCCGGCCGTAGGAACAACATGCAAGAGGCCCTCATGACAGAAATAGAGTTCAACGCCCTGGCCGCAGAAGGCTACAACCGCATCCCCTTAATTGCGGAGACCTATGCCGACCTGGACACGCCGCTGGCCATCTACCTGAAACTGGCCCACAGCGGCCCGGAAGGTGGCCGCAATAGCTGCCTGCTGGAATCGGTGGTCGGGGGAGAGCGCTTTGGGCGGTATTCCTTCATTGGCCTGCCCGCTAAAACGGTGATCCGTTCACGCGGCACCAAAACGGAAGTGCTGCACAAGGGCAAAGTCGTTGAAACCCATGAGGGCGACCCGCTGGCCTTTATTGAAGACTACCAACGCCGCTTCAAGGTGGCACTGCGCCCCGGCATGCCTCGTTTCGCCGGCGGTTTTGCAGGCTATTTCGGTTACGACACGGTGCGCCACATGGAACCACGCCTGGGCCCGGCCACCAAGCCGTTTCCCGCCGGGCAAGAAGACGGCACACCGGACATCATGCTGCTGCAGATTGATGAACTCGTCATCGTCGACAATCTGGCCGGGCGCACCTACATCTTGGTGTATGCCGACCCAGCGGAACCCGAGGCCTATGCCCTGGCCAAGCGCCGCCAGAAACACCTGCGCGAGAAGCTGCGCACCCCGCTGACAATTCCCTACGCCTATGCCAGCATGCAGACGCAGGAACGGCGCGACTTCGCCAAGGAAGACTACCTGGCCGCCGTGCACAAGGCCAAGGAATACATCGCCGCAGGCGACCTCATGCAGGTTCAGGTGGGGCAAGTGATCGCCAAACCCTACCGCGACTCGCCGCTCTCCTTGTACCGCGCCCTACGCTCGCTCAACCCGTCGCCGTATCTGTACTATTGGAACTTCGACGACTTCCATGTGGTGGGTTCCTCGCCCGAGATTCTGGTGCGCCAGGAAGTCGTTCGCAAAAGCGAGCAGTCGCGCACCCTGGTCACTATTCGCCCGCTGGCTGGCACACGCAAGCGCGGCTCCACGCCGGAAGAAGATGCGCGTCTGGCCGACGAGCTTAAGGCTGATCCGAAGGAGCGTGCCGAGCACGTGATGCTGATCGACCTGGCTCGCAACGACATCGGCCGCGTCGCCAAAGTCGGCAGCGTCGAGGTGACCGACACCATGACTATCGAGCGCTACTCTCATGTCATGCATCTGGTTTCCAACGTAACCGGCGAACTCAACGACGGCATGAGCAATATGGATGTGTTGCGCGCCACCTTCCCCGCCGGCACGTTGACCGGGGCGCCTAAAGTGCGCGCCATGGAAATCATCGATGAGCTAGAACCGGTGCGCCGCGGCATCTATGGTGGGGCCGCCGGTTATCTGAGTTATGGCGGCGAAATGGACCTGGCCATTGCCATACGCACGGGTCTCATCAAGAACGGCATGCTTTATGTGCAGGCCGCCGCCGGCATCGTGGCCGATTCCGACCCTGAAAAAGAATGGCAGGAAACCGAAGCCAAAGCGCGTGCCGTGCTGCGAGCTGCTGAGCAGGTGCAGAACGGGCTGGACGAACCCATCTGAACAGTGGTGGAGCGGGGAAGGAACCCTTCCCCGCTAGCTCTTCACCAAGAGTATGGTGAGCGCACTGAGCACAATGCAGATGGCCGTCACCAGTATCATCGGCCAGGCCGACACACTGACCAGCGCTCCCACAACAGGTGCCACTACCGCGCCCAGGCCGATCTGCATGCTGCCCGCCAGACCAGAAGCGGCGCCCGCCATGTCCGGCTTCACGCTCACGGCGCCGGCAATACAGTTAGGCAGCACAAGCCCATTACCCAGGCCCAGCAGCATGGTGGGCACGAATATGAATGCGGGCACCATGTCATCCAAGGCGTAAAGGCCAGCCATGATCGTCACCGCCAGCCCGCCTACCATGATGCCCAAACGGATCATGCGCTGGGGCCCAAGTTTGGTGACGAACTTGCCCGAACAGAAGTTGCCCACCATGTAGCCAACCGATACCAGCCCGAAGTAAACGCCGTATTCCACCGGCGTGCGCCCCATCAGGTTGATCGTCACATAGGCGGCCCCGCCCACGAAGGCAAAGAAAGAGGCGGACGTGAGCCCGGCGGTAAGGGCAAAACCCCAGAACGATGGCAGGCGCACCAGCTTTGCGTAGCCGTTCACCAGTTCCCGGGCGTTAGTGGTTTGCCCGCGCCAAGGGTTGGTTTCATGAAGCAGCACGTGAACCGCCACCAGTGTGATCAGGCCAAAAACCGCGAGGAAGGCAAAGGCGATACGCCAGCCGTGCAGCGCCTCAAGCACCCCACCAATGGTCGGCGCAATCATGGGTGCGACGGCCATGCCCATGGTGACATAGGCGATCATGCTCGCCGCACGGGTGCGGTCATACATATCGCGCACAATGGCGCGACTCAAGGTAATACCCGCACAGCCACCCAGTGCCTGAACCACCCGGCCTGCATTAAGTACGGCAATATTGGGCGCCAGCATGCAGATCACCGAGCCGACGAAGAAGAGCACCAAGCCGCCCAGTAATACGGGGCGGCGGCCATAACGGTCGGAAATCGGCCCGATAATGAGTTGCCCAAGTGCGACGGCGGCCAGATAGACGGACAGCGTGAATTGAATGGCCGCATAGTCCACACCGAGCGATGCCGCCATGCCCGGCATGGAGGGCAAGTAGAGGTTGATGCCCAGCGGGCTGACCGCCGCCACGATAATGAGCATCAGGAGAAAGCGGCGTGACATGCCGGCACTCCCGACTGTACTGTTTACGCCGCTAGAAGAATTTTTCTGTTTTGCCTGACTGTCGTCGCCCATGTATTCACCACACTTTCAAGGTAGAGATTCTAGGGCACAGAAGATGCCCGGTCCAAATCGCACCACGCTTGCACAGCGTGATAGAATCTTCAGCACCAATGGTCGTCGTGCATGCCGGTAAACGGCATGCTCTTGCAACCGCTCGATCAGCTTGCTTTCCAGCCCATCATGAACCTTGCAGCAACCTTCACCGTAACCCTGTGGTGGCGCTTCCAATAGGAAGCGGCATGTTGCTGCGGTCGAAAACCGCACCTTGTCGCCGTACCGGTAGACAAGGTCAGGTCACAAGTCCCTCCGGCACGGCGGCTCCAAACTAGGAGAATTGCCGATGCATGCACCCATTTCCTTCCAATCGTTCGCCCAGTTCACCCGCCATACCGGGCGCTTGAGCATGGCCGTGTATTTCGTCTGCCTTTGAGAGGTCGTTCCCATGAAACTCCTCATGCTCGACAACTACGATTCCTTTACCTACAACCTCGTACAGTACTTCGGCGAGCTGGGCGCGGATGTTCACACACACCGCAACGACCAGATCACCATAGAGGAAATCGAGGCACTCCAGCCCGACCGCATTTGCATCTCTCCAGGGCCCTGCACGCCAGCCGAGGCGGGTATTTCCGTGGATGCGATCAAGCACTTCGCAGGCAAAGTACCCATTCTTGGGGTCTGCCTTGGGCATCAGGCCATCGGCGCGGCCTATGGCGGTGATGTCATTCGCGCGCGGGAAATCATGCATGGCAAGGTGTCTCCCATCACCCATCGTGGAACGGATGTTTTTACCGGCCTGCCGTCTCCCTTCACTGTGACCCGCTATCACTCCCTGGCCGTGTCGCGCGATACCCTGCCGGACTGCCTTGAAATCACAGCCGAAACGGAAGACGGCGAAATCATGGGCCTGCGCCATAAAACGCTGCCTGTCGTGGGCGTGCAGTTCCATCCGGAGTCTGTGCTGAGCGAACACGGCCACGCCCTGCTTAAGAATTTTCTGAATCTACAAGCCTGAGTTCGACATGACCATTACCACTACAGAAGCTCTGGTCCGCTGCATTGAGCACCGAGAAATCTTCCATGACGAGATGCTGCACTTGATGCGGCAATTGATGCGCGGCGAAATTCCTCCGGCCACGGCCGCCGCCCTGTTGATGGGCCTGCGCGTGAAGAAGGAAACCATTGGTGAAATCACCGCCGCCGCCCAGGTGATGCGTGAGTTCGCCCTGCCCGTGCCCGTGAGCCAGCCGGACGAACTGCTCGATATGTGCGGCACAGGCGGCGATGGCTCGAATACCTTCAACATTTCGACTGCCGCCATGTTCGTGGCGGCCGCCGCCGGGGTGAAGATCGCCAAGCACGGCAACCGCAGTGCGTCCTCTTCATCTGGGAGCGCCGATGTCCTGGAAGCGCTGGGTGTGAACATTAACCTGTCTCCTGAGCAGGTGGCAGAGTGCATAGACCGCATCGGGATTGGCTTTATGTTCGCCCCGGCCCATCATGGTGCCATGAAGAACATCGCGGCAGTACGCAAGGAGCTGGGGGTACGCACCATCTTCAACATTCTTGGCCCACTGACCAACCCCGCTAACGCCGCGAACCAGCTCATGGGCGTCTTCCACCCCGACCTCGTTGGCATCCAAGTGCGTGTGCTGCAGCGTTTGGGCGCCAAGCATGTGCTCATTGTCCATGGCAAGGACGGCATGGACGAAGGTTCTCTGGGTGCTTCCACCATGGTGGGTGAACTCAAGAATGGCGAAGTGCGCGAATACGAAATCCACCCCGAAGATTTCGGTATGTCCATGGTGTCGAATCGCAGCATTAAGGTGGCCAATCGGGAAGAGTCGGCGGCCCTGCTGAAGGAAGCCCTGAATAACGTCACTGGCCCCGCGCGTGATATCGTTGCGCTGAACGCCGGGCTGGCTATCTATACCGGCAACAAGGCAGACTCCATTGACGAGGGCCTGCAGCTCGCTTATGAATGCATGCGGAATGGCGCTGCCAGTGCCAAACTCGAAGAATTCCGCAGTTACACGGAGAAACTGTCCGCATGAACGACATTCTCGCCAAAATTCTGGAAACCAAGAAGGTCGAGGTCACCACTGCACGCCAGATGCGTAGCGAATCCGACCTCTTGCGCGAGGCCAAGAGCCGCAAGGACGTGCGGGGTTTCGCCCGTGCCATCGAAGAAAAAATTGCACGCGGCAAGCCCGGCGTCATTGCGGAGATCAAGAAGGCCTCGCCTTCCAAGGGTGTGATCCGCGAAAACTTCAACCCGACCGAAATCGCCGCCAGCTATGCTGCTCATGGGGCGGCCTGCCTGTCCGTGCTGACAGACGTCCAGTATTTCCAGGGAAGCTACGACTACCTCCGGCAGGCGCGCGCGGCTTGCGCACTGCCTGTACTGCGCAAAGACTTCATTGTCGACCCTTACCAGGTCATTTCGTCCCGCGCGCTCGGCGCAGACTGCATCCTGCTCATCGCCGCCGCGCTCACCCCTTCGCAACTGAAGGAGTTTGAAGAAGTGGCAATCGAACTGGGCATGGATGTTCTGGTGGAGGTGCATGACCGTTCCGAACTGGAAGTTGCCCTGCAGCTGCAAACCACGCTGCTCGGGATCAACAACCGCAACCTGCGCACATTCGAAACCTCGCTGAACAACACGCTGGACCTGCTGGAACAGATTCCCGAGGGCAAGCGGGTCGTGACAGAAAGCGGCATCCTCAGCACCGACGACGTCAGGCTGATGCGTGACAACGGCGTCCATGCCTTCCTGGTGGGTGAAGCGTTCATGCGTGCACCTGACCCGGGTGTCGCTCTGCAACAAATGTTTTTCGCCTGAACTTCCCATGGCGCCGGCGACCACTCGCTTCGAGCAGGCCGAAAGCGACCCGGAGATTTCCAAGGAAGAAGCCCGGCCGCTCATTACCGAGCTGCGTACTGAACTTCTTAAGGCGCAGTATGCGCGCCTGGAGAATCCACAACGCAGCTTGTTGATCGTTGTGGCGGGCATCGATGGTGCCGGCAAGGGTGCCACCGTGAATCTGATCAACGAGTGGATGGATTCGCGACATATCCGCACCCTGGCGTTCGGGCCGCCCAGCCAAGAGGAAGCTCAGTTTCCTTTCCTTTGGCGCTATTGGAAGCACCTGCCGGCAAAGGGCCGCACCGGCATTGTATTTGGCTCCTGGTATGCGCCCCTGTTCAGATTGCTGAACGAAAAACCAGGCAAAAAGGCAGATATAGAGCAGCTCGCTCAGTCGATCCGGGAATTCGAAGCGCTGATTTCGCGCGATGGCGTTCAGGTTCTCAAGCTGTGGTACCACTTGTCGCGCGACGCACAGAAGCGTCGCATAGCGAAGTTGGAAAGCGACCCGGACACCGCGTGGATGGTCCAACCACAAGACCATCTGGTGGCGCGCAACTTCAAAACCATGCGCGCCGCGGCCGACACCATGCTTGAACTCACCGACACCCCGTTCGCCCCCTGGCAGGTGATACCTAGCGCCGATGACCGAATGCGCAACATCACAACGGGCAATGCGATTCTCTCTGCATTGCGCAGCCGTTCTCCCTCGCCGCCCAAGCTCAATGCACCGGCACGCTCGACGCCACCGCGCAGCGTCAAGCGCCCGCTGGCCAGGGTGAATTATTCAGTCTCCCTCAGCGAGAACGAGTACGACGACCAGCTGGCACATTGGCGCGGCCGGCTGGCCCGCCAGGTGCGCAGCCAGGCATTTCAGAACCAGCAACTTGTGTTGCTGTTCGAAGGCAACGATGCTGCGGGCAAAGGCGGCACCATACGGCGCGTCACCCATGCCCTGGATGCGAGGCAGTATTGTGCCGTGCCCATTGCCGCTCCCACCGACGAAGAGAGGGCGCGGCCCTATCTGTGGCGTTTCTGGCGTGCTCTGCCGGCACGCGGACATATCACCATCTTTGACCGCTCCTGGTATGGCCGTGTCTTGGTCGAGCGCGTCGAGAAATTCGCCAAACCGCTTGAATGGCAACGTGCCTACGAAGAAATCAATCAGTTCGAACAACAGCTGGCCGAAAGCAACATCCTGCTGCTCAAGTTTTGGCTCGCCATCACCAAGGACGTTCAGCTCGAGCGCTTCAAGGCGCGTGAACGTTCGCCGTTCAAGCCGTTCAAGATCACCGAGGAAGATTGGCGCAACCGGGGCAAATGGGCGGCCTACACGCGCGCCGCAAACGATATGATCGATTTCACCAGCACACCTCATGCGCCCTGGCATATTGTCCCGTCGAACGACAAACGCCACGCCCGCATCTCCGTTCTGGAAACAATCGTTAAAGCGCTGGACGAAAGGTTGGCATGAACCCTACTGCAATTAATTGTCCCCTATGCGCCTCAGATGGCGGCGAACTGGTGTGGATGAACGGCGGTTTACGCGTCGTCACCGTGGATGAACCCGATCTGCCCGGATACACCCGGGTGATCCTCAATCGCCATGTGGCGGAGATGACGGAGCTCGCCGCCACCGAACAACTCCGCATCATGGAGCTCGTGTTCCTCGTGGAGGCCGTGCAAAGGAGCATTCTTGGGCCGGACAAGGTGAACCTCGCCTCATTGGGCAACATGACGCCACACGTCCATTGGCATGTCATTCCACGCTGGCGCAATGACCCCTGGTTTCCTGACAGCATCTGGTCGGCCCGTCATGAACGTGATGCCGCTACCCAGACAGAGTCGGAACAAACCCTGGAACTTGTCTCGGCCCTGCAAGGCGAATACGTGGCCGCTCTGCGCCTGGCTCTGGAGAAGAACTTCGGAAAAAACGAAGCGGGTGCCACCGTGGCCATGTGCCCGTTAAGCACAGCACAACCCCAGCTGCCCGACCAGGCGCGCGTACCAGTGCGTTCGTCTGCATCAGGCGCCGAGCCCACGCCCAAGCGCGACGACTCGGGCTCCGCCGGCCCGGCAAATCGCTTGTGCACCCTTCCCAGTGAGCAACTGGCCGGCCTTCATCCTGATTGGCAGGCCGCGCTCAGTACCCCGAGGGTGCAGGACGCCCTGGCTCAACTCGACACCTTTCTCGCACAGCGCCTGCAAGAAGGTGCCACCGTCTTTCCGGCACATATATTTCGTGCGCTGGAAGCGCTTGCGCCGCAAGATGTACGCGTGGTGATTCTGGGACAAGATCCCTACCATGGCCCAGGACAAGCACAGGGCCTCGCCTTTTCCGTGCCCAATGACTGCCCCACACCGCCGAGCCTGCGCAATATGTTCAACGAGCTGGCGCAAGAGTACCCGGACCTTCCCCGGCGGCGGCGCAACGACCTTTCCGACTGGGCTGAGCAGGGAGTATTGCTGCTGAACACCAGCCTGACGGTCGAACAGGGGGCCGCCGGTTCCCACGCCAGAAAAGGCTGGGAACTGGTCACCGACGCCATCATCGATACGGTTGCGAAGCTCCCGCTGCCCACGGTTTTCCTGCTATGGGGCAATCACGCCCAAAGCAAGGCAGGAGCCATAGAAGCGGGCGGTAAGTCATGCAAACTATTCATGGCCAACCACCCCTCGCCTTTATCGGCTTTGCGTCCACCACGGCCTTTTATTGGTTGCGGTCATTTCGCTCAGGCCAACGCTTGGCTGGCAGAACAAGGACTGACACCCGTAGACTGGGTCGGCAATCACGAGTGAGCCTGGTGCAACTGTGGCGGCCTGGTGCTTACTTCAAGGCTCCGGCTGGGCGTCGGAGAGCATTCGCGCAACAGCAAAACGGGCGCATAAAACAAAACGCTATCTTCCCTGGGGTTTCCCCTATATAATTGTGGTCTGCATTCTTTTTGCGCTGGCATGGATGCAGCCCCTCTAGCGACGAATACTTCCTCCTGAGGGCCGCAATCAAACGCGTATGCCGCGCACCATCGCACCCTGACCTTCCACTGCCTTGCCGTAATGCGGCGCACGGTTTTCCCGTGCACCTGGGTTGATTGGGTCGGCACGATGATCCTCTCACCCGCGCGCCCCTTCGGCCCTTAATCGCCCTTGCGCGCATTACTGCCATTTCGGCAAAGGTAAGCATGTCTTTTGAATCTCTGGGACTCTCCCCGACCCTGTTGTCGGCGCTCGATCGTGCCGGTTTCAGCCAGCCCACACCGGTGCAGGCTGCCGCCATTCCTCGCGCTTTGACGGGAGAGGACCTGATGGTCTCTTCGCAGACCGGCAGCGGCAAGACGGCAGCCTTCATGCTGCCGGTACTCAACCGCATCGCTCAGATGCCCGCCAACAAAGGCTCGGGCGTCCAGGTTCTGGTTTTGACCCCCACCCGTGAACTCGCCCTGCAAGTGGCGGAAGCCACCAGCCTGTACGGCGCCAACATCAA
>JAJUJD010000149.1 GCA_029267315.1 Alcaligenaceae bacterium
AACACACAAGCTGCCGTCATGATGGTGGCAGAGAAAGGCGCTGACCTGATTCTTCAGGACGCCCATTAAGAACACTTTTATAGATAAGGTCTATTCGGATCGAAGGAGGAAGCGAAGCTAAAACACCTGCCAGGTCAAGGGCACAAAAGGGCCGGAGAGCTCCAGAACGATTCATCGATGCCTGCCCCTCCTGGGCGGCACAGAGGAAGAGAAAACATGGAGGAGTCACAATGAAAGTGAAACGCCTGCTTTCGACGTTTGGATTTGTAGCCATCGCAGCACTTGCTGCCCCGATCAATGCCGCATGGGCAGACTACCCGGAAAGGCCGGTGCGCTTAGTCGTACCTTACCCACCCGGGGGAACGACAGACATTCTTGCCCGAGTCATAGCGGACCAACTCTCCAAAGATTTAGGCCAGACCTTTGTCATCGAGAACAAGGCTGGCGCAGGCGGTGCCATTGGCGCTCAGCAAGTGGCCTCGGCGGCGCCCGACGGCTACACACTGGTGATGGGGAATATCAATTCCCACATGATCAACACCGCGATGCGTTCGGACATGCCATACCACCCGACCAAAGATTTCGCGCCCATCACCATCGTTGGTTCAACCCCCAATGTGCTTCTGGTCAAATCAGATTTTCCGGCAACTTCCGTGAAGGAACTCATCGAGCTGGCCAAGAAAGAACCTGGCAAGCTCAGCTTCGGTTCCACCAGCCCGGGCGGTTCCCCGCATATGAGCGGTGAACTGTTCAAGTCGATGGCCGGCGTCGACATTCTGCATGTTCCCTACAAGGGAGCCAGCCCCATGCTCACCGACCTCATGGGCGGGCAAATTCCCCTCGGCTTCGACAACTTACCCTCGTCGCTGCCTTTGATCCAGTCCAACAAGCTGCGTGCCCTGGCTGTCACGACCACGCAGCGGTGGGACGGCGCCAAAGACATTCCCACCATGGCCGAAAGCGGCTTGCCTGACTACGAAGTGGCTGCCTGGTTCGGAATCTTTGCGCCGGCGGGCACACCCGAACCCGTTCTGGACAAACTCCAGCAAACCATCGCTGCCAGCCTTGCGCAGGACACCATGAAGCAACGGCTGTTTGAGCTGGGTGCAATTCCCGGAGGCATCTCGCGCCAGGAGTTCACCAAGCAGATCGAAGAAGGCATCGCCATGTGGACGCAAGTGGTGGACAAAGCAGGTCTGCGCGTCAACTAGCAGCCGGAGCCGCGGATGCACCCACGTGCATCCGGCTCAAATAAACAGGGAGACACAGCATGAAGAAAACGATTCGCATTGGTTCAGGTGCGGCATGGTGGGGCGACCGGATCGAACCGGCGAAATTAAATGCAGAACAAGGAGACCTCGACTACCTATGTTTTGAAACCATGGCCGAAGCCACCGTTTCGGCCGCCCAGGTCCGCAGTCGCAGGGACAAGACCTTCCCCGGCTACGACACTTATCTGGAAGACCGCATGCGGGCAGTATTGCCCGGCTGCATCAAACGCGGCACGCGCATCATCTCCAACCAGGGGTGGATCAATCCCGAAGGCGCCGCCCAGCGCATTGTGGAGCTACTGGAAGAGCTGGGCCTACCCAAAGTCAAAGTGGCAGCCGTCAGCGGCAGCGTCATCACCGACCGTGTGCTAGAACTGACTGACCGCATTCTGGAAAACGGCGAACCCACCCGTTCCCTGGCTTCCAGCTTGATCTCAGCGGAAGCCTACTTGGGCGCGGAGCCCATAGTTGAAGCGCTGAAGCAGGGGGCGCAGATTGTGGTGACAGGCCGCGTGGCAGATCCTTCCATCTTCATGGCGCCGATGATGTTCGAATTCGGCTGGGATCCGCTTGATCACGCTCGAGTCGGTGCCGGGAATGGCCTGGGGCACCTGCTGGAATGTGGGGCACAAGTCACCGGTGGATATTTCTCTGATCCGGGCTTCAAAGATGTGCCCGAACCCTGGAACTTCGGCTTTCCCATCGCAGAAGTGGAGGAAGATGGCAGCGCAGTCATTACCAAGGTCGCTGGTACGGGCGGAGCTGTAACGCTGCAGACGGTCAAGGAACAAATGCTTTACGAAGTGCACGACCCGGCGAACTACATCACCCCCGACGTAGTGGTGGACTTCACCCAGGTGAAACTGGAACAGCTGGGGCCTGACCGAGTCCGCGTCGAAGGCCTGACCGGCAAACCGCGCACCAGTACATTGAAAGTATCCCTGGGTTGTACCGAAGGCTTCATCGGGGAAGACATGTTCTTCTACGCCGGGCCGGGTGCCTTGCGCAGGGCGCAGCTGGCCAAGAAAATTCTTGAAGAGCGCTTCAAGATCGTCAAACTTCAGGCAGACGAAATCCGTGTCGACTTCCTGGGCTTGAATGCCATTCATGGTGAAGCCACGCCCGCTAATGCCCCCGAACCCTATGAAATCGCTGTGCGCGTGGCGGCAAGAACAAAAACGCGCGAAGAAGCCGCCAAAGTAGGGCGCGAAGTGGACGGCATGGCGGTATCCGGTGTCGGACACACGGGCAAGCGCGTGCCTCACCAGGAACGGACTCGCGAAATCATAGGCATCTGGTCGTCGCTGGTTCCGCGCGAAGCAGTACCGGCCCGCATCACCTACTTTGGGGAGCAATCATGAAAGTCATGCTTCAACATGTCGCTCACGCGCGTTCCGGAGACAAAGGCAATACGTCCAATATCGCCGTGTTCGCCTACGAACCGGAATTCTATGAGCTGTTGAAACAGCAGCTCACCGCAGAACAGTTCAAGCAGTATTACGGTGCAGCCATCAAGGGCGAAGTCGAGCGTTACGAAGTGGATGCCATCGAAGCGCTCAATTTCGTGGCCCACGGCGCCCTGGGCGGTGGTGTTTCGCGTAGTCTGTGTCTAGATAATTACGGGAAGGCGCTATCCGCTGCGATTCTGGGTTTTGAAGTGGATGTGCCGGAAGCGCTAGTTCCAAAGCTGCGGGGGGTCGAAACCACGCAGTAACTGGGGGAGAAGTCGGCCTGCCATTCCGAGGCGGCCGGCTCACCAGCGCGTGTGAAAACGCGCGCTGTGGGCGCAAGCGCGGCTTCCCTGAGACTCGTCCATGAACGTCATAGCAGACAAAAATTTTTGCCGTGTAAACTGAACTACCCAGGAATCAACGTTCAAAAGACATGGAAGTCCGCTACACAGAGCTCGCCAACAATATCGTCAAGATGATCACCGAAGGCGATATCAAGGTCGGCGACAAGCTTCCCAGCGAAGTCGCCATGGCGCAGCAGTTCGGGGTGAGCCGGACAACCATACGGTCGGCCTTGAACATTGTGGAAGGGTTGGGGCTGATCAGCCGCAAGCGCCGCACGGGGACGGTGGTGGTTTCGAAGACGACGACCCAGGAATACACAAAGTCGCTTCACAATATCGAAGACCTGGTCAACTACGCCAGCCGTACGGAACGTCGGATAATCAGCATCCAGGACGTGGTTGCCGACGAAGACCTGGCCAAGGCGCTGGAATGCAAGCCGGGCCAGAAGTGGATCAAAGTGCAGATGCTGCGCACCGAGAAAAACGCGGAAGCGGCTCCAGTTTGCTGGACAGACGCTTATCTGGAACCGGTCATTGGCCAGCGCGTGCTCGGACTCATCAGGGATGGGTCGGGCTTGGTCAGCCAGATCATCGAACAGGAAACTGGCCTCGCGGTTTCCGACATCAAGCAACAAATCGACGCTACGGCCCTGTCTCCTGACATGGCGGACATGCTGGAAGCCGAGCCCCACGCTCCCTGCCTGGAAATCACCCGCTTTTACCAAGACCGTGCAAAGCGCGTCTTCTTTGTGACCATTAATACTTATCCTCCGGGCAAGTTCAAGTTCACCTTCTGGATGCATCGGGCACCCGCAGTTCCACTTTAACCGCCAGTCCATTCCTAACTTCACCCAGTCGCCTTGTCACTCTAGTGCTGGGCCTGCGTAAGCATGCCTTCCTCTTCCTAAGTTGACATGAAAAGACGATCACTTTTAATATGGTACGTACCAATGAATTGATACCTACCATAAACATTCTTACATGCCCCGGGCATCCCACTCGAAGGAGACATCTGCATGATCAAACGACTCTTGGCCGCCTGTATCGCATCTTTGGGCGTTGCCACCGCCGCTTCCGCCGCCTATCCCGAGCGGCCCGTCACGATCGTGGTGCCATTTCCTGCGGGGCAGACGGGCGACTTGATCGCTCGCGCGGTGGGCGAGCAACTTTCACAGCGCCTGGGCCAGTCTTTCATTGTGGACAACAAAGGGGGCGCAGGTGGTCGCATTGGTACCGCAGCTGCTGCACGGGCGAAGAATGACGGCTATACGCTGCTCATGACCAGCACTGGCCCCTTCGCCATTTCGCCGTCGCTGTACGCCAACGTTAACTACGAGCCACTGAAGGATTTCACCGGTATCGCGGATATTGCCTCTACGCCGCAAGTCATTGCGGTGAGCAACGATTCGGGCATCAAGACCTTCGCTGAATTGGTTGAAAAGGCCAAGGCTTCCGACCTCTCCTATGCTTCCGCGGGCAACGGTTCCACCCAGCACTTGACCGTGGAAATGCTGAAGAAAGAGCTCAGCTTCCCCATGGTTCACATACCTTTCAAGGGCAGTGCAGAGTCCAAGACGCAGGTAATGAGTGGCCTTATCCCGGCCACGTCAGATTCACTGCCCGCAGTCCTGCCACAGATTCGTGCTGGCCAGATCAAAGCCGTCGCCGTCGTGGATGCGAAGCGCTCGGAATTCATTCCAGATGTGCCGACCCTTAGCGAAGCGGGCTTCCCCGAATTGAGTACGGTCGCATTCTTTGGCCTCGTGGGCCCGGCCGGCATGCCCCAGGATGCCGTCGAAACGCTGAACAAGCACATCACCGAAATTCTGGCCGGGGAAGAAATGCAAAAGCGCTTCCAGGAAATGGCCTTGACCCCCGCCCCCCGTCGTTCGGTACAGGAATACCAGCAGTACCTGCAGCAGGAAGTTCAGAAGTGGGCGAGCATCATCAAAGATTCTGGCGTCAAGCTCGAAAACTGATCCAGGGGTTGTCCACTGAAAGGGCGGGCTACATGCCCGCACTTAGGAGCTAATGCGTTGAGAATCACCCGCATCATAGAAACGCCGCTGAGGCTGGAAAGCAATATATCCAATGCCTTCGTGAATTTCTCCCATCACACGGTTTCACTTATTGCTATCGTCACGGACCAAATCGTGGGAGGAAAGCCAGTCATAGGTATCTCCTTCAACTCCATCGGCCGTTATGCACAGAGCGGCATTCTGAAAGACAGGATGATTCCCCGTTTGCTTGCTGAAGATCCGGAAAATCTTCTGCAAGAGGACGGCAAGCTATTTAGCCCGGAAAAAATCAGCCGTGTTGCGCTGCGCAATGAAAAGCCCGGGGGGCACGGTGATCGCGCTCATGCGCTCGCGGGCCTGGAGCTGGCCGTGTGGGATCTCAACGCCAAGCTGAACGATGAACCGGCCAGCCACACCATCGCACGGCATTTCGGCAGGGAATCAGCCGCCTCGGAAGTGCATGTTTACGCAGCTGGCGGGTATTACTATCCAGGTGAAGACCTCGATGCGCTTCGGGCTGAGCTTGCCCGGTACGCTGGCCAAGGCTTCACTCGTTTCAAGATGAAGATTGGCGGGGCTTCGCTCGACGCCGACAAACAACGTATTGATGCAGCACTGGAGGTAGCCGGCAGCGGAACCAACTTGGCAGTGGACGCGAATGGTCGCTTCGACCTGGACACGGCTTTGCAGTATGCGCGCGCGCTGGACCCGTATGCCTTGATGTGGTTTGAAGAAGCGGGAGACCCTCTCGACTACGAGCTCAACAGTGCGCTCGCGCAGGTCTACGGCGGCGCGCTCGCAACCGGCGAGAACCTGTTCTCCGCGATTGACGTGAAGAATCTCATTCTGTTCGGGGGCATGCGGCCTGGCCAGGATGTGTTCCAAATGGACTCTGGGCTCAGCTACGGCGTGACGGAGTACGCCCGCATGCTGCACGAAATGGAATCGCGCGGCTTCAGCCGCAAACAGGCCTTTCCCCACGGCGGCCAACTGCTCGCGCTGCACGTGGTGGCTGGCCTGGGGTTGGGCGGTTGCGAAGTCTACCCCAGCATCTTCCAGCCCTTGGGCGGTTTCGGAGACAAAGATGTCATCGTCAATGGCAAGTTGCGGGTGGGTGACGCGCCCGGCTTTGGCCTGGAAACGAAGTCGGCGCTGATTAAAAAATTCACTGAATTAGTGTCATGAAACGCGGCCGTGTCCGCTACACACCTGGAAATATTCAATGAGAGAGATTCATGTAAACGAGATCACGGACACCGTGGCGCAGCTATGCATCGATGCTTGCCATAAGCTGCCCGACAGCGTGATCCAGGGCTTTCACAATGCGGCGGAAAAGGAAGTTTCTCCGCTGGGGAAGTCGGTTCTGATCAAGCTAATCGAAAATGATCGTATCGCCCGTGAAAATGATGTTCCTTATTGCCACGACACCGGCCTGACCATCGTCTATGCCAGCGTCGGTCAAGACGTTCATATCACTGGTGGCGATTTTCAGGATGCCATCCACGCTGGCGTGCGCAAAGGTTATGCAGAAGGGTATATGCGCAAGTCGGTGGTTGGCGACCCCTTGCTGCGCGTCAACACTAATGACAATACCCCGGCAGTGATCCACACTGAAATCGTGCCGGGCTCCGCCATTGAGCTGACTGTCTTGCCCAAGGGAGGCGGCAGCGAGAACTGGAGCACCATGAAATTCCTTCTACCCGGAGAAGGCGTTGAAGGCGTGAAGAAATTTGTGCTTGATGCCATTAAGGTGGCTGGCGGCAGCGCCTGCCCCCCATTGACGGTCGGGGTTGGTATTGGTGGAAGCTTCGACAAAGTGACAGAAATCGCCAAGAAGGCCATTCTGCGCGATATTGGCGAGCATCACAAAGACGCGCATATTGCCCAACTGGAAGCGGAGCTACTTGAAGAAATCAACAAGACCGGCATCGGGCCGCAAGGGTATGGCGGCATCAGCACCGCCCTATGGTGTGCTGTGGAAACCTACGCCTGTCACATCACGGCCTTGCCCGTGGCGGTGAACATTCAGTGTCATGCTGCCCGACGTAAGTCGGCAACCATTTAAGGGGTACTCAGATGGCGACCCACTACCTCACTACACCGCTAGTTGATGACGATATCAAGCAACTTCAGGTCGGAGACGAAGTCTATCTGAGCGGCGTTATTTACATGGCCCGCGATGCCGCGCATAAACGGCTGACCGATCTTCTTAAAGAGAACAAACCGTTGCCTATCGACCTGAAAGGCCAAGTCGTTTTTTACGGGGGGCCGGGGCCCACCAAACCAGGGCACGTCATTGGCGTAGTCGCGCCCACTTCGGCCTACCGCATGGACCCTTACGC
>JAJUJD010000131.1 GCA_029267315.1 Alcaligenaceae bacterium
AGGAGGCTGAGTGAAAGCGGCCGCGTGACGAAGGTGGAGTAGTCACCGCGAGCGAGCAGCAGTGCCCGACGGAAGTTTTCTTCCATCATGGGCCCAAGCACCAGGCCCAGCAACAGCGGAGCACCTTCGCATTTCAGATTCACCCATATGTAGCCCACCAGGCCGAAGGCGGCTGTTACCCAGATATCGAACACGTTGTAGTTCAACGAGTAGACCCCGATGGTGCAGAACACCAGAATGGCCGGGAAGAGGATGCGGTAGGGTACCGTTAGCAGCTTCACCCACAGGCCGATCAGCGGCAGGTTCAGGATGACCAGCATCAGGTTGCCGATCCACATGGACACGATCAGCCCCCAGAACAGTTCCGGGTGGCTGGACATGACCTGCGGGCCCGGCTGGATGTTGTGGATGGTCATCGCGCCGATCATCAGGGCGGTCACGGCGTTGCCGGGGATACCCAGAGTGAGCAGCGGAATGAAGGACGCTTGCGAGCCGGAGTTGTTGGCGGATTCGGGGCCAGCTACGCCAGCGGGGTGACCCTTGCCAAAACGCTCCGGTTCCTTGGACAGCTTTTTCTCCAGCGTATAGGAAGCGAAGGAAGAAAGCACCGCGCCACCACCCGGCAGAATGCCCAGCGCTGAGCCGATTGCTGTACCGCGTACCACAGCTGGCCAGGCCTCGCGAAATTCCTGCTTGTTGGGGTAAAGCTGGCCAACCTTGTCGGTGAGGTCCACGCGCTGGTCACGCAGTTCCAGGTTGCTCATGATCTCCGAGAACCCGAACACGCCCATGGCCACCACGGCGAAGTCAATGCCGTCTTGCAGCTCGGGAATGCCGAAGTCGTAGCGGGCGACACCGGAGTTCACGTCGGTCCCCACCATGCCCAGCAGCAGACCAAGGAAGATCATGCAAATTGCCTTGGGCAAGGAACCGGAGGCAAGCACCACCGCGCCGATCAGGCCCAGCACCATGAGCGAGAAATACTCGGCAGGACCGAACTTGAATGCCACTTCCGCCAGGGGCGGCGCGAAGCCGGCAATCAGAAAGGTGGTCACACAGCCCGCGAAGAAGGAGCCCAGCGCCGCAATGGCCAGGGCCGCGCCTGCTCGCCCGTTACGGGCCATCTGGTGGCCGTCCAGTACGGTCACCACTGCCGAAGTTTCACCTGGCAGGGCCACCAGAATGGCGGTGGTCGACCCCCCATATGCAGCACCGTAGTAAATACCGGCCAACATGATGAGCCCCGCGGTTGGCGGCAACACGTAGGTGATGGGAAGCAGCATGGCGATGGTCGGCACGGGGCCAATGCCAGGCAGCACGCCGATCAGAGTGCCCAGAAGACAGCCCAGCAGACAGTAAGCCAGGTTCTCCAGGGTCAGGGCAACAGAAAAGCCCAGTAAGAGGTTGTCAAACAGTTCCATTTTCTAGTTGCTCCTGGGTCAGCCCATGAAAGAGGGCCACAGTGGGAAGATGAGCCCCAGGCCTTTGATGAATGCCGCCCAAACGAATATCACCAGGCTCAGGCCGGTGATGGCGGCCACTTTCCAATTGAATACGTGGCTCGCGAAGCTACTGATAAATACCAAGAGGAAGACGCTGATATAGACGCCCAGGTAGTTCATCAGGAGTCCGCAAAGGACCACACTGCCCAGCAGAATGAAGACGATGGGCCAATCGAATTTCTCGACGGTGGTCTCCTCTGCCTTGCTGGATGTCGCGCCGAAGGCGACGAATGCTCCCAAAAGGGCCAGACAGGTGCCTAGCCAGAAAGGGAAATAGCCTGGACCCATGCGTGCCGCCGTACCCATGGAATATTTGGTTGCGCCCAGGGCGAAACCAATTCCAACGAGCACAAACATGACGCCGGACCAGAAGTCCTGCTGATTTTTGATTCTGATACTCACCAGATGCCTCCTTGTTTCAAAGCATCTGGCATATTAGGAGACGGCCTGGCGCTGTGCGTCAGGCTTTCATTACCATCACATTACCGTTCTGTAATGTTTGGAAGCAGCAAATCGACCCTCAGGCCTGGTTGTGCGTTGCTGAACTCGACGCGACCGCCGTGAAGCGCGGCAATGGCCCGCACGGATGCCAGTCCCAAGCCGAAGCCGGGTAAGCTCTGTTCGAGACGATGGAAGCGCGTACCCAGCCGTTCCAGTTCTTCTTCAGGGACGCCTGCACCGTTGTCTCTCACACTGACTCGAGCCATGTGCCGGTGAGTATCCACCGCTAATTCGATGTGTGAACCAGAGCCGGCGTATTTGAATGCGTTATCCATGAGGTTGGTGATGGCGCTCACCAGCAGATCGGGGTCCGCCTGAACAGTAACCGGCTTGATGTCGCAGCTCAGCCGAATACCGTCCTCCGCTGCCGCGGGCTCATAAAGTTCACAGACGTCTTCGACCAGGGCCGCAAGCGACACAGTCGAGAAATTCTGACGCTGCAGTCCGGAATTGGCTTCGGCAATCAGCAGCAGTTTCTCGGACACAGTGATCAACTCCATGATTTCCTCAGACGCGGCCTCCATGGCAGCGATCAGGTTTTCACGGTCCTGAGTGCCGTAGCGAGCCTTCTCAAGCCGACTCAGCACTCGCGCCAAAGGTGTGCGCAGATTGTGGGCAATGGAATCGGAGACATTGCGCACCCCAGTCATCAGGTTCTCAATGCGGTCCAACATGTAGTTGATGTCATAGCGCAACTGCACGAATTCATCGATTTCTTCTGCATCCGGTACGCGGCGAGTAAGTTCGCCCGTTCCAACCCGCAGGGCGGTTTCGCGTATGGCCTGGACGCGGTTGCGCAGTTCACGCCGGAAGATAGTGGTACCAACAAGGACCAGAACCAGCGCCACCAGCGTGGCGGCAATCACGGCGTTACCAATAAGCGCTTGAATTTCGCGCATGTCGGCAATATCTCGGCCGAGAATCAGCCGGTTGCCCTGGCCCAGTTCCCGCAGGGTGAGCAGGCCGGTAACGGGCGTCCCTTCGCGCAATACGTTCAGCAGCAGGGGCGCCTGAGCTTCCCCAAGCAGATCAATGGCGCTGATGGCTTCGTCTATGTCTTCGACAGGAAGCAGTTCCAGGTTGCCAACTAGACGCTCGCCTTGTCGCGACATCAGCAAGAACATCTCGGTGTCGATGTCCGTCTGGTCGGAAAGCAGCTGCTCGATCTCCTGCCGCAGCGCGCTAAGACCGTACGCGTCGTAGTGCGAAGTCAGGCGGTTCGCAGCCAGGGTTACCTGCCGTGAGTACTGGCTCTGCAGCAAGTCGACAATCTTCCCGTAAGCAAAGATGAGCAAGAAGGCGGTGGTGCCGGCGGCCAACAGGCTGTAATTCAGCGTCAAACGGAAGGCAACCGAGCCCCAGAGCCGTTGCCAACCAGTTACCAGGCGCTCAAGAGGCATGTGAAAGCTGGCCTGTCGTCGGTGAAACCGTGCCGTCGGAGTCCGTGGAGAAGCGATACCCCACACCCCGGACAGTGTGGATCAGTGGGGGGGTGAATTCGCCGTCGACTTTCTGTCTCAAGCGGCTGACAGTTGCGTCAATCACATTGGTCTGTGGGTTGAACTGATAACCCCAGACAGCACCCAGCAGCATGGCGCGCGTCAGCACTTGGTCGGGGTGCGTCATCATATAGGCGAGCAGCCTGCACTCTCGCGGCTGAAGGTTGAGAACACGCCCGGCGCGGGTGACTCGTGGCACGGTAAGGTCATAGCGGAGATCGGCATACTCGAGTACACGCTCGCTACGGTTGCTGCGGGAACTGCGCACCTGCGCTTCTGCACGTGCCAATAGCTCAATCAGCGCAAAAGGCTTGGTCAGGTAGTCGTCACCCCCCAGCTTCAATCCTTTGACGCGTTCATCCAGCGCGGTGAGTGCACTAAGCACAATGACGGGCGTCTTGATACCGGCCGCCCGCAACTTGGTGAGAATCGTCAGGCCGTCTACCTGGTTGGGCAGCATGCGATCAAGAATGATGAGATCCCATTGCTCTGTGGACGCACGGTGCAGGCCTTCCACACCGTCGTGGCAAACCACAGGCCAATGGCCGAGCTCGCGAAAGCCGTCGGCGATGTAATACGCGTTTTCCCGGTCGTCCTCGATAATGAGGCAGTTCCAGATCACAGCCATTCCTCCTGATAAACAAAGGCCAGCCATAGTGGTTTCCACCATGGCTGGCCCTCATTGTAGGAAACCCGGGATAGAGGGCGGCGCCCTCTGGAGGGGATTTAGTCCTGACGCTCAGTGACTTCTACCAGGTGGTAGCCGAATTGCGTCTTGACGGGACCTTGGACCACGCCGACCGGTGCGCTGAAAACGACTTCGTCGAATTCGCGCACCATTTCACCGCGACCGAACGTGCCCAGTGCACCGCCATCGCGGCTGGAGGGGCAGCGGGAATTTTCTTTTGCCACCTGAGCGAAATCAGCGCCGTTCTCAATGGCTTGCTTCAGCTCATTGCATTTGGCTTCGGTGTCGACGAGGATATGACGGGCAGAGGCTCGTGCCATGGGGAATGCTCCTGAATAATTGAACTGAAAGGTTAACGCAAATGCGCGATGCTTGCGGGCAGCCGGCCGTCCTGCGGGGGTGTACCGGCATGGCTACTTGAGCGGCGGGTTTTTGCGCAATGCTGTGTAGGCCTCGCGAATCGTGTCCACGCCGTACTTCTCTTCAAGCCGGCGCACCACAAAATGCCCACGTGCCATGTCCTGATAGTGCGAAATGAACATGGTATTAATGGCGGCACCGCTGACCGCCCCCAGTACTGGGGCGGCTTGCAATGCCAGTTTCTCCGTCACTTTGACGCCAAAGCGCTGGGCAACGGCTTCGATAATTTGGGCCAGCCACGCGGCCACTTGCCCAGGGGTGAACTGCATGCCCTGTGCGGTGGCACCAGCAGCGTGGCGGGCGGCGCCTTCTACAAGAATTCTGCCGGTTTCGCGAGTGAGCTCCGTCAGCCCCACGCGAGCAGCGTAATAAGCGGAATCCGCCGCATCATCATCACTGCTTCGGCCTCCGAGCGCGAACACCTGAATGCAGTCGGCCTGCACCAGCGGGTCGCCAACCAGAAACCCTTCACTGCGGGCAATATCAGCTACGGAGCGCATGATGATGGTGGTGGTCACCGGGAGCTCCACAAGCG
Source organism: Alcaligenaceae bacterium (assembly GCA_029267315.1). Taxonomy (GTDB): domain Bacteria; phylum Pseudomonadota; class Gammaproteobacteria; order Burkholderiales; family Burkholderiaceae_B; genus Yanghanlia. The sequence continues at coordinate 5,146 of JAJUJD010000131.1, forward strand.
TGCCCTTCAACCCGAAAAAACCACCGAGCGCGCCCGAAGCCGCTGCCAGGGCGGTATGCGTTTTCGGACGTGCAGCCCCCGAGGCTGTGTCATCCATGGTGCGCAGCGCACCCGCCACCGCCTTGTTCAACGCCAGGCGAATTGCCTTCTGAAGCGCTTCAGCGGTGGAGCCGGGCAGGCGCTCCAGCGCCCACTCGACCGGGGTGCCGACGAGGTTGGCGACGCGTATGGTGAAGGAAGGTGCTTCCAGCAGTGCAACTGCCTGGGTCAGCGCCTTCATGTCGTCGGGGTTGTCTAGTGGACGCATGTGAAGCTGGAGTGCGGCGGAATAGCTCGTAATCGCCAGCATAGCAGGCGAGGGTGACCTAACGCAGGAAGAAACCGCCGACTCGGCCATCCTGAACGTTCAGAGTGGCCAGCAGGTCATCTCCCTGGTCATGGAAACTGACCTTCCAGACGGAAATATCCAAACCCTGCTGGCGCAGGTTTCCCATGTATTGAACCGTGTATCCCTGCTTGAGACGGGGAGCAAGCGAATTGGCGACTTGGCTGAACTGAGCTTGGTCAATGGCGGCGAATTCGGTCGTGCCCTGGCTGGTGAAGGCTTGGTAATCATTTTGAGCCATGGCATCCAGCAGGCGCTGCACCACGGGCTGATCGCCGCCCCCAGCCGCGTTTGCGGCGTGCGCCAGCGGGCTCATGATCAGGGCGGCAAGCACCAGGGCGCAAGCCAGGAGGCGTTTCAGGTCAAATGCCGGGATCGCCGACAGGAATGCGTTTCGAGTGTTCATGAACAGGCTCCATCGTGTGGTTCCGCACCGCGTCGCGATGCTTGGCCGGCTAAGCAGCAAGCGTCATACCAAAACGGTTTCTTCAGGCCAGGATGCCTCTGGCACGGAAATCTGCCAGGGTCTCGGCATCGAATCCCGCTTCGGCCAGGATTTGTTCCGTGTGCTCGCCCAAGGTCGGCGCGCGGTCACGGATGCCTCCAGGGTTTTCCGACAGAACCGGGAATACGCCGGGCATTTCCACTTCTATTCCGCTGGCTGCTTCGACGGCGGTGATGGCGCCGCGTTCACGGTAGTGTGGCTCTTCGGCGATGTCTCGAATGGAATAGATGAGCCCTGAAGGCACGCGGGCTTCTTTAAGCTTTTCCAGCATGGCTGGGATGTCAGTCTGCGTCAGCGTCCAGGCCTCGATGGCGGCGTCGAGCTCCTGTACCCGGGCAACGCGGCCGTCGTTATGGGCCAGGCCAGGGTCGTCCGCGAGGTCGGGTCGCCCGATGCAATGCATGAGTCGTTGGAAAATGCCGTCGCCATTGCCCGCAATAAGAATGTAGCTGCCATCGTGACACTTGTAGGCGTTCGAAGGCGCGATGCCTGGCAAGGCGGCACCAGCAGGTTCACGCACTGCGCCGAACACCGAGTATTCCGGAAGCAGGCTTTCCGTCAGATTGAACAGGCTTTCGTAGAGGGCCGCGTCAATCATCTGCCCTTCACCGCCGCGGGCGTCACGCTGATAGAGCGCCAGCAGCACGCCCAGCGCGCCGTGCAGGCCGGCAATGGTGTCACCCAGAGACAAGCCTGCTCTGACGGGGGCACGCCCCGGTTCACCATTCAGGTAGCGGATGCCGGCGAATGCTTCGCCCACTGCCGCAAACCCTGGTTCCTGAGCGCGCGGCCCGTTCTGCCCGTAACCTGACACGCGCAGCATAATCAGGCGCGGGTTCAGTTCGTGCAGCGCTTCCCACGACAAGCCCCATTTTTCCATGGTGCCCGGGCGGAAATTTTCGATCAGCACATCGGCCTCCGCTGCGAGGCGTCGCACAATATCCTGGCCTTCCGGCTGGCGCAAATCCACGCATACCGACTTCTTGCTGCGCGACTGCGCTTCCCACCATACCGACGTGCCCTCGTGCAGCAGGCGCCACTTGCGCAGGGGGTCTCCCTGGCCCGGCGGTTCGATCTTGATGACTTCCGCGCCAAAGTCGGCCAAGGTCTTGGCGGCGAATGGCCCGGCAATAAGCTGCCCGAGTTCGATGACACGAATGCCGGCAAGAATCTGTGTGGACATAGAGTGTCTACTCCTAACAGGGTAAGTGGCAATGAACGCCTAACAAGATGACTCCATGCGCCGCGCCAGTACCCTATATAGCGGAGCGGTAGCAAGCAGCACGCAGACCATGCGTATCACATGAAATGAAGTGACCACTGGCGCCCCCAGCATCAGTACCTTGGCAGTGATCGCCATTTCGGCAATACCCCCTGGGCTGGTACCCAGCACCAATGTAGGAAAGGCAATGCCCGAGAGCAGGGACACGACATAGCCGAAGCCAAATGCCAGAACGATGTTGATTGCGTTGGCCAGGGCCACCACGCTCAAATAGCGCGGTGCACGGCGAAAGAAGTCAGAACCGAATTTGTCGCCCAGCGACCAGCCGATCAGCAGCTGCCCTAGATTGGTCATTTCCACCGGCAGGTAGGAAAACACCACTTCCTGGCTGGTGAGCAGCGCCGTGACAAGCAAGGGGCCGAGCACCCAAGGGTTGGGCAGACGGAAGCGCTGAAATAGCAGACCCATGATGCTTGTGAGCACAATGAGTACCAACAGTCCGCCCGCGTCAAAGAAGTTGGTACGAGCGAGGACGGAGGCATCATTGCCATGGATGTCCAGCGCCTGAAAGGCGAACGGAATGATGACGACCACCATCAACATCCGCAGGCTGTGGGCCGAAGCAACTAGGTCCGCGCGCGCATGGTTGCGTTCGGCGAGCGTGGTCATTTCGCTGGCACCGCCGATGGCGCTGGCGAACCAGGCCGTCTTGAAGTCTGCTCCACCCAGAGTGCGCAAGATCCACGCGCCCAGTGCACCCAGGCCCAGGGCGAACACCGTGCCGGCAAGAATGAACGGCAGGTTAACCCCGATCACACGCAGCATTTCGGGGGTGAAGTAAAGCCCCAGGGAAGCCCCGATCACCCATTGACCACCATTGCGGAAGACTTTATGACTGCTGGCGGGGCTGCCTGCCATCTTTGAGACGGCGGTGGCCAGAAGGGCGCCGATCATCCACGGCAAAGGTAGGCCGAGCCAGACCGCAACAAGGGCGCCTACGGTGGCGGTAAAAAGACCTAGGATGATGCGTGTGGCTTTAGTCATGAACAAGAACATGCTACGCGGTTGCCGCAAGGTCCCTGCAGCTGGGCGCCTTGCAGCGCTCCAAAAAGAAACTCCGGCGCGGGCCGGAGTTTCCTGCCCGCATGGTTGGCCGGGCTTGCCTCGAAGAGTGCCCGGGTTCTTACCGGGGAATTCGAGCAATCAATTGGCAGGGACTGATGCCTTCTTGGACGCTAGTTTACGCAAAAGAGGGGGAACAATGGCAACCAGGCCCGCAAGAATCCAGAGGATGATGGAAATCTTGCTCTCGAACAGGATGGAGATTTC
>JAJUJD010000014.1 GCA_029267315.1 Alcaligenaceae bacterium
ATTGCCATATTGCGCGCCAAGCTAGCTGCTTTGCAGGGTAGTGCGGAAGGTGAACGCAAGTACTTGGTCTCAGTGCTGGGCATAGCGCCGGCGTATGCGAGTCTGGTTGCGGCCGAAGTGCTCGAGTCATATCGCAGGCTGGGGCAAGCATCCGAAGGGCTGGCGCTACTGCGGGAACATTACACGCGGCACCCATCGTTGGATGTATTCAATGTTGTATTCCGCGAAATCCGCAGTCAGCAGGGGCACAGGCCGGCCTGGGCATTTGCCCGTGAGGCGCTCAGGGCTCAGCCGTCTCTCCTCGGATTGGACCGGCTGCTGGAGGTGGAGCTTGCTGAAGGCGAGACCCGCCCCCTGGATTACGCCTCATTGGAAGAACACAACAAACGACTTGGCGATGGGGAAGGGAAGCTCTCGTCTTCAGCGGTGCTGGAAATCGCTGCTGGCGCTGATTTCAGCCTTCTGCGTTCCATCATTCATCGCCATACCCAGCGTCTTGATCGCTATGCCTGCCAGACTTGCGGCTTCGAAGCCCGGCATTTTTACTGGCAATGTCCGGGCTGCAATTCCTGGGAAACCTATCAACCCCGACGCCTGGAAGAAATTAGGCAATGAATTTTCCGGTCGAGCGCGCTGGCGCTGTAAAAATACTGGTGATCGGTGATGTCATGCTGGACCGTTACTGGTTCGGCGAAGTCGATCGCATTTCCCCAGAAGCCCCCGTTCCTGTGGTGAAGGTCGCCCGACGTGAAGATAGGCTGGGCGGTGCCGCAAATGTGGCGCGGAATATTGTGGCGCTGGGAGCGCAAGCCTCTCTGATGGGCCTGGTGGGTCAGGATGAGGCCGGCGAGCGAGTAGCCCGGTTGGCACAGCAAGAAGGCATCAAGGCGCGCCTGGTGGTGGACACCACCATGCCGACCACATTGAAGATGCGGGTCATGGGGCGGCAGCAACAGCTGCTTCGAGTAGATTTTGAGGAACATCCCGCCGATGGAGGCCTGGATACGCTGATGCGGGACATGCGCGATGCAATCGCCGCATACGATGTCGTTGTGCTGTCCGATTACGCCAAGGGGTGTCTGACACGCGTTGAGGATCTGATCGCGGCGTGCAGGCAGGCAGGCGTGCCGGTGCTGGTCGATCCCAAGGGACATGACTATTCCCGGTATACAGGTGCAACAATCATCACACCCAACCGTCTGGAGATGTCGCAGGCAGTTGGGGCGTGGAAAGATGAGGCCGATCTCGAGCAGCGCGCGCAGAGCCTGCGCGAGTGCCTCCAACTGGAAGCCTTGCTCATCACCCGCTCAGAACAGGGCATGACCTTGTTCACAGCAAAGGGGCGTCACCACATCGATGCCCAGGCTCACGAAGTGTTCGATGTGTCTGGGGCTGGCGACACTGTATTGGCGACGCTGGCAGTGGCGCGCGCTACCGGCTTGGGCTGGCAGGAATCCGTGTATTGGGCCAATCGGGCGGGGGGTATCGTGGTCGGAAAATTGGGTACCTCTGTCGTCACAGCAGGAGAACTATCATGATCGTAGTGACCGGCGCTGCCGGCTTCATCGGCAGCAACCTCGTCCGCGGCCTGAATCGGCGGGGCTATACCGACATTATTGCGGTGGACGATCTCACCGAAGGCGACAAGTTCCGCAACCTGGTGGGCTGCGAAATCTCCGATTACCTGCACAAGGACGATTTCCGGCAGAAAGTCCGGCAGGGGGATTTCAGCGGTATTGACGTTGTGCTGCATCAGGGGGCGTGTTCCGACACGACGGAACGCAATGGGCATTACATGATGGACAACAACTACCGGGTGACCCTGGAGCTGTTTGAACTTTGCCAGAACCGCCGTATTCCTCTGCTGTACGCATCTTCGGCGGCGGTCTACGGGGCGGGGCCCGTCTATGCGGAAGACCCGTCCAATGAACGCCCTCTAAATGTCTACGGCTACTCCAAATACCTGTTTGATCAAGTGCTGCGTCGTCGCATGCGCGAGCTGGCCGCGCCCGTAGTTGGCCTGCGGTACTTCAATGTCTATGGTCCGCAAGAGCAGCATAAAGGGCGTATGGCGTCGGTCGCCTTCCACAATTTCAACCAGTTCCAACAGGAAGGGCATGTACGGCTGTTCGGTGGTTGGGATGGTTACCCCGACGGAGGGCAGATGCGGGACTTCATCCATGTGGATGATGTTGTCAACGTTAACCTGCACTTTGTCGACCACCCGGAAATTTCTGGCATCTTCAACTGTGGCACGGGTCGCGCCCAGCCCTTCAACGACGTGGCCTCAAGCGTCGTCAATGCCATTCGTCGTCATCGGGGTGAAGCGGAACTCAGTCTGGATGAGCAAGTGAGCCAGGGTCTGTTGCGGTACATCGCTTTCCCGGACGATCTGAAAGGGCGCTATCAAAGCCATACCCAGGCCGACCTCACTCAACTGCGTGCCGCTGGCTACGAGAAGCCATTTCTCGATGTAAAGACTGGCGTGACCCAGTACGTGGAAAAACTTCTTCAGAGCTGAGGGTACAGCCTTCAGTACCTCTACGGATGGACTTCCAGTGGGGCCTGCCATGTTCAATGGCCGGCCCCTGTTTCATCATGGACAGCGACCACCGGGTCCTTGGCATCCCGCCTCTGACTCAGGTATTTACTCATTTGGAGGTCGTCCATGAATCCTTTCCTGGAATCCACAGTCGCCACTCCGCAACCGGGCGCGCAATGGCGCTCGCCCAGCCCAAGCCGCAAACCCGGACCAGGCCGGAATGACGTTGGCCGTCGTCAGTCGGGCTCGGCCAAGCGGGCATCCGCCGGCAGGCATCGTGGCCGTGCTGCACCTTTGCGAAGCTTGGGTGGGACGTTACGTATGCTGGTGATATCGGGCAGTCTGCTGATGCCCGGTCTGCTTCACGCTGTGGACATCAATACGGCTTCTCTGCAGCAATTGCAGGAAGTGAAGGGTATCGGCCCCAAGACGGCGAGCCTGATCATCGAGGAACGAGATCGCGGCGGAAAGTTTGAATCCATGAAAGATGTCTCCGAGCGGGTCAAGGGAATCGGGCCCAAGAAAGCGGCGGCGCTTGAAACGGCCGGCCTGAAGGTAGGCGGAGCCGCGCCGGTCGCTGCAAAGGATGGCGATACGAACAACCGTCCGGCGCGAAGGGCTCGATAAATCCACGGTGGTCGGTGCAAAGGTGTTCACGCAGGCCGTGCAGAGCGGTGTATTATTTTGGCCATGAAAACCTATCCGACCATCGAAGACATCATCGGCTCTACGCCACTGGTACGGCTGCAACGGCTTCCGGGCGAATTCGGCGAAGCGCGTGGTAACACCATTCTGGCGAAGCTGGAAGGCAATAACCCGGCTGGTTCCGTCAAGGACAGACCTGCCATCTCCATGATTCGCGAGGCCGAGGCGCGTGGGGAGATCAAGCCCGGAGACACGCTGATCGAAGCAACCAGCGGCAACACTGGCATCGCTCTGGCAATGGCTGCTGCCGTGCGCGGCTACCGCATGATTCTCATCATGCCCGACAACCTGTCTCTGGAACGGCGCGCCTCCATGACAGCCTACGGAGCGGAGCTCATTCTGACGAAGGCGGAAGACGGCGGCATGGAATACGCCCGCGATCTTGCCGCCAAAATGCAGGCGGAAGGCAAGGGTAAGGTGCTTGACCAATTCGCCAATGCCGACAATCCTCTGGCCCATGTCCAGGGCACCGGCCCCGAAATCTGGGAACAGACCGACGGGCAGGTCACGCACTTCGTCAGCGCCATGGGAACCACCGGCACCATCATGGGTGTCAGCGAATATCTGAAGTCGCGCAACCCCAGTATTCAGGTCGTGGGGGCGCAGCCTGCAGAAGGTTCGCAGATTCCGGGCATTCGCAAATGGCCGGAGGAATACTTGCCACGTATTTTCCAACCCGAACGTGTGGACTCTTTCGAATCCATTTCGCAGACAGAAGCCGAGGATATGGCGCGGCGCCTCGCCGCAGAAGAGGGCATCTTCGGTGGAATTTCTTCGGCTGGCGCATTGGTGGCGGCCCTGCGAGTTGCGCAGCGCGTGGAAAACGCCACCATCGTATTCATTGTCTGCGATCGCGGCGACCGCTACCTTTCCACCGGTGTATTCAACTGAGCCGTTGTGGGCGCCGCAGTCATGCGGCGCTCCAACTCCTGCGCCAGGTCGGCTACCGAGCTGGCGTAGAAGTAACTGCGGTTGTAGTGGGTCAGTGCAAAAAAGTTCGGGGTGCCAACCCTGTATTCGACCGTATTTCGCGGTTCATCGACCAAATTGACCACACCCAGCGCCTGTGACTGCCATTTTGGCGCTGCGCCGGGTTGAGTCACCCGGGCGCCCGCGGCTTCCAACTCAGACCAGCTCAGCGTAGGAGTCAACCCACCAGTCACCAGACTTTGGGCATCGGCGGGGGGAGCAACCGGTGCAAACACGGGTACGCCAGGTTGCCAGCCATGAAGGCGCAGGAACCGTGCAACAGATGCAATGGCGTCACTGACACTGCCGTGAAGGTCGATGCGGCCGTCCTGGTCGCCATCAGCAGCGTAGCGGGCCAAGCTGCCCGGCATGAATTGAGGCAGGCCCATCGCGCCGGCAAACGAGCCGGTTGCCTCGCGGGCGTTCAGCTTACCCATGTAATCCAGAGTAATGAGGTCCGCCAGCTGATTCCGGAACATGTGTGCACGCTCGGGCCGGGAAGGGTCGGGATAGCGAAACCCGAGTGTGGCCAGCGCATCCAGCACTCGGAAGTCACCGGTGTGACGACCGTACAGTGTTTCCACGCCGATGATGGCAACGATGATTGAGGCGGGTACACCGTAGCTGGCCTCAGCAAGCGCCAGCTTGTCGGCGTTTTCACGCCAAAATTGCTGCCCGTCGCGAATGCGGATGGGTTCAACGAAACGCCCGCGGTAAGTCACCCAACTGCGCCGAATACGCGTCTTGGCCGGGGCCATGAGGCGTGCCGCGGTTGCGTTATAGCGTGCTTCCAGCAATAGGCTGCGTACGTGATCGATAGGTATGGAGCGTTGTTCCGCAAGTTCGCGGGCAAATGCTTCGATCCCTGGATCCAGCTGCCCGGCGGCTGTGAGGAACGACCGATCTGAAGCTTCCGACGTACCGGCCTGAACTTCGGGCAGCTTGGCCGGGGGCGCCAAGTCTGCGACCGATGTGTTTGGCGCCTGCGCCAACGGTATTGATGCGACACTGCTTCCCGCGGCAGGGTGCTGGTTCGGGGCCATGTTGCGCTGCAGCGCCTCCGGCTGCGGGCTGGCGCAGGCGGTGGTCAGCAATGCAGGAATGATTGCTTGCAAAATGCGGGAACGTCTGAACATAATCGACCTTTATGGAGACACTATACATTACCAGTCCGGCGTGCCGGCGGCATGAAATGGGAAGCTGGCATCCGGAATGCCCCGAACGGCTGGACGCCATAAATGACCACTTACTTTCCAGTGGCATCATGACATTTCTTGACGTGCGGGATGGCCCACCAGCCGCCACTGAAGCTGAAATTCTGCGGGTGCATAGTGCGGAGTACCTGGCCTATCTTAAGAACTTGTCTCCGGCATCTGGCTACGCAGCCATTGATGGCGATACATCCATGAACCCGCACACCCTTAAAGCTGCCTTTGAGGCAGCCGGCGCGGGAATCGCAGCAGTGAACGCGGTAATGGCCGGAAGCGCCCAGACCGCTTTCTGCAGTGTGCGCCCCCCCGGGCATCATGCGGAATCGGGGCGTGCAATGGGTTTCTGCTTTTTCAATAATGTGGCGGTGGCTGCTGCTCATGCCCTGCAACATCACGGCCTTGCGCGCGTGGCAATCGTCGACTTCGATGTGCATCACGGCAACGGCACGGAAGAAATCTTCTTTGACGAGCCCAATGTCATGATGTGCAGCTTTTACCAGCATCCTTTTTATCCCAATATTCGTCGCACCGAGGTGCGCGACAACATGGTGAATGTACCGGTTGACGCCTACACCACAGGTTTCGATCTGCGACAGGTGGTGAGTGATGTCTGGCTGCCGCGTCTTGCTGCCTTTGCACCGCAGCTGATCCTGGTATCTGCCGGGTTTGATGCTCACCGGGAAGATGAAATGGGCCAATTGGGGATGACCGAGTCTGACTATGCCTGGATCACCGATCAACTCGTGATGTTGGCGGAGCGCACGGCACAAGGACGCATCGTCAGCGTGCTGGAAGGGGGGTACAACTTATCAGCCCTGGGCCGCAGTGCGGTGGCGCATATCAGGTCGCTTTCAAAGTTGTAGAATGGATAGTTTTAACGCATAACAGCCGGGTACGGGTGGGCGCCGGGTCAAGGGCGCGACGCGGAATCTGTGCGTCAGGAATCTATTTTTTAGTGAAATCCTTGGAGGATGCTCGATGAAGGTCTTGGTACCTGTCAAGCGCGTCGTTGACTATAACGTCAAAGTGCGCGTGAAATCCGATCAAAGTGGTGTGGACATTGCCAATGTGAAGATGTCCATGAACCCGTTCGACGAAATCGCGGTAGAAGAAGCGACCCGGCTGAAAGAAAAAGGCGTGGTAACGGAAATCGTGGCGGTGTCCTGCGGTGTGACGCAATCCCAGGAAACCTTGCGTACGGCCATGGCAATTGGTGCTGATCGCGGCATTCTGGTGCAGACCGATGCTGAGTTGCAACCTCTGGCTGTCGCGAAGTTGCTCAAGGCACTGGTCGACAAGGAGCAGCCCCAACTCGTTATCCTCGGCAAGCAAGCTATTGACGACGACGCTAATCAGACCGGCCAGATGCTGGCTGCACTATTGGATTGGCCGCAAGCCACCTTCGCCAGCAAGGTCGAAGTAGAAGGCGACAAAGTAAAGGTCACGCGTGAGGTTGACGGTGGACTGGAAACCATTGCCTTGTCCTTGCCCGCCATCGTGACGACCGACCTGCGTCTGAACGAGCCCCGTTACGTGACGCTGCCCAACATCATGAAGGCCAAGAAGAAGCAGCTGGATACCGTCTCTCCGGAAGATCTGGGTGTTGATGTTGCACCGCGCTTGAAGACACTGAAGGTGGTTGAGCCTGCCGCGCGTAAGGCCGGCATCATGGTGCCCGACGTGGCCACGCTGGTGGACAAACTCAAGAATGAAGCGAAGGTGGTTTGATCATGACGAATCTGGTTATTGCTGAACACGACAACGCCCAGCTCAAAGCTGCGACGCTGAGCGCGGTAGCCGCCGCTGCAGCCATTGGTGGCGATATCCATATCCTTGTAGCTGGCAATGGTGCCAATGCGGTCGCCGAACAGGCAGCCAAAGTCGCTGGCGTTTCCAAAGTGATTCTCGCCGATAACACGGCGCTGGAACATGGCTTGGCCGAAAACGTTGCCGCCCAGGTACTGGCAGTGGCCTCCAATTACAGCCATATCCTGTTCCCCGCAACCGCCGCCGGTAAGAATGTAGCGCCCCGAGTGGCTGCCAAGCTCGACGTCGCTCAGATCTCCGACATTGTTGCGGTTGAATCGGCCGATACTTTCCAGCGGCCCATCTACGCGGGCAACGCCATTGCCACGGTTCAGTCCGCCGACAGCGTGAAAGTGATCACTGTGCGTACCACCGCTTTTGACGCCGTGGCATCCGAAGGCGGCAGCGCTGCGGTTGAAACAGTTGACGCTGTCTCCGACTCCGGCAAGTCCAGCTTCGTGGGGCGCGAATTCGCCAAGAGCGATCGTCCCGAACTCGCCGGCGCTTCCATCGTTGTGTCGGGTGGTCGAGGATTGGGCAGTGCAGAAAACTTCAAGCTGCTTGATCCTCTGGCCGACAAGCTCGGTGCAGCGCTGGGTGCTTCGCGTGCCGCAGTAGACGCAGGTTATGCGCCGAACGACTGGCAGGTCGGTCAGACCGGCAAAATCGTCGCGCCACAGCTGTATGTGGCCGTCGGCATTTCCGGGGCCATTCAGCATCTCGCCGGCATGAAGGATTCCAAGGTCATCGTGGCAATTAACAAAGACGCTGAAGCACCGATCTTCGGTGTTGCCGATTACGGCCTGGTGGCAGACCTGTTCACAGCAGTGCCGGAGCTGACCGAAGCACTGTAAAACATGGTTATAAGAAGGCCGCTTCAGCTTCAGTATGCGGTCTTTTCACGAAGGGCCTGTGGGTTTCATCACTTGCAGGCCCTTTTTTTTGAGATTTATACGCCCTGAAGAGGTACGCAGCCCAGCTAGCATGATGCCGCACATTGCATCGGGCACTGCGCGCTAGGACACGCGGGGTGGGTGAGGACAAGGAGACTCTATGACATATCAAGTACCGGTTGAGGACATCCGCTTCATCTTCAAGGAGCTGGCTGATTTGGACGGCATTCTGCAACTGCCGGCCCATGCCGAACTCGATACGGACACCATTGATGCTGTCCTTCACGAGAACGCCAAGTTCGTGGAAGAAGTCATCGCCCCTTTGAACCGGAAGGGTGACCTTGAGCCCGCCAAATGGCACGATGGTGAAGTGCAAACAAGTCCGGGCTTCAAGCAGGCATTTCAGGAGTTTGGGCGAGGCGGGTGGCAGGGTCTGTTGCACGGGCCGCAATGGGGAGGGCAAGGCCTACCTAAATTGCTTAGTGCTGCTGCAACCGAGTCTCTCAATGCGGGCAATCTGTCTTTCGCTCTTTGCCCCTTGCTCACTGACGGCGTGATCGAAGCCCTATCCACCGCCGGCAGCGCAGAGCAATGCGAACGCTTCATTCCTCCGCTGATCGAGGGGCGGTGGACGGGTACCATGAACCTTACGGAACCGCAGGCCGGTTCCGATCTGGCTTTACTCTCTACCCGTGCCGTGCCACAGGGCGATGGCAGCTACCGCCTTTATGGCCAGAAGATCTTTATCACCTTTGGCGAACACGATATGGCGGAGAACATCATCCACCTCGTGCTGGCGCGTACGCCGGATGCGCCGAAAGGTGTCAAAGGCATCTCGCTTTTCCTCGTACCCAAGTTTCTGGTGAACGATGAAGGCGTCCTGGGTGCGCGCAATGACGTTTGGTGCGCCTCCTTGGAACACAAGTTGGGCATACACGGCAGCCCCACATCGGTCCTCTTCTATGGTTCCGGTAAAGGCGATGTCGGGGAAGGGGCCATCGGGTATTTAGTAGGTGAAGAAAATCGCGGCCTGGAGTTCATGTTCATCATGATGAACGCGGCCCGTTATGCCGTTGGCCTTCAAGGGGTGGCACTGAGTGAGCGGGCCTTGCAGCAAGCCGAAAGCTATGCGGCTGAACGTGTGCAAGGACAGTTGCTGGAAGGGTCGCCCGGGCCAGTGTCCATTGACCAGCACCCTGACGTGCAACGCATGTTGCTATCCATGCGCGCGCTGACAGAAGGCGCTCGTGCTACTGCACTATGGGCGGCAAGCCTGGTCGACAAAGCCAAGGGTCATCCCGAGGAATCCGAGCGGAACCGCTGCAAAGCGCTTTACGAGTATCTTGTGCCTGTCGTGAAAGCCTTTTCCACTGAGACGGCAGTTGAAGTCACTTCTTTGGGAGTGCAGGTGCACGGTGGAATGGGGTATATCGAGGAAACCGGTGCAGCCCAGTTCTTCCGTGATGCCCGCATCCTGCCAATTTATGAAGGCACGACGGCTATTCAGGCCAACGATTTCATTGGCAGAAAGATTGTGCGGGACGGTGGCAGCGCCGCCTCAATGATTGCCACCATGATGCGAGAAACGGTGGCGGAGCTCGGGCTGGCAGTGGCGGCGGAACAGGATGATGCCGAAGCGCTTCGTCTGATACGCAGCCGCCTGGATAGCGCGGTGAATGCTCAGGCAGAAGCCACTGCTCATATCCTGGAGCAGGCGCGCCAAGACCCTCGTGGCGTGTATGTGGGGAGTGTGCCCATGTTGATGCTCGCCGGCACGGTCAACGCAGGGTGGCAATTGGCCCGCTCAGCCCTGGCTGTGCACCAGCGCGTGAAGGAACAGGGGAGCACACACTTCCTGCAGCGCAAGCTGGCGACCTCGCTCTTTTACGCTGCGCACATACTGCCCAGAGCTTCTGCGCTACGGGACGCTATTCTGGCTGGCCACCTGGCCGGCGAGTATGCAAAGGCGTTTTATAAGAAATAAACATATTTCACTTGGATATTTGATTGTTACGTTATAAGGGCGCAGAATGTCTTCGTGGCCTCCGTTCCTGGAGGCAGCGCCCCTAGCGGGCTCTTCACTTCACTCTTCAGGAGGAAATGCATGACGACGTTACGCCTGGGAGATACTGCTCCCGACTTTGAACAGGAATCCTCCGTCGGCACTATCCGTTTTCACGAGTATTTGGGGGATAGCTGGGGCGTCCTGTTCTCTCATCCCGCCGATTTCACACCGGTATGCACTACTGAGCTCGGGTACACGGCCATCGTCTCCGGTGAGTTTGCCAAGCGCAATGTGAAAGTCATAGCAGTCTCGGTGGATGACGCAGAGTCACATAAGAAGTGGATCGAAGACATTAACGAAACCCAGAACACCCAGGTGAATTTCCCCATTCTGGCTGACCCCGACCGTAAGGTCGCTACGCTCTATGACATGATTCATCCGAATGCCAGTACCACTGCCACGGTGCGTTCGGTATTTGTGATCGACCCTGCCAAGAAGATCCGCATGATTTTGACTTACCCGGCGAGCACGGGCAGAAATTTCAATGAAATTCTGCGGGTCATCGACTCCTTGCAACTGACCGATAGTCACAGTGTTGCGACGCCTGTGAACTGGGAGCAGGGCGACGACGTCATTATCGTACCCAGCTTGCAAGATGAAGAAGTCATCAAGCAGAAGTTCCCCAAAGGCTACAAGGCGGTACGCCCCTACCTGCGCATCACCCCTCAGCCAGATCGCTGAGGCAGTTTGCCCTAGCGGGCGGGTACAGTGGCCAATAAAGCCCCGAAAGTTGGATGGAAGTCCGCTTTCGGGGCTTTTCATTGGCATAGCCGATATTTTTTCCGCATGTTGCAACCCGGCATCAACCCTATTGCCTGCGATACTGTTTTTTCATACAGTATAGAAATACTGGATGGACACACAGGAGCCGCAATGATCACCAGCAAGGTAGCCCCGTTCAAATGGCCGTTCCCGCCTCGGTCACAGAAGAAGCCCGCCGCGCCGAACGATAGTCAGCAAAGTCGTCACGCCCACGCCTGGTCCGCGGGCGGCAATCGCTCCAGCAAGGTCGCCGACATCGTCATGGTGGTATTCTGGGGTGCAAGCATCCCGGGCTTCATGTGGCTTGGCGCGCTTGTGGGTTTCTAAGCTTCCTGCTAGAATCACGGGCTAACCTTCATCCTCTGGCCTGGCTACAAGATCAAACGTTTTTGCCTTGCACAAGATGACTATTGGAGTCCATCGTGAATCTCATCGAAATCCTTGAACAGGAAGAAATCCAGCGCCTGACCGGTGGTCAGCCTCTGCCCGAATTTGGTCCTGGCGACACCGTCGTCGTGAACGTGAACGTGGTTGAAGGCACCCGTAAGCGTGTACAGGCTTACGAAGGTGTGGTCATTGGCCGCCGCAACCGTGGTCTCAATTCTTCCTTCATCGTACGCAAGATCTCTTCCGGCGAAGCCGTAGAGCGTACTTTCCAGCTTTACTCACCGCAAATTGCGAGCATTGAAGTCAAGCGCCGTGGCGATGTTCGTCGCGCCAAGCTTTACTATCTGCGCGAGCGTTCCGGCAAGGCTGCACGTATTAAGGAAAAGCTGGTCCGCTCCAGCAAGAAGGCTGCCGAATAAGCGCGCCCTCAGTTTATACCGAAGCAAGTACGGCAAAGGCACCCCATATGCGGGTGCCTTTGTTTTATTCACAGGTCCTCACAACCTGCACCTGCTGATCATGTCGACCGGCATGCCTTTTTCATATGCGTGCCTGTTCTGGCCGCTCTGGGCCGCATGACTTTATTGTCAGCTTGCGGTATTTTGGTGATATGGAAACGCTTCCTCCTCTTGCCTGGCCTCGCCACACGCGCGACTTCGATCCTGAAGCTCAGCCGGTCATTCAGGTGCCGGCATTGCCGCGCCTTTCGGCAACAACCCTCAGCCTTCCTTTTATTCGAAAGGCTTTTTCCGCCTCCTTCCCCTGGCAGGTAGAGCCTGTATTCCATGATCATTTCGATCTGGACACCAGCGCCTTTCCCGATATCATTCCTGCGGCCGTCTGCATTCCCCTGGTGCAACAAACGGACGGCCTGCACGTGTTATTCACGCGGCGCTCGGCCAAGCTTTACAACCATGCCGGGCAAATCTGCTTTCCGGGCGGGCGTATCGAATCGACGGACACAAGCTACGTCGAGGCGGCGGTGCGCGAGACCTGGGAAGAAATCGGTGTGGAGCCTCGTTTTGTGGAGTTCATTGGTAGCCAGCCCAGTTTCCTGACTTCCACGCGCTATACGATGAAGCCAATGATTGGGCTGCTGCAGCAAGGCTACAGGCTGGTGCCGGATCACCGGGAAGTTGCTGAGATCTTCGAAGTGCCCCTGGATTTCCTTTTGGATCCGGCCCACCATCGCCTGCATGAGATCCGCGAGGAAGACGGCAGCGTGCGCCACTTCTTTTCCGTGAGCTGGGGCGATTATTTCATTTGGGGCGCGACAGCCGCCCTAATTCGGAATCTCTACCATTACATGGCAGCAGCCGAAGCCGCAGGCTTGGCTGAATAAGGCCAGCTGCCGCTGCGCTAGCCTATGTGAGTCGGTCCTGACGATCACCGCCGCGGTTCAATAGCTGTTTCGCGCCTCGTTCTCAGCGAGCAGACGGGTGTAGAGAGCATGGCGTTCTGGAGCGATGTCACCCTGATGCAGGGCCGCTAGTACTCCACAGCCCGGTTCGTGCCGGTGGCTGCAATTGTAGAAGCGGCATGTTTCCATGGGTGTGTGGAACTCTGGAAAACCGCGCACGATTTCCTCCGGTTCCAGGTGGTAAAGACCAAATGCCTGGAAACCTGGGGAATCAATCAGGTCTCCGCCTTCTGGCAGACGATACAGCCGCGTCGCGGTGGTGGTGTGCTTGCCCGCTCCCAGCGCCTGTGAATGTTCCTGGGTGGCGGCGCCGGCATCGGGCACCAGTGCATTGAGCAGAGTGGATTTGCCCATGGCACTTTGACCCAACAACAGGTTGGTGTGACCCTTCAGCACAGGCAGAAGGATTCGACGTGTTTCTTCGATATTGATGGCGTTGGTTTCAATGACCGGCACTCCGAGCGATCGGAAGGGCGCGAGACGGCTTCGCGCAGCGTCGGCGCTGGGCAGGTCGGCCTTGTTATGAACGATGATGGGTGCAATGCCCGCGCTCCAGGCACCCACAAGCGCACGTCCTGCCAAGTCATCTGAGAACATCGGTTCCGATGCCACGACGATGAGCAACTGGTCGACATTCGCGGCAAATTGCTTGCTGCGCATTTCGTCCGAGCGGTAAAGCAGGTTGCGTCTATCGAGAATGCGTTCGATGCTGCCTTCCTCGCCTTGCACAGTGACCATGACATAGTCACCCACCGTGGCCTCACTTCGCTTGCCTCGCGGAAAACACTTGCGCAGGGAGCCGTCTTCCAGTTCCACCATGTAGTGGCGCCCGTGCGCCGAGACGATGCGCCCCTGTTGCTCAGAGATGGATGGGGTACGCGCAGAATCAGCTCGTCGCATGCTGCAGACTCTCGATGCGAAGTATGGCAGGGGGGTGGCTATCGTAGAACGCCGAATGCACTGGATCTGGTGTCAGCGTGGCGGCATTGTCATCGTAAAGCTTCACCAGCGCCGACACCAGTGCCTGGCTAGAAGCCTGCTCAGCTGCAAAGCGGTCGGCCTGAAATTCGTCCCGCCGGGACAGCCATGCCATCAGGGGTGTTATCCAAAAGGTGAACACCGGCATGGCGATAAAAAAGAGAATTAATGCCAGTGCATCGTTGGGCCGCCCAAACTGTGGTGTTACGCCCAGCCCTTCATAGAACCAGACCTGACTCGAGAGCCAACCCAGCGCGAGGAAGAACACGAGTGCCGATGCAAAGGAAAGAATCATGCGTCGCAGAATATGCCGGTGTTTGAAGTGGCCCAGTTCG
This sequence comes from Alcaligenaceae bacterium, assembly GCA_029267315.1. GTDB lineage: Bacteria > Pseudomonadota > Gammaproteobacteria > Burkholderiales > Burkholderiaceae_B > Yanghanlia. The sequence goes on from JAJUJD010000014.1 coordinate 14,074, forward strand.
TGGGCGAGCACTGCTTCGATTTCCTCTGCGTTCAAGCGGGAAAGCAGAGTGTCGAAGAAGATAATGCGTCGCGCCTTGCCAAACCCGGTGAAATAGGCATTGCCATGGGCGGAGCGTTTGGAGCCGTCCATGACGAACAAGCCATCCACGGCAAACCCGCAGCGTTGCATCAAGTTGTTGATCCTGCTTGAGATCTCGGGATCATCCAACGGCGTGAATTTATTGAACAGTGGGGCAATAAAAGTGGGGAACAGCCAGATCAGCAGAATGTTGAACGCCACCCAAATACCCCATGCCCACCAGATCCAGGCCGTACCCGTGTTGCCCATCACCCATAGCACGGCCGCCGCCAGCGGTGCGCCGAAGGCGAGTGACAGCACCAGCATCTTGATGGTGTCGGTGATGAAGAGGCGCGGGGTGACCCGATTGAAGCCGAAGCGCTGTTCAAGCTTGAATTTGTTGTATATGGCGAAGGGCAGCCCGACAACGCCCATGATTGAGAATACCGCAGCGACCAGTGCCAGCTGGCGCAGCAGTTCATTGTCAAAAATTTCTGCCAGCCACAGGTCGAGGAATTGCAGGCCGCCCAAAAGAGTGAAGCCGACCAGAACCACCGCCTCAACTAGGCGCTCGACCATGAGCAGACGCATTTTCCCTACCGTGTAGTCGGCCGCGCGCCTGTGGCTATGCAGGCTGATGCGCGAGGCGAAGGCCTCGGGCACGGTATCGCGATGCCGGCGCACATGGCGGATCTGCCGTGTGGACAGCCAGAACTTCAGCAGCATGTCTATCAGCAGGAAGGCAACGAACAGCAAAGTGAACATATTGGCAGCTTATGAGAAAATCTCTTTTTTCGATAAGGGATTATATGGTGGGGAAAGATCAGCGCCTCGTCTGGATAGACATGGAAATGACGGGGCTGGACCCTGAAAAGGAACGCATCATTGAATTGGCGGCGGTTGTCACCGAGCCGGATCTGACATTGGTTGCCGAAGGGCCGGTGCTCGTGGTGCATCAATCTGACGAACTGCTCGCCGCCATGGACAAATGGAACCAGTCGACCCACGGCAAGAGTGGGCTCATCGACAAGGTCAAGGCGTCCACGCTCACAGAGGCCGACGCTGAAGAATGCATGCTGGATTTCCTCTCGCGCCATGTGCCGGCAGGTAAATCACCCATGTGCGGTAATACCATTGGGCAAGACCGTCGCTTCATGGTGAAGTACATGCCAAAGCTGGAGGCGTTCTTCCATTATCGCAACCTCGATGTCAGCACACTCAAAGAACTGGCGCTGCGCTGGAAGCCCGAGGTCTATCGCAGCTTCAACAAACAGAGCAAGCACGAGGCGCTCGCCGATATCTACGAATCCATCGACGAGCTGAAGCATTACCGCGAGCATTTTCTGAAAGTCTAGGCCGATTCCGGCCAAGTTTCCGGTCCACTCTCAGCCCATCCTCCTTACGGGGAGGATGGTTGCTGCACGCCGTTTTCCAATGTACTGCAACCCGGGTTAGCCATTATCCCGCTCCAATACGATACATAAATTTGATTGACATCAAGATTTTTGTATTAAATAATGGATCCAACAAGACGGCATCCATGCCGCAGTCTGAGAACCGCTAGGAGACATGCTATGTACGCCCAGATGGTGGAAACCGGAGTCAAATCGGTTCGCGATCGCGAGCAGTTGTCCGGTCAGGAGCGTGCGTTCCAGGAACGCATCGATGCCGGTATCCGGATCGAACCCAAAGACTGGATGCCCGAGGCTTATCGCAAGACCCTCGTAAGACAGATTTCTCAACATGCCCATTCAGAAGTGGTGGGCATGCTTCCCGAAGGGAACTGGATTACCCGCGCACCATCACTCAAGCGCAAAGCCATTTTGCTGGCCAAGGTGCAGGATGAAGCCGGGCATGGCCTGTACCTCTACAGCGCGGCTGAGACGCTCGGTGTTTCGCGGGACGATCTCATCGATGCCTTGCACGCGGGCAAGGCCAAATACTCCAGCATATTCAATTACCCCACACTGACATGGGCGGACATTGGCATGATCGGCTGGCTTGTGGATGGCGCGGCCATCATCAACCAGATTCCCCTTTGCCGATGTTCCTACGGGCCCTACGCCCGAGCAATGGTCCGTGTATGCAAGGAAGAGTCATTCCACCAGCGCCAGGGCTACGACCTGCTCATACAGCTGTGTCGCAACGGTAATCAGGCGCAGAAGGACATGGCCCAGGAAGCCCTCAATCGCTGGTGGTGGCCGGCGCTAATGATGTTTGGCCCGCCTGACCAGGATTCGCCCAACAGCGCCCAATCGATGCAGTGGCGCATCAAGCTGTTCTCCAACGACGAACTGCGCCAGAAATTCGTCGATCAAACTGTGCCGCAGGCCGAATATCTTGGCCTGACCATTCCCGACCCAGATCTGAAGTGGAATGACCAAACCGGCCACTACGAGTTCGGAGAAATCAACTGGGACGAATTCTACGAAGTGCTGAAAGGCAATGGCCCGTGTAACCGGGAGCGCCTGCGTACACGGGTGCGTGCCCACGAAGAGGGCGCTTGGGTACGAGAGGCCATGGCGGCCTATGCCCAGAAGCAGGATAAACGCGCCGCTGCCTGACACGGCCGTTACGCACCTGCGTTTCTTTCTGTCCGTATTTGATTTCAAGGAAGCCGTACCATGAGCCAATCCAACTGGCCCCTGTGGGAAGTCTTTGTGCGCAGTCAACATGGGCTGGCCCACAAACATGTGGGAAGTCTGCACGCACCCGACGCCGAAATGGCCATCAATAATGCTCGCGATGTTTATACCCGCCGCAACGAAGGCGTGAGCATCTGGGTAGTGAAGGCAGCAGACATCGTGGCGAGCAGCCCGTCTGACAAAGAGCCTCTGTTCGATCCCGCTGCCAGCAAGGTCTATCGCCATCCGACTTTCTTCCCCATGCCGGAAGAAATCAAAATGTAGGAGAAGGGCATGGACCAAGCACTGTTTCAATATCTGCTGCGCCTGGGCGATACCACGCTGGTTTTGTCGCAACGCCTCTGCGAATGGACCGGCCACGGCCCGGTGCTCGAAGAGGAAATGGCAGTGGCGAACACGGCGCTCGACCTTCTTGGGCAAGCGCGCATGTGGTTGACACTGGCAGGCGAAGTGGAGGGCGCGGGCCGGGATGAAGACGCGCTCGCTTATCTGCGCGATGCTCCCGAATACCGCAATTACCTGCTGGTGGAACGGCCCAATGGCAACTATGGTGACACCATCGCGCGTCAGTTCATTTTCGATGTCTGGCACTACATGCTGCTCGAGCGTCTTCAAACGTCTGCTGACGATCGGGTTGCGGCCATCGCAGCGAAATCAGTCAAGGAAGTTGCTTACCACGCCCGACGCTCTTCAGACCTGCTGATACGTCTGGGTGACGGAACGGAACTCAGCCATCAACGCATGCAGGAAGCCGTCGACGACGTCTGGCGTCATGTCGGAGAACTGTTCGTCGATGATGACATCACGCGCGAGCTTTCCTCGCGAGGCATCGTGCCCTTGCACGATGCCCTGCGCGAAGGCTGGCAGGTCCATGTGGCAGACGTGTTCGAGGAGGCCACGCTTCGCATGCCAGCGGCGGAGGAAGCCTTCCACCCCGCTCATCGCGGCGGGGTGCATGGGCGCCATACGGAGGCTCTGGGCTACCTGCTTGCAGAAATGCAGCATTTGCAGCGGGCTTTCCCCGGTGCCAGTTGGTGATTGTCATGAGCATGGTGGAATCCGGAATTACGCCCGAACTGGTCATGCAATGGCTGCATGCCGTGCCGGACCCTGAAATTCCTGTGATTTCCGTGGTGGATCTCGGCATCGTTCGGGAAGTGAGTCTGGAAGGCACAAGCTGTGTGGTGACAATCACACCGACATATTCCGGCTGCCCGGCCATGCGCGAAATCGAGGAAGACATCATCTCGGTTCTCCGTTCAAAAGGTCTGTCCGACGTCCGTGTAAGCGTCACGCTTTCGCCAGCCTGGACGACCGACTGGATGAGCGAGAAGGGCAGGCAAGCCCTCAAAAACTATGGCATTGCTCCGCCCATGGAACGTGCGGTGAACCTTTCCGGCATCCTGCGTCGCAAAGACCCTGCCGTGCCATGTCCGCAATGTGGCTCTTCTCATACCCGGCTGATCAGCCGCTTCGGCTCCACGTCCTGCAAGGCGCTGTACCGCTGCCAGGGCTGTGGTGAACCTTTCGATTATTTCAAGGCGCATTAGGTATCCAGCCCATGAGTCAGTTTCATCCTCTCAAAGTCGCTTCGGTGGCGCGCAACACGCGTGACGCAGTGGTCGTCACCTTTGAAGTTCCCGAGACACTCTCTGAAGCCTTCCATTTCCGTCCGGGTCAGTATCTGACATTGCGCACCCATATCGGTGGGGAGGAGCTGCGTCGCTCCTATTCCATCTGCGCCGCACCCAGCGACCGTCAGTTACGCGTGGCAATCAAGCGCCTCAACGACGGGGCTTTCTCTACCTGGGCCAATAGCGAACTGAAGCCGGGTGACGTGCTGGAAGTGATGCCCCCTGATGGGCATTTCACAGTGGGCTTTGACCCGGCGCAATCGCGGCACTATGCAGCCTTCGCCGTGGGAAGCGGCATTACACCGATCCTGTCGCTCATCAAGTCGGCCTTGGACACGGAGCCGCAGTCCAGCTTCACGCTGTTCTATGGGAATCGTGCCTCGTCTGCCGTACTCTTTCGCGAGGAAATCGAAGACCTCAAGAATCGCTACATGACCCGGCTGTCCATCGTCTACGTCATGAGCCGGGAGCATCAGGACATCGATCTGTTCAACGGACGCCTGGATGGAGAGAAAGTGGAGCAACTGTTGGGGCGCTGGCTCGATCCCGCCAGGATAGATTACGCTTTCGTCTGTGGTCCGCAGGACATGACCGAATCGGTAATCGCCGCCTTACAGGCGAAGGGGGTGGAAAAGCATCGAATCAAATTCGAGTTGTTCGGTTCACCCAAAGGGCCGCGAGCCCTGCGTACTGGCCACGACGCCCGTAAGGCGCCAGGCGAGCACTGTGAGCTGACTATCGTGCTGGACGGCGTCACGCGCACCATCACCATTGATAAAAACAAGGACAGCCTGCTGGATTCGGCCCTGGCACAAGGGGTGGAGCTTCCATACTCCTGTAAAGGGGGCGTATGTTCTACCTGCCGCTGCAAAATCGTCGAGGGCGAGGTGGACATGGATGCCAACTTCGCGCTTGAAGATTATGAAGTCGCTCGTGGCTTTGTGCTGAGCTGTCAGAGTTTTCCGGTCACGGACCGGGTCCGGATCGATTTCGATCAGGAAACATGAACGAGGAGCAATAAGTGTCGGTAGACTTTTTTGAAAGCAATCGAGAAGTGCTGGAAAAGGCGGTTGAGGCCGCAGCAAGCCGTGGCTACTGGAGCCCGTTTCCCGAGTCACCGAGCCCCCGTGTATACGGAGAGACGGCTGCCGAGGACGGTCGCAAGGCGTTTGAAGCGCTGCTTGGCAAGGATTTTCCTTTGGACCTTCCCGGCGCGGTCGGCGCTATAGGTCAGGAAAAGTCTCCCTTTGGGCTTGAACTGAATATCCGTTATCCCAAGGTTCCGGTTGCTGCACTGGTCGAACAGGCCGACATTGCTCTCGAATCTTGGCGCGAAGCCGGGCCAAAGGCCTGGGTTGGCGTCAGTCTGGAAATTCTCAAGCGCCTCAATCAGCGCAGTTTTGAAATCGCCAGCGCGGTGCAGCACACCACAGGCCAAGGCTTCATGATGGCTTTTCAGGCGGGTGGGCCACATGCTCAGGACCGGGGCCTGGAGGCGGTCGCCTATGCGTGGCAGGAAATGTCGCGCATTCCCGAAATTTCCGACTGGGAAAAGCCGCAGGGCAAACATGACCCCCTGCGCATGCGTAAGCGCTTCACCATCGTGCCGCGTGGCATCGCACTGGTGATCGGCTGCTCCACTTTCCCCACCTGGAACGGTTACCCCGGCCTTTTTGCGAGCCTTTCGACGGGGAACCCGGTGATCGTTAAGCCGCATGCCACCGCGGTACTGCCTTTGGCCATGACGGTGAAGGTGGCGCGCGAAGTGTTGCAGGAAGCCGGGTTCGACCCGAACGTCGTGCAGTTGGCTATCCATTCCGCCGAAGAGGACATCTCCCAGGAACTGGCTCTGCATCCATCCGTGCGCCTGATCGACTTCACCGGCAGCAGCGCCAATGGCAACTGGTTGGAAGCCAATGCCCGTCAGGCGCTGGTGTATACGGAAAAAGCGGGTGTCAATCAGATCATCATCGACTCTGCCGATGACCTGAAGGCAGTGGTGCGCAACCTGGCCTTCTCATTTGCCCTCTATTCAGGCCAGATGTGTACGGCTCCGCAAAACGTTTATATCCCGCGAGACGGCATCGCTACCTCCGAGGGGCGGCTGAGCTTCGAGCAGGTTGCCCAGGCCATTGCCCAGGGCGTGGAGAAAATGCTGGCCGACCCGGCCAAGGCTGTGGAGCTTACAGGCGCCATCCAAAATGAGGCCACTGCTGAGCGTATAGAGGAAGCGCGCAAGCTGGGCCTGCCGGTGCTGCATGACAGCCGCGCGCTACAACACCCCCAGTTCCCGAACGCGCGAGTGCGGACTCCCCTACTGCTTCAGGCAGAGGCCAGCGATGAACGCATTTACAAGGAGTGGTTCGGGCCCATCGTGTTCATTGTTGCGACGGATTCCACGCAGCACAGCATTGAGCTGGCACAACGAGTTGTGCAGGAGCACGGCGCTCTGACATTGTCTGGCTACAGCACCGACGACACCGTCGCAGAAAGCATGCGCAAGGCGGCTGAACGTGCCGGCGTATCGCTGTCTCTCAATCTGACAGGCGGCGTATTCGTGAACCAGACCGCCGCCTTTAGCGACTTCCATGGCACCGGCGCCAATCCGGCCGCCAACGCTGCCCTGTCGGATACTGCCTTTGTTGCCAACCGCTTCCGGGTCGTGCAGACTCGCTGGCACGTTTGAAGCACATTGCCAGCTATAGGAGGACAAGTTGAGCTACGAAAATATAATTTTTGAACAGCAGGACGGTGTGGCGCGGATTTGGCTGAACCGCCCGGACAAGCTCAATAGTTTTACGGCGCAGATGCACGAGGAGCTGGCAGATGCCCTATCTAAGGTGGAACAGGGCGGTGCGCGTGTATTGCTGCTTTCCGGCAAGGGGCGCGGGTTCTGTGCAGGGCAGGACCTCTCCGAACGCCAGCCGGGAGAGGGCGGCACACGGGTGGATCTCGGCGAAACCGTCGAGACCTTTTACGCGCCGTTGATCCGGCGTCTCAATGCCTTGCCCCTGCCCGTGGTGGTTGGCGTTAATGGCGTGGCAGCCGGAGCCGGGGCGAATCTGGCACTGGCCGGTAGTGACATTGTCATCGCTGCTGAGTCGGCCTCCTTCATTCAGCCTTTCTGCCGGTTGGGCCTGATCCCCGACACCGGGGGCACCTACGCCTTGCCCAGACTGGTTGGGCGAGCCCGCGCCATGGGCTTGGCAATGCTGGGGGATCGGCTTTCCGCCCGTCAAGCCCAGGACTGGGGCCTGATATGGGAATGCGTGCCGGATTCGGAGTTCGAGGCTCGATTGAGCGCACTCGCTGGCCATTTCGCAACGGCTCCCACCAAGGGTCTAGCCTACACAAAACGGGCCATCAACCAGAGCTTGGGCAATACCCTGGACACTCAGCTGGATGTGGAGCGCGACATGATGCGGGAACTGGGTTTCAGCGAGGACTACGCAGAGGGCGTCAGCGCCTTTTTGGAAAAGCGGCAACCGGTTTTCAAGGGGAAATAATGCAGATGGCAGACAATGCGCTGGCGCAGGAAATGAACGCCTTGCCGGACGACCCACAAGCGTTGGCGGAACTCACTGGCCAGTCCATGTACGAGCGCGATGCGGCATCTCAGGGGCTGGGTGCCAGTCTGGACGAGATTTCGCCAGGCAAAGCAACCATGAGCATGACGGTGCGTGCCGACATGCTAAATGGCCACAAAACCTGCCACGGGGGGTTTATTTTTTGTCTGGCGGACAGCACCTTCGCGTTCGCCTGTAATTCACGCAACCAGACCACGGTGGCATCTGGCTGCACCATTGATTTTCTCGCTCCCGCCTTTGAGGGAGATCGGCTCACCGCCCGGGCGAGCGAATACTCCTTGGCCGGGCGCACTGGCATTTACGACGTTCATGTCAGCAACCAGGATGGAAAACCCATCGCGGTATTTCGGGGTCGCTCTTACCGAATCAAGGGAAATGTGGTCGAACCGCAGCAGCCCGCCGGAAATGAAGAAGGGCGCCCGCCCGGGAATTGATGAATCTGCGCCTGATGCGCACTATGACACAGAGAAGGAAGGCAGGAGACAGCCATGTTGGAGAAGAAACCGGGAAGAGACCCTATCGAGCACGCGAGCCGGGATGAGCTCGAGGCCTTGCAGCTGGAGCGGTTGACCTGGACACTACGGCACGCATACGAGAATGTGCCCCATTACCGCAAACGTTTCGAGGAAGCGGGGCTACACCCCGACGACCTGAAGACCCTGGCTGACATTGCCAAGTTCCCGTTTACAACCAAACAGGATTTGCGCGACAACTACCCGTTCAACATGTTTGCGGTACCCCGTGAAAAGGTGGTGCGCATCCACGCTTCCAGTGGCACAACGGGTAAGCCAACGGTGGTGGGCTATACGCAGAAGGACATCGACACCTGGGCAGACCTCGTCGCGCGATCAATTTGGGCTGCGGGAGGGCGCCCGGGCGACATCGTGCATGTGGCGTATGGCTACGGTCTGTTCACAGGCGGGCTGGGCGCCCATTACGGTGCCGAACGCCTGGGCTGCTCGGTGGTGCCCATGTCGGGTGGTCAGACTGAAAAACAGGTACAGCTGATTCGCGATTTTGAGCCGCGCGTGATCATGGTTACGCCATCGTACTTCTGCAATATCGTGGAAGAGATGCAGCGTCAGGGCATGGACCCGAAGTCTTCCTCCCTGCGTATCGGCATCTTCGGTGCAGAGCCTTGGACCGGCCGAATGCGGGAAGACATCGAATCCCGCGTGAATATGGATGCCGTTGATATTTACGGCTTATCCGAGGTGATGGGCCCTGGGGTGGCCATGGAATGTGTGGAGGCCAAAGACGGCCCGGTCATTTGGGAAGACCACTTCTATCCAGAAATCATCAACCCGGACACGGGGGAACCGGTGAAAGAGGGCGAGTCGGGCGAGCTGGTGATCACTTCCCTAACCAAGGAAGCCATGCCGATCATTCGCTACCGCACGCGCGACCTCACCAGCCTCCTGCCGCCCACCGCCCGCAGCATGCGCCGCATAGGGAAAATCACTGGCCGCAGCGACGACATGCTGATCATCCGTGGCGTGAACCTGTTCCCCACACAAGTGGAAGAACTGGTGCTGAAGATGCCAGAATTGGCACCACACTACCAGCTTGTCGTTACTCGAGAGGGTCATCTCGATGCTCTGGAAGTGCTGACCGAAGTCCGGCCTGAGTTTGGCGACATGGGGGACGAAGACCGCCAGAACGTGGGCGGGCGTCTGGGACACATGCTGAAAAACTACGTGGGCATCAGTGCCAAGATCACCGTTCAGCCCTGCGGGGGTGTGGAACGCACGCTCACCGGCAAGGCGCGACGCGTCATCGACAAGCGGCCCCGATAAAAGCGCCCAGCGAGCCTAACAAAACAAGGTGCCCTGCATCGGAATTCCGGGCAGGGCGCTCTGATTTGTTCACGCAGCACGCACGGGCGTGCAGGAGGGCATGCCTGTCTGGCCCTGTTGGCCGGACGCGGTATGATTCGAGCTTGTTCTTCTGAAGGAAACGGCGGCATGCTGTCACAGGCGGGCAATGCCCAAATTGCTGGAATTGGCTTGGATCTTCTGCGGCTGGATCGCGTGCAGCGTGTGTTCGACCGTCATCCAGAGCGATTTGTCCGACGCGTGCTGGGCGATGAGGAAATTCTGGTGTTCCAGCGTCGCTACCAGCGTGACCCGCGACGAGGTATCCGCTACCTCGCTACACGCTTTGCTGCTAAGGAAGCGTTTTCCAAGGCAGTGGGCCTAGGCATGCGCATGCCCATGGCGTGGTCGCGCATGCAGACGCTCAACGCCCCGGGCGGGCGGCCCTACGTTAAATTGTCGGAACCGCTGGCGAGCTGGTACGCGCAGCGGTTCGGCATGGCGCATGTTTCCGTGACCGACGAACACGATATGGTGGCTGCCTACGTGGTGGTCGAATCGCTGCAAAAGCGGCCGCAACCTTGAATCTTTCTAAAATGAGCTCTCACCTGTCTTGCCTGCCCCCCGGTCCAGTAATGGTGGACGTTGCCGGAGAACGCCTTGCCGACCACGAGCGTGACCGGCTCCGCCATCCTTCCGTGGGTGGGGTGATTCTGTTCTCCCGCAACTTCAGCGATAGGAAGACGCTCACCCAGCTCTGTGCGGAAATTCATTCGGTGCGCGATGAGCCCCTGCTGATTACGGTGGATCACGAAGGGGGGCGCGTGCAGCGCTTTCGCAGCGACGGTTTCACCGCACTGCCCTCCATGCGCCAACTAGGCTGCCTATGGGAAAGTGACGCGCAGGCCGCTCTGCGGGCGGCCACGGCGGTGGGCTATTTGCTGGCGGCGGAGCTGCGCGCCTGCGGCGTGGATCTAAGCTTCACTCCCGTGCTGGACCTAGATTATGGAGTCAGCGAGGTCATAGGCGACCGCGCTTTTCATCGTGATGCGGGTGTCGTGGCCATGCTTGCACGCGCGCTGATTCAAGGCTTAGGCCGGGCGGGCATGGCGGCTTGTGGCAAGCATTTCCCTGGGCATGGTGCTGTCGAGGCAGATTCCCATCACGAGATTCCTGTCGATGAGCGCAGCCTGGAAGCCATTCTGGAAGAAGATGCGGCACCGTACGGCTGGTTGGGCGATCTGGTCCTGCCTGCTGTCATGCCCGCCCATGTCATCTACCCCAAAGTTGACGCAGCGCCGGCGGGTTTCTCGAAAATCTGGGTGCAGGAAATTCTACGTCAACACCTGGGCTACGATGGTGTGGTTTTTTCAGACGACCTCACCATGGAGGGCGCCACCGTGGCAGGCGACATTCTGGCGCGGGCACTGGCTGCGCTGAATGCGGGGTGCGACATGGTGCTGGTCTGTAACCGGCCAGACTTGGCGGACGACCTTCTGGCACGGCTGGACTTTCGTCTGCCGGATACCTCCATCGCACGGCTCCGGCGGCTGATGCCGCAAGTTCCGGCGCTGGACTGGGAAGCACTGCAGCAAAATACGCAATATCAGCATGCCCGACGAATTCGATCTGAAATCCTTCCTGGCTGATCTGCCCAATCTCCCTGGCGTCTATCGGCACATCGACGCACAGGGGGAAGTGCTGTATGTGGGCAAGGCCCGTGACCTCAAGCGGCGCGTCAGTTCGTACTTCCAGAAGACGGCCTCCAGCCCCCGCATTGCGCATATGGTGGCGCGAGTGGTGCGCGTGGACGTCACAGTCACACGCAGCGAGGCAGAGGCGCTGCTGCTGGAAAACAACCTGATCAAGCGTCTCAAGCCCCGCTACAACATTCTCTTCAGGGATGACAAATCCTATCCCTACCTGATGTTCAGTGGCCACGGATACCCGCGCATTGCATATTATCGCGGGGCCACCAGCCGCAAGGGTAGATTCTTCGGACCCTATCCCAACAGTTGGGCCGTGCGCGAGACCATCCAAATACTGCAGCGCGTGTTCCGGTTGCGGACGTGCGAGGACAGCGTCTTCGCCAATCGTTCGCGTCCCTGCCTGCTGCATCAGATCGGTCGATGTTCTGCACCTTGTGTCGACCTTATTTCTGCAGAGGATTATCACGCCGATGTTGACCGTGCCATTCGTTTTCTGGACGGGCACGCTGATGATGTTCTCAAGGACATAGAAGCGCGCATGTTCGCCGCCTCGGAGCAGCTCGAGTTCGAACAGGCGGCCATGCTGCGCGATCAAATGGGAGCCTTGTCACGAGTGCTCCAGCAGCAGTCCATGGAACAGATTGGCAATGACGACGTAGACGTCATTGGCGTGGTTTCCATGGGCGGGCGCAGCTGCGTGAACCTGGCAATGGTGCGGGGTGGCCGACACCTTGGGGACAAGGCCTTCTTTCCCTCACATGCGGAAGGGGACAGCGCCTCAGATGTGTTGGCTGCATTCGTCGCCCAGCACTACATTGACAGCAAAATGCCGCCGGTGTTGGTTTGCTCTCACAAATTGCCGGATGCCGAGCTGCTTACACTACTGGCCGAGCAGACTGGCGTAAAAGCACGCCTTGTGGTGCGGCCGCAAGGCGTGCGAAAAACCTGGCTGGAACAGGTTGTCAAGAATGCTGAACTGGCGCGCAGCCGCTCGCTGAGCGAATCCAGCGCCCGCGAAGCCCGGACTCTGGCTTTAGCCGAAACCCTGGGGTTGGACACTGACGACGCCTCGTTGCAGGCGCTGCGCGTTGAGTGCTTCGACATCAGCCACACCGCTGGCGAAGCCACTCAGGCCTCCTGTGTGGTTTATCACAATCACGACATGCAGCCGTCCATGTACCGGCGCTACAACATTGCCGGAATTACCCCCGGCGATGATTACGCCGCGATGCGTCAAGTCCTGTCCCGACGGTTTACCCGAGTAGCGGATGGCGAAGCCCAACTGCCAGAAGTGGTGCTGATCGATGGCGGAAAAGGGCAGGTGGAGGTCGCTCGGCAGGTGTTCGTGGAGCTTGGACTGGATACGCGCGTGCTTGTGGGGGTGGCCAAAGGAGAAGGGCGAAAAGTCGGGCTGGAAACTCTGATCTTCGCGGACGAGCGGGAGCCACTTTTGCTGGGCGTGGAGTCGCCTGCTTTGATGCTGGTAGCTCAGATTCGTGACGAAGCACATCGGTTTGCCATCACAGGCATGCGCGCCCGTCGTGCCAAGGCAAGAACCGTCTCGCGACTTGAGGAAATAGAAGGGGTGGGCGCGCGTCGCAGGCAGCGTCTGCTTGCGCGCTTCGGAGGGTTTTCGGGTGTGGTGGATGCCAGTATCGACGACCTGCGTTCAGTAGAAGGCATTTCCGATGAGTTGGCTGAACGCATTTATCATGCCTTGCGATAAGCAGGTTCACACAAGCTTGAGGTAGTATTCACAGTATGCCGTTTAATCTGCCTATCGCCCTGACCTGGCTTCGCATCGCGATGATCCCGCTAATCGTCGCGCTTTACTACGTGCCTCCGAGCTGGGTTGCGGAAGGAACGCGCGACGCCATAGGTGCCGCGTTCTTCATTATTGCTGCGTTGACCGACTGGTTTGACGGCTGGCTCGCCCGTCGGTGGAACCAAACATCAAGCTTCGGGGCCTTCCTCGACCCGGTTGCCGACAAACTAATGGTCTGCGCCGCCCTGCTGATTTTGCTCAACCTCGACAGGGTCGACGCCTTCATTGCCTTGATCATTATCGGGCGAGAAATCACCATCTCGGCCTTGCGAGAATGGATGGCCAAGATCGGTGCGAGTGGCAGTGTGGCCGTGCACAGGCTCGGCAAGTTCAAAACCGCCGCACAAATGGTGTCCATACCCTGCCTTCTTTATTGGCAGCCCCTTTACGGTGTGCCGACCGACCTTGTCGGCCAGGCCTTGATTGTCGTCGCCGCCGTATTGACGGTATGGTCCATGTGTTATTACCTGAATCGGGCGTGGCCGGAGATCCGCGACCGGTCGAATAAAGCGTAGGGTGTAGGGCAGGCCGCTCGACGCATCCGTAGCGCTCACGGGAGTATGTGGCAATGAGTGCCTCGATGCCAGCTGGAGTATCCATTGACCCTGTTGCCATCAGGCGGCAGGACTGGTCTGTCATTTCCATAGTGGGGGCAGCGCACGCGTGTTCGCATTTTTTCCAGCTAGTGCTGCCCACGCTCTACTTGTCGCTTGCGGCGGAGTTCGGCTATGACTTCGCGCAGCTTGGTCTGCTGGCTTCCATCTTCTTCTTACTCTCGTCCATTGGCCAAGCCTCTTCTGGCTTCGTGGTAGACCGCATTGGGCCGGCACCGGTACTGCAATTTGGTTTGGCATGTTTCGTTGGGTCGGGTCTGCTGATCGCCGGTGCCAACGGCTACATCATGCTTTGCCTCGCTGCCGCCCTGGGTGGTATAGGCAACTCGGTTTTCCACCCGGTCGACTTTTCCATTCTGAATCATCGTGTCAGTGCGGCGCGCTTGGGGCACGCCTTCAGCGCGCATGGGCTCACCGGCAATTTGGGCTGGGCTCTTGCGCCCATCTATATGGCGACCTTCATCCAGCTCTTCGGGTGGCGCGGTGCCGCGCTGGCGGCTGCGGCACTGGTTGCGGTGGTGCTGATCGGTACCTGGCTGGGGCGCGACGTACTCGTTGGCCGCAGGAAGCTGGCGGAAGAAGTGCCGTTGCAGCAATCGGGCCCGGCCGGGCGTGAAGCAGCAGAGCCTACGGCAGTCGTCCGCAAGGCACCAGATAAGCCGGATGCGGATGATCTTTCACGCAAGAGTGTCGGGCAGACTCTGCAGACTTTGCTGGCCCAACCCGCGCTTTGGGGCGCTTTCCTGTTCTTTGCATTTACGTCGATCGCGCTGTCTGCCGTACAAAACTTCACCATACCCATGCTGGGTTCGGTGTATGGGGTGGACAAAGTGCTTGCGGGCTCCGCGCTGTCCGGTTACATGGTGGCCGGTGCAGTGGGGATGGCTCTGGGCGGTTTTGTCGCATCGAGTACGCCCCGCAGTGAGTTCATTGTATTTGCGTCGTTAGCCGGCGCAGCCACTTGCTTTGTCATGCTGGCAAGTGGGTGGCTGGGCCCGGCCAGCGCATTGTTCGCTGTTGCCCTTGCCGGTCTGTGTTCAGGTATTGCAGGGCCATCGCGAGATATGTTGATACGCAGGGTCGCACCTAAGGGTGCCACGGGCACGGTGTACGGTTTGGTGTATTCCGGCATGGATATCGGCGCCTCACTGGGGCCAGTGGGCTTCGGCCTGATGCTGGACTGGGGTCTGTTACGCGGGCCGTGGGCCGGTGCGGCGCTCAGCTTTGTGTTGGCGGCAACCCTGGCGGTGGCCGTGGGGCGTTCAGCCGCTGCGCGTCGGCAGCCTGCTGCTGCCTGACGCGTTCTTCAGCCAGTTATTGCCGAACCGTTCGTAAGACCGGCGGCGCCTCCGGCTGGCTGCTGCGCCATGGATTGATGTCCAACCCGCCGCGCCTCGTGTAGAGCGCCATCACGAAAAGCGATGTCGGCTGTAAAGCATGCCAAATATCACAGTACATGCGCTCCACGCAGTGCTCGTGAAACTCCGTGTGCCGGCGAAACGAGACGATATACTTCAATAGGCTTTCAGGGTCGATGCGTGGCCCGGTATAGCGCACTTGCACACTGCCCCAGTCTGGTTGCCCCGTGACGGGGCAGTTAGATTTGAGCAGATGGCTCACCAAAGTCTCGCTGACTACTTCTGCGCCGGGCGCTATCCGCAATAAACCGGCTTCCGGCTGGTAATGTTCAATTGCAATGTCCTGCTCGTCCAGGCAGATTCCTTCCAAGGGCTGCCAACCTAGGGCATCCGCAGCACCAACATTCATCAGCTCTACTGACACGGGGGCACCCGCTGCGCGACTAAGGTCTGCCTGCAGGGTGGCGGCTACTTCTTCCTGACTACTGAAGCGGCTTTCATTGAAAGAATTCAAGTAAAGCTTGAACGACTTCGATTCGACGAGATTCGCGCTGTCCGCTGGAAAAGTGAAGCGCGCCAACGCGACGCGCGGCAAGCCTCGTCCGTTCAGCCAAGACACTTCGTACGCATTCCAGATATCGGCACCAAACCAAGGTCCCGGCATGCGCAGAGCGGAACGGTTCTGGGCCCGTGCAATGGGAAACAGTTGAGATGGGTCGTAACTGTGCGGGTAGGCGACCGCGCGGCCCAGTGGCGCTTGGGCGAGGGGAGAATCAGACATACAGCAGCTCAATGCAAAAGACCATTTTACTAAAGGGGGGAGGGAAGCTCGAAGAGAAGGCTTTCATGCTATGAAAGCGTGATTTCATAATATAAAAAATTGTTTTTGCAATGCAGCGAGAGACTTTTCATTCTGGGAGTTTGCGTTTCATATTGAGAAAGGGCAATGACAAGCTATTGAATACAAAGAATAAAATATTCAGTCTTATATAAGATAAAAGTGTTCTGTGCAGTGCAGCACACGCGTAGACTTTTCCTCATCCGCTTCACTTTTAATCCTTGAGGAGAAAACGCATGAGCACTCGCGAGAACGACATCCGGCAATTGCAGCGCCAATGGGCAGAAGACAGCCGTTGGCAGGGAATCAAGCGTGGCTACACCGCGGAGGAAGTCATCCGCCTGCGCGGATCATTGGCAATGGAGCATACGCTGGCTCGTCGCGGCGCCGAAAAACTGTGGCAGCTGCTTCACGAAGAGCCCTTCATCAATTCGCTGGGAGCACTGACTGGCAACCAGGCGATGCAACAGGTGAAGGCTGGGCTCAAGGCTATTTATCTCTCGGGTTGGCAAGTCGCGGGAGATGCCAATCTTGCCGGCGAAATGTATCCCGACCAGTCTCTTTATCCAATCAATTCCGTGCCGCAGGTAGTCAAGCGCATCAATAACAGCCTTATGCGCTGCGACCAAATTCAGTGGTCGGAAGGCAAGGAACCGGGCGATGAGGGCTACATTGATTACTTTGCGCCGATTGTGGCCGATGCAGAAGCCGGCTTCGGCGGCGTGCTGAATGCCTTCGAGCTAATGAAGGCCATGATCGAGGCGGGCGCTTCAGGGGTCCACTTTGAGGATCAGCTTGCCGCGGTAAAGAAGTGCGGCCATATGGGCGGCAAGGTGCTGGTCCCCACCCGGGAGGCAGTGTCCAAGCTAATTGCTGCACGGCTCGCTGCTGATGTGCTGAATGTGCCGACCGTGCTGCTGGCGCGTACCGACGCGGATGCAGCCGACCTTGTTACCAGCGATGTCGACGAAAACGATCGCCCGTTCATCACCGGCGAGCGGACGGTCGAAGGGTTCTTCCGTACCCGTGCGGGCATTGAACAGGCCATCTCTCGCGGGCTCGCCTATGCGCCATATGCCGACCTGATCTGGTGTGAGACTTCTACGCCCAACCTCGAGTACGCACGCAAGTTTGCTGAGGCCATTCATCGTCAGTTCCCAGGCAAACTGTTGGCATACAATTGTTCGCCCTCCTTCAACTGGAAGAAGAACCTGGACGACGACACGATCGCACGCTTCCAGCGCGAACTCGGTGCCATGGGTTACCGCTTCCAGTTCATCACACTGGCAGGCTTTCACTCGCTCAATTATGGAATGTTCGAGCTTGCCCATGGGTACGCCCGTCGCCAGATGAGCGCCTTCGTTGAACTTCAGCAGAAGGAGTTTGCGGCGGCCGATCTTGGCTTTACTGCAGTCAAGCACCAGCGTGAAGTGGGTACCGGCTACTTCGATGCGGTGACTCAGGCCATCGAAGGCGGGCAGTCTTCCACCACAGCTCTGACCGGCTCGACAGAAGAAGAGCAGTTCGAGAAGTCGTACGCGTAAGCAGGATGATGTGCCACAGTGGTGGCATTGACTCCTGACCGGACACGTTGGTTAGTGGTGATTGGGGCCGTCCCGAGAGGGGCGGCCCCTGTATCTGGGAGGGCGTTGATCTAGATCAAGATTCGCGTTCAGATGAAACGGTATATTGCGGGACATGCGCGCGATATCCATTTTCTCCCCACCAGCCGAGTTGTCCGATTCTGACCGGCATCATCGCCGTCATATGCTCGCGCGTTTGGGCCTGGCATGGCTTGCCATGATGCAGGTCATGATGTTCGCCTTTCCGGGCTATCTTCGCCATGAAAGCATGGCACCCGATAATCTCGAGCTGCTTGATCAAGCCATTTTTCTGATGAACTGGATCAGTCTCATTATGACTGTTCCGGTTGTGCTGTACTGTGCCCAACCCGTTTGGGCCGGAGCGCTCAGCCGCCTTGCTAAGAAGCGCATCACCATGGACGTGCCAGTTGCTCTGGGCATCTTGGTCGCGTTTTTCCCGAGTGCATATGCCACCTGGGTGGGGGGCGGTGAAGTCTATTTCGATTCGGTCGTGATGTTCGTCGCTTTCCTGCTGACGGCCCGATATCTTGAATTATGTGCCCGCCAGGCAGTCGACGTTGGCGGTGCGAATGCCGCTATTGAAGCTTTCCGGGCTGCTGCTTCCCAGCAGGCGAATCGAATTGCGTTCTGGTTTGTCACCATACAGGTCCTGCTTGCCATTGTGGCAGGGGCAGTTTGGTGGTTCTACATTGATGCCAGTCATGCTGTTCCGGTCATGGTCGCCATGTTCGTCATGAGCTGTCCGTGCGCCATGGCAATGGCCGTCCCTTCCACGGTTTCCGCGGCACATGCTACCTTGGCCGTACGCGGAAATATCCCCGATTCCGAGGTTGCAGAACTGGTACGTGCCACCAGGCGTGTTACCCGTCAAAACCTCTATGGTTCAGTCGTCTGGCACCTTCTCATGACGCCGCTCGCAGCTATCGGGCTGGTGGCTCCCTGGGTGGCGGCACTGAGCATGTTGGTTTCTTCTCTGGTGGTTGCAGGCAACGCATGGCGTATGTATCGCCGTCTAGTGCGCTCTGCCCCGGCGGCCAGCTGGGCCTCCGCAGCCATCCAGAGCTGAGAATGACTGGCTCACTACTGCTTCTTTTGCCTATCGCACTTATTTTTGTGGTGCTGATTGGCGCTTTGTTCTGGTGGGCGATCTTCGCCGGCCAGTTCGACGATACGCAGAAGGGCGGCGAGTCGATCCTCATGGACGACGACACGCCCGGCGACCAGGAATCGTCCAACGACGATCGACGCTGACAGTGGCCGTGCCCTGTCGCATTTTTTGCAGCCCTGATCCAAGCCGTTGCGAGGCAACTTGTGGCGGGGATGCATCAAGCCCAATTTAGCCGGGACGGCATTGATGCAGATCAAGGCTGCTGGCCAAGCCATGCGAGATCATGCTCGCGACTGTTTTTTCTAATATTTGAGGGGAAGCTCATGGGTACTTCCGATACGCTCGGAAAACAGCCTGAAGTCTTCAACTACGACGTGGTGAGAAAGTTCGCCATCATGACCGTAGTTTGGGGAGTTGTCGGCATGGCTGTCGGTGTGTGGATTG
>JAJUJD010000147.1 GCA_029267315.1 Alcaligenaceae bacterium
CTGAGCCGGTGGACATCAGTCTCGGAGTATTCGCGGTACCCCGACTCCTTTCGGACGGCCGGCGGTATCAAGCCGATTTCTTCGTAATAACGAATCATCTTGGCGGAAACGCCCGAAACCTGCGCTGCCTCGCCGATGTTCATGGTTCGCTCCCTTGCAATAGATTCATTTACCAGCGCCTTGCAGCGGTTCAAACCCCCGCAGACGCAAGGCATTACCCAGTACGAAGACACTGGACATGGCCATGGCGCCCGCCGCGAATATGGGTGAAAGTAGGATGCCCCAGACCGGGTAGAGCGCACCGGCGGCAACGGGAATCAGGGCGGTGTTGTAGACAAACGCCCAAAAGAGGTTCTGGCGGATATTCCCTATGGTGGCCCGGGACAATGCGATGGCGGTAGGCACCCCGTCGAGTTTCCCGGACATCAGCACCACGTCAGCCGCCTCGATCGCGATGTCCGTTCCCGTACCAATCGCAATACCTACGTCGCTTTCCGCCAAAGCGGGGGCATCGTTGATACCATCGCCCACGAAGGCAACAACACCGTGTTCCTGACGCAGTTTACGGACGATATCCACTTTGCCATCCGGCAACACTTCTGCGAATACTTCGTCAATGTTCAGTTGCTGAGCAATAGCCTGCGCGCTGCGCTGATTGTCACCGGAGACCATCGCCACCTTTAGCCCCAGTTCGTGCAAGGCCTTGATGGCCTGCGGCGTCGTCTTCTTGATTGAATCGGCCACCGCCACAATACACGCCAATTGCCCATCAACGGACGCATACAGCGGCGACTTGCCTTCCTGCGCCAGCCGCTGAGCGGTGGGCTGGAAGATGGAAACGTCCACACCGAGCCGATGCATGTATCGATCGGCTCCTACCTCAACACGACGCCCTTCCACCCGTGCATGAACGCCAAAGCCCGTGACAGATTCGAACTCGGAAACTTCAGGCAGCTGCAGGCCCTTCTCTTGTGCCGCTCGCACCAGCGCTCGTGCAATCGGATGCTCGGAGCGGGATTCAACGGCAGCGACCAAGCCAAGCACTTCGTCTTGCGCGAAGCCTTGGGTGACTTCCAGGTCGGTCAGCACAGGTCGTCCCTCTGTCAGCGTACCCGTCTTGTCCACGGCAACTACGGTTGCATCTCGCAAGCGCTGCAAGGCGTCGCCTTTGCGGAACAGCACACCCAACTCCGCTCCACGACCCGTACCGACCATGATGGAAGTCGGGGTAGCCAGCCCCATGGCGCACGGGCATGCGATGATAAGGACGGCAACGGCATTGACGAGCGCATAGGTGAGCGCTGGTGATGGCCCCCAAACCAGCCAGATGAGGAAGGTCAGCAGTGCAGCTGCCATGACTGCCGGCACAAACCAGCGCGTAACTCGATCCACCATGGCCTGAATGGGCAGCTTAGAGCCCTGGGCCTGCTCGACCATTCGAATGATCTGGGACAGTACCGTATCTGCGCCTACCGCTGTAACCCGGAAACTGAACGAACCTGTCTGGTTCACCGTGCCACCGACCACCTGAGCACCGGCACCTTTGGCCACGGGCACCGGCTCGCCCGAAATCATGGACTCATCGACATAGCTCTCCCCTTCCAGTACTTCACCGTCTACCGGTACGCGTTCTCCCGGTCGTACTTCGACAACATCGCCCATTATCACTTCGGCTAGCGGAACCTCCTGGACGCCCGCGGAACGCTTTATGCGGGCAGTGCGGGGCTGCAAGCCGATGAGTCGACGGATGGCGGCAGATGTTCGGCCTTTGGCCTGAGCCTCGAGGAACCGCCCAAGCAGAATAAGCGCAACAATGACGGCCGCCGCTTCATAATAGACGTTAACTGTTCCATCGGGCAGCATGCCTGGGGCGAAGGTAGCCACCACGGAATAGCCATAGGCCGCGAGCGTTCCCACCGCCACCAATGAGTTCATATCGGGGGCCATGCGCATCAGCAGCGGCAGCCCTTTCTGGTAGAAACGCCTGCCCGGAAAAAGCAGCACCAAGGTGGTCAACAAAAACTGAACCAGCCAGCTTGCTTGCATGCCAATCGTGCGGTCTATGAGCGCATGCATGCCGGGTACCAGATGCGTGCCCATTTCCAGAACGAAGACAGGCAGGCTGAGCGCCACCGCCAGCAGCAAATCCCGCATCAGCTGCTCGCGCTCAGCATCCTTGCGTGCATCGCTTTCCTGCATGTCCGCGGCAGAGGTTGCGCCCATCGGTCGCACGTCGTAGCCGGCGGCTTCCACGGCGGCCTCCAATGCCGCTGTATCCGCAACGCCGCGTATGCTTGCCTTTTCGGTGGCCAGGTTGACATTCACCTCCTGAACGCCCTCCACCTTGCGCAGGGCAGCCTCGACCCGGCTGACACACGATGCGCAGCTCATGCCTTCTATGGAAAGTTCAATGGTATTGGACGGAACGTCGAAACCGACCTTCTCTATTGCCTGCACGAGCGCGTTGACACTGGTTCCCGCAGTCGCCTGCACGTCGGCACGCTCAGTGGCCAAATTAACGGCAACCTGCTGCACGCCCGGCACTTTGCGGATAGCGGCTTCCACGCGCCCGACACAGGACGCGCATGTCATGCCTTCGATGGGAAGGGAAATGTCAACGCTGTTGGCGGTTGGGGTACTCGGCCCGGACGTCATGGTCGGCTCCCTGTGAGTGTTACAGATAACCGACAGCATAAACCTTCCCATGATGGGAAGGTCAAGCGGGAAAAAAAGACCCGGCAGCATCGCTCCAAATGCTGCGATACATGCCGGGTTTGCGCGGGGGCTTGTGATAGCCCCTTAGATCAGATGGCTCGCTCGGCGCGCAGTTCAGCGATTGCCGATTCCGACCAGCCCAGTTCCTGCAGGATGGCATCAGTGTGCTCACCCAGAGCCGGAATCGGGTCCATGCGAGCCGTAAAGCTGCTTTGCGACCCAGGTGGCAGCAAGGCCGGCACGGGACCTTCAGGCGTGGCCACTTCCGTCCAGCGCTGGCGCGCCTTCAGCTGAGGATGGCTCCAAACGTCGTGCATGTCATTCACGCGCGCGTTGGCAATCTTGGCTTCATCCAGGCGTGCCACTACCTGCTCGGCATTCAGCGAAGAGAAAGCCTGTGTGATGATGGCTCGAAGTTCCTCGCGATGCGCCACTCGCTGCGAATTGCTCGAGAAGCGCTCATCTTCGGCAAGTTCTGGCCGTTGCAGCACCACCTTGCAGAAAACCGCCCACTCACGTTCGTTTTGCAAGCCCAGCATGACCGAAGCGCCATCGCCGGCCAGGAAGGGCCCGTAAGGGAAGATGGTGGCGTGTGCTGCGCCCGCGCGTGGTGGTGGCGACGCGCCGTCGTAGGCGTAATACATGGGAAAGCCCATCCATTCCACCATGCTTTCCAACATGGAGACGTCAATGCGGGCACCCTTGCCTGTCTTGCCCCGCTGCACCAGCGCCGCCAGAATATTGCTGTAGGCATACATACCTGCAGCAATATCAGCGATCGAGCAGCCGGCTTTGGCAGGTTCATCCTTGTTGCCGGTTACTGACAAAAAGCCCGATTCGCTCTGGATGAGCAGGTCGTAAGCCTTCTTGTCGCGGTAAGGGCCATCGTTGCCATAACCGGAAATATCGCAAACGATAAGACCCGGGAATTTCGGGTGCAGCTCATCGAAGGACAGCCCCAGCCGCGCGGCAGCACCCGGAGCCAAGTTCTGCACAAGCACGTCGGCTTCTTGCAGAAGCTTATCCAGCACCCTGCGTGCCTCCGGATGCTTAACGTCCAGCGTCAGGCTTTCCTTGGAGCGGTTGGTCCAGACAAAGTGGGAAGAAAGGCCCTTCACACGTTCGTCATAGCCGCGGGCGAAGTCCCCGCTGCCGGGGCGTTCCACCTTAATGACGCGGGCACCGAGATCAGCGAGCTGACGCGTGCAGAAAGGCGCCGCAATAGCGTGTTCCAGAGTGACGACGGTAATTCCGTCCAACGGTCGTGACATGGCAATTCTCAGAACGAACGGGGCAGGCCAAGCACATGCTCGGCGATAAAGGAGTAAATCAGATTCGTGGAGATAGGCGCAACCTGGTAGAGGCGCGTCTCACGGAACTTGCGTTCGACATCGTACTCGTTCGCAAAGCCGAAGCCGCCATGTGTCTGCAAACATACATTCGCGGCTTCCCAGCTTGCCTTGGCCGCCAGATACTTGGCCATGTTGGCCTGGGCACCACAGGGCTTGTGCTCGTCGAAACGGCGCGAAGCCTCAAAGCGCATCAGGCTGGCCGCTTCGACCTCGATAAATGCGTCGGCAATGGGGAACTGCACGCCCTGGTTTTTGCCGATCGGGCGGTCGAACACTACCCGCTCATTGGCGTATTTGGTGGCGCGGTCGATGAACCAGTAACCGTCGCCAATACACTCAGCGGCAATCAGGGTACGCTCGGCATTCAGGCCTTCCAGAATGTACTTGAAACCTTTGCCCTCTTCTCCAATCAGGTTCTCTTCGGGAATCTCAAGATTTTCGAAGAAGAGCTCGTTGGTTTCGTGATTCACCATATTGGGAATCGGACGAACAGTCAGGCCCTTGCCGATTGCTTCGTGCAAGTCCACGATGAAGATGGACATCCCTTCCGATTTTTTCTTCACTTCGGCAAGCGGTGTCGTGCGTGCCAGCAGGATCATGAGGTCAGAATGCTGGACGCGGGAAATCCATACCTTCTGGCCGTTCACCACATAGCGGTCGCCCTTCTTCACTGCAGTCGTCTTCAACTTGGTAGTGTCGGTGCCCGTGGTGGGTTCGGTCACGGCCATGGACTGAATCCGCAGCTTGCCCGCTGCTATGGCAGGCAGGTACTTTTCCTTTTGTTCCTTGCTGCCGCTGCGCAACAAAGTGCCCATGTTGTACATCTGGCCATGTACTGCGCCGGCATTACCGCCAGAGCGGTTGATCTCTTCCATGATGACGGAAGCCGCCGTCAAGCCAAGACCAGTCCCACCGTACTCTTCGGGAATCATGGCGGCCAGCCAACCTGCTTCCATGAGCGCGTTTACGAACTCCTCGGGGTAAGCACGTTGCTCGTCGATCTTGCGGAAATACTCATCCGAAAACTGCCGGCAAAGTTGGCGTACGGCGTCACGGATGTCCTGAAATTCGTCTGCTTCGTTGTACATGAGATTTCTCCTCGATGGCGCCATTTTGCCCCCAAGGCAGATATCTGTGAAATACTTATTCAACCTATCCGCTATACAAATCACATATACCAATGGAACTTCGTCAGCTTCGTTATTTCGTGGTCGCCTGCGAGGCGGGCAGCTTGCTCAAAGCGTCCGGGCGCCTGCATGTTGCACAGCCGGCATTGGGCCAGCAGATTTCTGCTCTGGAACATGAGCTTGGCGCGCGCTTACTCGACCGGTCCAGCCGTGGCGTTGTCCCCACGGAAGCGGGCCGGATTTTTCTCGAGCACGCGCGCGTGGTGCTGGCTGATGCTGAAAGGGCGCGCCTGGCAGTACGTGAGGCCGCAGACGTCCCTAGCGGGGAAGTAGCGCTTGGCTTGACAACCACTGTCGCCCTTGCCGCCACCATGCCCATTCTCAGCGCATGCAGAGAACAGCTTCCTCAAGTGCGGCTTAAGATTGTTGAAGCGTACAGCGGCTTCCTGCGCGAACGCCTGCAGTCCGGGCGGCTCGACCTGGCCCTGCTCTATGATGACGTTATGGACGCCAATCTCACCCGGCAGCCCCTGCTTGACGACCAACTCGTGCTGGTGAGCGAAGCGGGGGTCAACATGCCCGCAGAAATCTCCCTGACGGCGCTCGCGCGTCTGCCACTCGTCTTGCCTGGCCGCGAGCACGGCCTGCGCCGGATCATTGATGATTCCTGTGCGTTGCAGGGCGTGGAACTGAATGTAGTCGCGGAAATAGAATCGCTCAGCAGCGTGAAACGCGCCGCCGAAGCGGGGATCGGACACACCATTCTGCCTCTGGGCTCAGTCGCCGAAGAAGTGTCCGCAAACCGCTTGCGAACCACCGAGATCAATAACCCGCGCATGTTGCGCAGGGTGGTGTGCGCCACCCACACCACCCGCCCCGCCACAACAGCGTGTGCTGCGGTGTTGAAGCTGATTCCGGAAGTCATCCGGGACATGGTGGGCAGCGGTGCCTGGCCAGCTACCTGGATTGGTGAAGTGGCGTAATCAGAGCATTCGGCGCAGAACGCCATCCTTCTTAACGAAATGATGGAACAGCGCAATGCCAATATGGCCGGCTACCAGGATCAGAAGAAACCAAGCCAGTGGCGAGTGCAAGGCACCACCCAAAGAGGCCATCCAGGGAATTTCCGGCCCGCGGGCAATGATTTCGATGTCGAAGGGCCTCCAGCCAAAACCACGGCCCACCAGATATGTAATACCCGTGACAGGCATCAGGAACATGGTCGCGTACAGCAGAAAGTGGCCAAGCTTCACTAGCGAGGCGGTGGCCGGATCCTGTTGCGGACGGTTGTTCCGCTGAACGAGAGCCCAGATGATACGCAATACAACGAGCACCAGTATCACAGACCCGATGCGAGTATGCCAGGGCACCAAGGTTTCACCGATCCAGTGCTCGCCGTCGTTGATGCGGTCAAAGAATTTCATTCCCTGCCAGATGATCAATACAGCCATCACCCAGTGGAAGATGCGTGTAATACTGCCATAGCGCTCTGGGGAATCGTTCATTGCCTTGTGCTCCTTAAATCAATGTTCGATGTCTGCGGACTGATCTGCGCAAGTACGCAGTTATTCCTTGGACGCTGCCAAGCTTACTTGGAAATGCGCCATTTGGATCAATCGAATCGAAACGCCGATATGGCGGTTTCCATGATTATTTCGGAATAAACCTTCTCGCCTCGGCTTTCCATCGCAGCCCCTGCCGCCACCATCAGCGGTAAAAGGTGCTCCTCAGCTCGGGGTGGATGGCACAAGCGCGCGTTGGGCGCCTCATCCCAGTGCTTTAGCAAAGCGTCGCGCTCGAGGGGATCAGCTGCCACCGCCTTGCTGAGCCACTCATCGAACTCCTGTGACACTGGCGTAAACCGTGGGTCTCCATATCCCCGCATATTATGAAAGCTCATACCGCTGCCCA
This sequence comes from Alcaligenaceae bacterium, assembly GCA_029267315.1. Taxonomy (GTDB): domain Bacteria; phylum Pseudomonadota; class Gammaproteobacteria; order Burkholderiales; family Burkholderiaceae_B; genus Yanghanlia. Next base: position 7,106 of record JAJUJD010000147.1, read on the forward strand.
CGATCAGAACACCCTTGTCGCGGAAGGGTGCCAGCGCGCGCCCAGCCTTGAGATGGGCTTCGGGGTCGAGGTCCTTGCGCAATGACAGTTGAATTACCGGAATATCAGCCTCGGGAAACATCACTTTCAGCGGAATGAACATTCCGTGGTCATATCCCCGAGAATGGTCTACGCCTGCCGCGAGCCCAGAGGCGGAAAGCGTCTCTGCCAGGCTTGCCGCCAGGTCTGGTTGGCCGGCGGCCGGATACTCAAGCTCATAAGTGTGCGGCGGAAAACCGTAGTAATCGTAGATGAGGGATGGACGCTCACTTCCCGTCAGTTGGAATTCATCCTCCAGCCAGTGGCCGGACACCAAAACAATTGCTGTCGGTTTTGCAGGCAGTTCGGCCCGGATCCCTTTCAGGAAAGCGGCCATGTTGTTCCAGGTATCTGCTGGCTTCCAGTCCATGAAGAAGCAGGGTCCGGCGCCGTGAGGGA
>JAJUJD010000101.1 GCA_029267315.1 Alcaligenaceae bacterium
CCACACACGTAGGCTCGGAAGCCATCAAAACTTTCCCAATCCTGATTGACTGCATCGGTGACCAACCCCTGCCGCCACTGTGTACCCCCGGCACCGGAGGTCACCACCACATGCACCGTCAGGTTTCTATACTGGCTTGCCAGTGCCTGCAGTACATCCGCCTTATAGATATCCGCAGGCGAACGAACTCCAAAATACACGTGAACGGGGTTGGTCATGCCACCTTCGAGCGCACCGCGCACTATCGACAACACCGGCGCCAGGCCCGTTCCACCTGCCACACACAACATCGGCCCTTCGTGACGCACGCGTAAATACGCTGTTCCCAACGGACCTGTCACCCGTACCGAATCTCCGACCTTCAACTCGTTTGCCACATACCCGCTTACTCGTCCATCGGGTACCACTCGCACATGGAATTCCAGTTCGTGGTCCGAAGCCAGGCCCGCCATCGAGTAGGGTCGGATATGATCCGGAGTAAATTGCAAAGTTACATATTGCCCCGGCGAATACTCAAGAGGCTTGGCCGACTTGAGGCGAATACCCTTGATATCGTGCGCCAAATCCTCAATGGCCACCACCTTCGCCTTCAAAATCTTGGCGGGATGATTCACGATTTCGTCCGGTTCAGGAATCTCGATTGTGCAGCTTTCTGTCAGAACGCTCATGCAAGCCAGCACGTAACGCCCATCATCCAGCTCCGTGCGCTTGATTTCGCGGCCTGACTCAAGCACCTGTCCCTCGATTACCTTGCACCGACAGGTTCCGCATCGGCCGGACATACAGCTGTACGACACCGGCACATTGTTGTCGCGCAGTGCCTGCAGCAAATTCACTCCCGACTCTATCGGCAGGGACTGATCCAAAGGTTGTACCAGCAGTTCCATCGTAAATCCGTCATGGCGCGCCCGAAAGCAGACGTAATCGTCCCCTGTTCAGGCGAGGTTTCTTCAATGAAAGTATGTCTCGACACATTCCCGCTTTCGTTTTTATGTGGCTTTGTATGCCCGCGGGATCTGCTTTTGCTTTTGGCTGGACTGCCGCAGCAATGTGCGGCTAAGCGCTTTTGGCACTCTGACGTCGAGTATAGGGAGAGATAGACGATAATTAAATAGAATATGATGAATGCAGTGTATTCACTATATGAATATAGAGCCGACCTTCCACTTATTCCGACCCTACCATGTGCCAGGACGGAGCCAAGCCCATGGACATCAAAGACCTTGATCTGAACTTGCTTGTCGTCTTCAACCAGCTGCTGATGGATCGCAGTGTTTCGGCGGCCGCCGACAAACTTGGCTTGAGCCAGCCAGCGGTCAGCAACGCCCTGCGCCGGCTACGAAACTTGCTGAACGATGAGTTGTTCCTGCGCACCACACGCGGCATGGAGCCCACCCCGTACGCGCAGCAATTGGCCGAACCCATCGCCTATGCCTTAAGCACCATACAGACCACACTTTCCCAACGTACCTCGTTCAGCCCTGCCACGAGCACCCGCCGCTTCACCCTGGCCGTGACAGATCTCGGCGAGATAGAATTCCTGCCATCCTTGATGGACAGACTCCAGGAGGTCGCCCCCGGCGTCACGGTGAGCACCGTCCGCAACAATGCTGAAAGCCTGCGCGACGATATGGAGGCCGGCAATGTTGACCTGGCCATTGGCCTGATACCTCAGTTGAAATCCAATTTCTTTCAACAGCGACTGTTCATGCAGCGCTATGTGTGCCTGTTCCGCAAAGGTCATGCCCTGGACAAACGAAGACTCAGCCGCAAGGAGTTCTACGACGCGGACCATGTTGTCGTTGTGTCGGCCGGCACCGGCCATGCCAAGATGGATGAAATCATAGAAAGCGCCGAAGAAAAGCGTCGCGTACGCCTGCTGGTTCCGCATTTCGTCGCAGTCGGACATATCCTTGCGTCGACCGACATGATCGCCACGGTTCCAGAGCGGTACGCGTACCGCTGTGCCGAGCCCTTTGGTCTGCGCTACGTCGATCACCCCGTACAACTTCCGCAGATCGGTATCAACCTTTTTTGGCATGCCAGGTTCCACAAGGAACCTGGCAATCAATGGTTGAGGCAAGTTATTTTTGAATTGTTTTCGACGTCGTTGAAAATGCCGGATGCGCGCGGATAATGCGAGTAAGCGGATTTAAATTAATCTTGCTGGGCCCGGTCGCGTAAGCGGTCAAGAATCACCGCAAGAATTATGACTATGCCGATGACCAGTGTCTGGTAGTAGGCCGAAACGCCGACCATGTTCATGACATTGGAAAGCATGCTCAGGATGATCACGCCGTACACCACTTGGCGTATGCCACCCGAACCGCCTGTCAAGGCCACACCACCCAGCACCACCGCTGCCAGTGACTCAAGTGTAAGGTTAGGTGCCGCCACAGGTTGAGCGGACCCTGTCCAGGCGGTCAGCACTATGCCGCACACTGCCGCACACAAGCCACTGACCATGTACACCAACATCACATTGCGTCGCACGTTGACACCGGACTTGGACGCAGCCGACATGCTGGAACCGATTGCGTATATGTAGCGGCCAAATATCGTCTGGCGAAGGACGAAGGCGGCCAGGCAAACAAAAAGCACGCCGATCCAAACCATCACCGGAATGCCGAACAAGTCATCAAACCCTACAGCCTGCGCATAACCGGGGTGTACGGAGTAAATCGGCACTCCTTTTGAAAGAATCAGGGCCAAAGCCTGGGCTACCGACAACATGCCCAGTGTCACCACCAACGGACTCGTACGAAAGAACGCAATGACGAAGCCTGACACCGCACCCATGACGAGCCCAGTCAGGAGCATCACCGCTATGCCCATGCCTACACCATAATCTGCCATCGTCAGTACCCCCAACACCCCCGCCAGCGACATTACCGCTGCCAGTGAGAGATCGAGACCGCCACTGATGATAGCGAACGCCTGACCTACCGCCATGATCAGCAAGGGCATCATTTGGCGCGCGAGGTTAGTGAGGTTGTCAACGGAAGCGAACTTGGGCTCGATTATGGAGGCAACAATGCCCACCCCAATGATGAACAAGGGCAGCATGGTGTCCGACCCGCGCCGGCCAACCTTACCCGATGATGGCCGTTTACTATTGTTTGACTGCCGACGATTAAGTCTCAACTGATTCAGCATCGATGTTCCTTAAGCATTCACACTTGTGGCGGCGAAGGCTGCCTCAGCTTCACCGCTCTGGCCCAATACATCCGAGACAATCTGAGGTTGATCCGACAAGCTGGGATTGTCATAACAATTGATGACGTGACCCTCATAGAAGGTATAGACCTTGTCGCACAAGGTAATGGTTTCGATCAGATCGCTGGAAACAAGCAGAACGGTCACGCCTTGCTCAGCCAACTCGCGTACTCTTTCGTGAAGCTGGAGCTTTGCGTCAATGTCGATACCCGCCGTGGGCTCTTCCAGTATCAGCACATGTCTGGCATGAGCCATCGCTCGAGCCATGAGAACCTTCTGCTGGTTTCCACCGCTAAGGCTGGTGATCTTGTCTTCGGGGTCCTGGCATTTCACCTTGAAGCGCTCAAGCAACGCTGCCGTGCGGGTCCGCTCGATCAGATCGAAAACCACACCGTAGCGGCCCAGTTCGGCCAATTGGGTCAGGCACAGGTTTTCGCGCACCGACAGACTGGCAAAAATACCATTGCTGGCACGGCCTGAAGGAAGATACGAAACGCCGCTGGCGAACGCCGCCGAAGGACTGCTTGCCTGATACCGCCGCCCGTTGAGGTAAAAGTGCAAGGCAGTGTTTTTGTTCATGCCGATAAGCCCTTGAGGGATATGTTCGGCTCCTGACCCGACCACGCCATACAAGCCAATAATCTCGCCTTTGCCGAAATTCATGGACGTTGAGGAGCCGTCACGCCGCGCTACGTTCTCGACGCGCAACACCGGCGTTTCGCTAGTCTTGGGTGTACAAGGCGGCTTGAGAATACGTATTTTCTTTCCGGTAAGGCGCTCAAGAACCTCGTCCGCGGTAATGGAGCTTTCCATGGGAAACGAGTCGACAACACGGCCGTCGCGCATCACAGTGACCTTGTCTGCGAGCTCCATGACGTCGTCAATATGATGTGTGATCAAAACCAGCGACCTGCCGTCATCGCGCCACGCCCGCAGAACGCGAAACAGGCGCTGCTTTTCGACTGCGCCAAGCATCGCAGTGGGTTCGTCCAGCACAATCAGCTGCGGATCGCGCAAAGATGCCTTGGCAATTTCAAGCATCTGCTGTGTCGCCACAGGCAGATATTTGACCGGTTCTTCCAGATCGATATCGAGCTCGAAGCATTTGATAGCACGAGCCACCATTTCGGCTTCGGACTTGTGCTTGATATAGCCGAAGGGGTGAACAGGCCCTTCGGCCCCCAACCTGAGGTTTGCTCGGACCGATAAATCCGGAGCCAGGGAAAGCTCCTGGAACACCAGGCCAATACCTTTATCCTTGGCGTCGTTGACGTCCCTGAAACTGACGGGCTGGCCCTTGAACTCGACGCGTCCGGCGTCGGGTCCATATAGCCCCCCGACGATTTTTCCCACGGTGGATTTACCGGCTCCGTTTTCTCCGAGCAGGCAATGAATCTCACCGGTTCGGAAAGAAAGCGACACATCACTTAACGCGACCGTAGGTCCAAAACGCTTGGAGACCCCTTGCAAAGACAACAGGATTTCAGACGATTTCGGGGTTACTTCGAAAGAGGCGTTTGTCGACATGCTCTGTGTCCTTCCGTGCAATTTGAAAGGGCCGCCCGGTTGCAGCGGCCCGGGTGTCTCATTTACTGCATGGCACTGATGCTCCAGTCTTTCGGTGGCAGCTCGTATATTTCGAAGGGAAAGGTTTTTACGTTCTCGGGTGTAATGACGACCGGCGGTGTCAGGACATACGGATATGGAAGGGAATCATCCTTCTTCAGATCCAAGGGTTTGCCTTCATAGTCCCGAATGGCATATTGCACGAGCAATCGCCCCATCAAAATTCCAGGTTCGGATGCAACTGCCAGAAAGCGACCGTCTTCTATCATGGGTATCGCCTCGCGCACGATCGCACTGGACACCACCTGAACATCACGTTTTTGCTGACGTACCGCCTGTACAGCACCCATGCCCAGAGGAATTACCGGCGTGTAGATAAAGTTGGCGTCCGGCGTACGCAGCAACAAATCTGACGCCTGCGACATGCCATAACCTAACTCTACTCCACCGCCAAACGATCCGGGAATGACTTTCATACCGTCGCACTCTTTGGCGGCATCTTGAAATGCGACATAGCGCAACCGGGCCCAGTCCGCGCCGGCCGGGCCGGGAATCGTGAGTGTGGTCGAGTTGGGCTTCTTCTCGCAGATGGCCTTGGCCAACTCGCGGCCAATTGCACCTTCGTCCTGGCCCACCCCAAACGTCACGTTAGGACTATTGACAGGGATTCCAACCGCAAGAGTCTTGATCCCCGCGTCTTTGAGCTGCTTGATAACCGGGTCGTATCCATCGAAACTGGCCGGCCCCAGAGCGACATAATCAACACCAAGGGTTTTCAGGGCATTCAGCTGGCCGAATTGCTCACGCACGTTCCCGTAGGCCCCAGCCACCGTTACTTGAGCTACCTCAACACCACTACGCTTGGCTTCGTCCTGAATCCCGTACGCGATGCCCTTCCAGAAATCATCTTGCAAATGCACCAGCGTGACGCCGATACTGAACGGCTTCTCTGCTTTGATCGGTTCGATCAGACCTTGCAGTCGATCGTCCGCTTTTTGTTCGGCCGCCTGGGCCGACCCAAAGCAGACTGCTGCAATGGCCACGGCGGCAGCCGTAATCGCGAAGTTGAACCTGCTTTTTGCTCTATTGGTATGGCGCTTCATGTCTCTCTCCTAGATGGTTATTCTCGAAGCACGCGGTGCGTTCACTCCGGAATGAGGTGGCCACTTCCTTTGTCCTCGTCGAATACATAGAGTCCGGCAAGGAAGGTCTTGGTTCGTTCGTACCATTTGCGCTTACGCGGCGCCGGGGGAGTCCGGTCAATCGGCTGTCCACCCTTGAAAATAAAATCGAAACGGCTTGGCTTTTGCAAAAGAGTGATGTCTTGAGTAGGGTCACCCGGCAAAACGATTAGATCTGCATACCTACCCACTTCGATCTTGCCTACGAGATCCCGGTAACGCGGCGAAAGGAGTCGGGTCGCCGCAAGGGTGTTGGAATGGATTGCTTGTAACGGTGTCAAGCCCAAGTACTTGACGAAGATTTCCATTTCGCGAGCGTGCCACTGTCCGTACGGAACGGGCGACCAGCCTGATTCGCTTCCTGCAATAAGAGGCACGCCTGCTTCGAAGGCACGTCGAAGATTCTTGCGTGCCGCCTCGACCTCTCGCTCGAACGCGTCAGTTGATGAGGCGCCGGCTGTAGCTGGACTGGCTTCGATCAAATTGACAAGCAAGGTCAGAGTGGGAGTGATCACACAATTGTTCTTCAGGCAGGCTTCGATGCCTGCGTCGTCTATATACGATGCATGGAAGATGTTGTCGAAACCCGCCAAGGCTGCATCCCGCGCCGAGTCGCATGACCGCGCATGAATGCCACACAACTTGCCTAGCCGATGCGTTTCGTCGGCAATGATCCTCAGTTCCTCGAGCGTGAAAGCCGAGGCCCCGAGCGCATCGGGGGTAATCAAGTTGTCGTTCGAGCCTGAAACCTTGATGGCGTCGACCTCGTCCTTGACCTGCAGGCGCACGGCTTCGATGAGGTCGTCTTTATTCTTTACCAGCACCGCAGCCTGACCGACTGGAAACTCCATATTGCTGGGAAACGAATCTTCAAGCCCCTGATGATTGGTGATCTGCTTGCCGGAAACCGTGAAGCGTGGCCCGGGAAACATGCCGGTATCGATGGCATCGCGCACGGCCTGAGCCACCGCAAAAGTGGTAGCCGCATCGAACGCACTTGTTACTCCTGCCTGGAGGATCTTCTTGGAGTAATACAGTGCTTTGGCGGTTCGAAACTCGGCCGACGTATAGAGGGCGTTCTCTTCTTCGGATCGTGACTCGCCAAACGAAATATGAGTGTGGCCATCTACCAGCCCCGGCATGATGGTTCGACCTGGAAGATCGACCAACTCGTATTCATTGGCGTTGTATTGGGCAGGGAGCGTATCGGCAGCACCCACCCATGAAATACGCTCCCCTTCGACCACCACGGCACCGAGCTCGACCGGGTTGTTCAACGATCCGTCGATGACTTTGCCCTTGAGGATGTACCCCTTCTTGTCGTTCATGGTCAGGTTCCAGGTTGGTTTCGCAAAATACAATCGAAAAAGTCATTGGCCAATGCTACAAACGTACTGCTGCGCTCGACCGCGACTGAGTGGGAGCACGCACTCAACAACATCAGGTCAGCCGACTTCAACTTGCTTGCGATCTGCTCAGAACACTCCGGAGGAAACGAGCCATCTTCTCGTCCGTGTAGCATAAGAACAGGACACTGAATGCGTTGCAGAACATCCTCAGGCACCACCGCTGCATCGATGTACTTTTGCTGGTCACCCTCGAACATCGTGTCGAAGTAGTCGGCATAGCCCGGCGCGAAGATCACTTGCTCACGAGCCTGCAGGTAAGCTTCGTCGATGCCTGATGTGTCATGGATGAGCCCTGACAAGGCCGCTACCAACTCGTCGCGGTTTCGGGGGCAAGTCCAGGTACGGCTTGTGCCTGGACGAAGCTCGAAGCTTGCTCCCATCGCGCCAGTCGTCATGACGCCGCTTACCTTGGTTTCGTCGGCAGCGACGGTAAGTGCAAGAGAGGCCGATAGTGAATGACCAATAAGCCCCACACGCTTTGCCGGAATTCGCTCCAACAAGGCCTTGGTCTGGCGAACCCATAGGTCGTAATCAAAATAGGGAGGAGCAGGTTTACGCCCGCTCTTTCCGAAGCCGATCAAATCCATTGCAAAGATCTGAAACCGCTCTGCCAGGGCAGGCAGGATCGGGCGCCAGTTCCCTATGCTCGAGGCTCCCGGACCCGAGCCGTGTATCAGCAACAGGGTGGGCCCGTCGCCAGCGGTGTAGTAATTGACCGGAACCCCTTCAAAATCGAAGCTTTCTGTGTTCAATACCTGTCTCCGAAAAACTGCCTGTTTGCCGTAGCTTCATTACCTTCTGATCAGTGATCTGGGCATACGAGCATTGTCGGCGTTGGTGACACCGCGCGCATTACGTCATTTGTCGATATATGCGACGGCTTCCACTTCTACAAGAAAGTCTTCTTTAACAAAGCGATCGATGACCAGCAGGGTGTTGGGCGGGAAAGCATCACCTTTGAACAATTTGGGGAAGAGTTCCGCGCGCACTTTATGGAAGATTTCAAGGTGCTGCGAGTGGGCCACATACGTCGTGAACTTGACAACATTGTTGTAGTCGCCGCCCAGGCCACGCAACACATCGCCAAGGTTGCTGAATACTTGGCGCAACTGGGCTTCGAAATCCAGACGCCCCACGACATTGCCGTCAGCGCCGACTGCCAGCTGTCCGGCAATGAACATCAGCTTTCCATCGGGCGTTCCGACATGCGAATAAAGCCCCTGGGCCTGGCATGCACCCTCTGGATTCAGATACTGGACTGGCTGTGTGGTTTGTGTGCTCATCACGCTTCCTTTCTAAACACTGATAAGTTTTATACAAAATAAAATCGCTGTGATTTAGATGATAAAGAAACTCGGGCGAGAAAAAATAAGTGTTTTTCCCTAGTCTTTCTAATTGGATCCCCTTTTGGGAGTCATCGGGTGGCCGGGCGTCACAATTTATTCTAGAATTGTGGCCGGGATGTTTGCGTTCCACGAAACATCCTGGTATTTTTTATACAAATTTCTGTCCGGTCACGGATGTGCACTTTTTTCGGGCAATGCAATAACAATGAGCTCACATGAATTCAGCGGGATAGGCCCCGCCGAGACGCTTCCCAGCATTGTTTACAAAAAACTACGAGACGCCATTCTCAATGGGGTTTTTAGTCCTGGCCAAATGCTGCGTCAGGATGAGGTCGCCTCAAAGCTGGGGGTCAGCCGCAGCCCGCTGCGCGAAGCCTTGCCTCGCCTGGAAGCCGACGGCATCGTGGTCTTGCACCCCAGACGTGGCTATGCAGTCGCTTCGCTAGACCCCAAGCAGATCACCGAAGTTTTCGACCTGCGGTGCCTGCTGGAGGGCGAGCTGGCGCGCCGATCGATCCAAAAGCGCACCGAAGGCGACATTGCCGCCATCTACACCATCATTTCAGAAATGGCCTCTCTCTCGGAGCAATCAGATTCTCCGAACATCGCCCGATGGTTCGATCTCAATATGCAGTTCCATTCGGCCCTGCTCGCGCCTGCCGACTGCCCACACCATCTGAAAGCGCTTGAACACTCTCGAAATCTGATCGAGTCGTACATACGGACCGAAGTACACCTTACCGGCGACCTTCGCCAGGCACAGGAAGAACACACCATGCTGGCCAAGGCCTTCGTAAATGGGGACGTAGAAACCTTCGTCAATATGACGCGGCAGCATTCCGAGCACACCCGCGATCGCCTGCTTTCGCGATTGCCCACCCAGACAAATGAGTCTTGATAACACCAACTACCAAAGGGGAAGTGAATGAAACTCGCCACGCTGCGACATCGCGACGAGACTTTCGTAGCAAGTGTGGATACCAACGCAGGTACCGCCCAGCCTATTAATATCAACGGCAATCGGGTTTCCGATATGCTTGAACTTATCGACCACATGGTTGCGGGCCATGACGTTGCACACGAACAAGCCATCGCGCTTTCCGACGCAACCGTAATAGCGCCCATACCGCGCCCTCGGCGCAATGTCATGTGTGTCGGCAAGAACTACTACGAACATGCGCACGAATTCACGAAAAGCGGCTTCGATAGTAGCGCGTCAAGCGCGAGCGACGCAGTGCCCAAAGCACCCATCATTTTCACCAAGATGCCTGAGTCCGTGGTGGGGCCTGACACCTTGATCGGGTTCCCCGACAATCAGTGCGAGCAATTGGATTACGAGGCCGAACTGGGTGTCATCATCGGGAAACCTGGTCAAGGCATTTCAACCGAAAACGCCATGGACCATGTTTTTGGGTACGTCGTCATCAACGACCTCACGGCCAGAGACCTGCAGGCAAAGCACAAGCAATGGTTCCTGGGCAAATCCTTCGAAACGTCGTGCCCGATGGGCCCATGGCTGGTGACCGCCGATGAAGTCGACGGAAGCGACTTACAGGTTCAGTGCTGGGTAAATGGCGAACTGCGCCAAAACGCCAGCACCCGCGATCTGATTTTCGACATTCCCACGCTGATCAACACGCTGTCAAAGGGAATCGAACTTCGCCCCGGCGATGTTATCGCCACTGGCACCCCGGTAGGAGTAGGCATCGGTTTCACCCCACCGAAGTTCTTGAAATCCGGCGACAAGGTCGAAATCGAAATCACCGGTCTCGGGCGCCTCACCAATACCATTCGCTAAGCCGATCAACGTCCGGCCCTTGGGCCGGACGCCTTGATGTGCGTAACACCTTTTGTCCTGGCTGGCCCGATCCGAAACCGAGCGGTCGGGCCCAATAAATTTAAGAGCCCTTCGCGGCCGCTGCCACCGCCGCCGTTGCGGCATCCAGCCGTTGCTCAAGTGCCTCTCTTGGAAGCGCTCCGTTCACGCGACTGCCGTCTTCAAAAATAATTGCCGGCGTACCCCGGACCAACAACTTACGACCGAACGCCAGATTCGCCTCGATAGGAGTTTCACACTGCGCATTTGGCGGTGGCTGGTTCTTCAACATCTGATCCCGCCACGCCTGAACACGATCCGGTGCACACCAGATATTCCGCGCCTTGGCGGTCGAATCCGGCGAC
>JAJUJD010000238.1 GCA_029267315.1 Alcaligenaceae bacterium
CAACGCAGCAAACACTCCACTTTCACAATTCGCCCCGTTTTCAACTGGACGATGGGCTGGTAGGCCAGGCTGAACTGCTCTTCATCCAGAGCCAGAGCAAGGTCTCTTGCCAGTTCGCGCCGCACTACGGCCCTCGTCTGCATGGAAGGCTGGAAGCGTGCCACCTGGAACTTGCCCCTTTCCTTGGCGGCGTACATTGCCAGATCGGCGTTCTGCATGAGCTCCTTCAGCGAGCGTGCGTCGGCAGGATAAAAAGTCATGCCCATGCTGGCCGAAATAGATGCGCTTTCGCCCTCCAGTAGAAAGGGCTCGCACAGTCGATCCATGACCTTTTGGCAAATGGCGTCCACCAGCTCCAAGTCGGAGAGGTCACCCAAAATGAACATGAACTCATCTCCTCCCAGACGAGCGACGGTGTCGCCAGCCCGTACGCAAGCCTGGAAGCGTTTGGCCACCTCTTCAAGCAGGCGGTCACCCACGCCGTGACCCAGCGTGTCGTTCACTTCCTTGAAGTCGTCGATGTCCAAATAGACAAGCGCCATGGACTTGCCCGTGGCATCACAACGTGCCATTTCCTGTTCCACGCGGCTGTGGAATAACGTGCGGTTGGGCAGGCCGGTAAGGAAATCATAGTTCGCCTGCCGCCAGACGAAGGCATTGGCCTCCTTCTGCTTGGTAATGTCGGAAAAGAGGCCAATGCGGTAACGAGGCTGCCCATCATTGTCGAAAAAGGTATTCACCACAAGGCGCTCGGCGTAAATCTCGCCGTTCTTGCGACGGTTCCAGATATCGCCTTCCCAAGTGCCGGTAGCGTTTATCGAGCTCCACATAAGCTGATAGAACTTTGCATCGTGGCGCCCCGAACTCAATATGTTCAGCCGCCGCCCCACGACTTCAGCTTCCTCAAAACCCGTGATGCGCGTGAAAGCGGGGTTGACGCTGATGAGCACCCCGTCAGGGTCGGTCACCACCATGGCTTCACCACTGTGGCGGAAGACCATCATTGCCAGCCTTGCCTGCGCTTCACTGTCCTTGCGCTGCGTAATGTCCAGGGCAATCCCTATGGTGACGAGCTGCTCATCCAAAACCATGAGCGAACCAAAGATTTCTACGTCCAACAAGCTGCCGTCTTTGCGTCGCCCCTGTTTCTCCAGCCACAAACCCGGAATTTCGCCGTCAAGACGCCGGCGCACGACGGATTCGTCTGCCCCACTGTCTTCCGAATCCAGAAATAGCAGGCCTGATGAAACATCCTCGACCATCTCTTCGCGCGAATAGCCGAACATCTCGGCCATCTTGTTGTTCACATAGAGAAAGCGTCCACGATGCGAGATATAGACGCCCACCATGGAGTTTTCCGCGATTCCCCGGAACATGGCTTCGGCACGTCGTAGGTCAAGGCGCTCATGTTCAATTTGATCCACCAGCGTGCCGATACGCTGGGCCGATTCGTTGAATACCTTGGCCAGATGACCAATTTCGTCTTGAGTGGAAGCGACAAACCGCGTGTTGTAATTTCCCTCTGCCAGCTCCACGCAGTGAGTGGACAGATCTCTCAAGGGATTGACGACCCGCTTGCGAACGGTAAGGAAAGCGAGAAGCACCAGTATTGCATCCAGGGCAACCAGGGTGTACAGCCGCAACATTGTGCCATTGCGGGCCGATTTCACCTCGCCCAAGATGCTGCTCATCAATGCTTCCGTACGGTCCAGCAGCAAAGCGGAATGTCCAGCTACCTTCTCAACCGACAAATGAAGAGAATCGCCCAGTTCGCTTTGCGCATGAACATGGACGCCGCGCCCTTCCAGACGCCCCGTGGTCTCGCCCAGCAAACGCTGGACGGAATCCTGATAAAGCGCCCACTGGTCATAGACAGCATTTAGCCGGGCGGTATGCACGGGACTGAGTCCTTTTAGATGCAGCCCAAATACATACCCGCCATCCGTCAGGGTTCTCAAGGCCGCGTCGAAATCGGAAATGAGTTGGCGAACCTCTGGCAGACCGACACCGACCCCATGGCTATAACTTACGGATTGCATGGCGATGCGCATTCCCAACATGCGCAGCTTGCCCGCAACGTTCACGGTGTCAGCAATCTCGTCCGAACGCGTCATCATGCGTTCAACGAGAACAACGTTCATGACAGCGATAAGGAAAAGCGTCAGAAAAGCGAGACCGGTCTTGTGCGCGATACCCAGGCGGGGCCGAAACTGGTGAAGGAAATTGATTTGTCGAGGTTTCTTCTTATTCATTCCTATGATGATGCTTAGCCTGGCCATCCCTGAATTTGATTTTTATCAATCTTTTTCACGAAGATGCGTATTTGACTCACTTCGGACTTGCACACCTATTAAAACTTGTGCATAATTCTGTTTCTTCGCTAAACGCACTAACGAACAGCGAACAGCCTCAAGGGCGAAAGGGTGTGACACCGCAAGGCGCTACACAAACTGCTCAAGATACTGTATAATGCTCGTTTCTGCGGTTGGTTCTGGGGGTATAGCTCAGCTGGGAGAGCGCTTGCATGGCATGCAAGAGGTCAGCGGTTCGATCCCGCTTACCTCCACCAAAACGAAGAATGTGCTGAAAAGCACTTGCAAGTAAAAAATTATCATGTTATAATTTTGAGCTTGTTGTTCCAGGTCCCCTTCGTCTAGAGGCCTAGGACACCACCCTTTCACGGTGGGTACAGGGGTTCGAATCCCCTAGGGGACGCCACTAGCTTGTGGCACACCGCTGCGGAGCGGTAGTTCAGTTGGTTAGAATACCGGCCTGTCACGCCGGGGGTCGCGGGTTCGAGCCCCGTCCGCTCCGCCAAAGAATTCGAGATAAAGCCTGATAGCCTTACAGCTATCAGGCTTTTTTCTTTTTCTTGCTCTCAGCGCATCACGTCTGCCTAAGTCGCATACCGTTAGAAATATTTGGTAACCAAACGGCAAGCGCCTTTCCATCTTTCGAATCCGCGC
>JAJUJD010000214.1 GCA_029267315.1 Alcaligenaceae bacterium
ATTAGCCACTCTTTCGAGTAGTTATCCCCCGCTACTGGGCACGTTCCGATACATTACTCACCCGTTCGCCACTCGCCGCCAAGGTAAGCAAGCTTACCTCGCGCTGCCGTTCGACTTGCATGTGTAACGCATCCCGCTAGCGTTCAATCTGAGCCAGGATCAAACTCTTCAGTTCAATTCCTGTAATCGTCATTTCCATGGCCACCCCAAACAGGGTGACGGGAAAGGACGGTTCGCTTTGCTTGCTCAAAGAAAAAAGACCGGTTTACGAATAAACCATTACTTTCTTCATTTTGTGCGAGCGTTTGGTATAACTTGTTGGCGAGATCCTCGTGAGAGAATCTTCGCGCCCACGCATTCCAAGCGCCCACACTTATCGGCTGTTCAATTGTTAAAGAGCAGGCGACCCGGCCTTTCAGCCTTGCCGCGGCAGATCAGGCCAACGCCTGACGTGCGGTCCTTCCGGTTTCTGCCACCAACGCTGTTGCGTCAGAAGCAGAGAAACGAGATTATGAAGCAGTTTTTTTTGCGTGTCAAGCGAGGCGAGGAAGTTTTTTGAAAAACCGGTGAATCACCTGCCTTCACCCCCTCTTTCGCTTGAAGCGCGTCGCTTCGGGAAAATTCAACATCTCACCCGTTGCGCTGCTGCATTCTCGCTTGCGGAACTCATAATCATAACATGAATTTTGAGCCCTGCAACTGGGCTAAAACTTCAACCCAGCTCGCCGAAGGTTTTCCTTCAACCCCGTGGCGCTACCTCAATAGTACGACACCCGAAGGAGAAAAACCGCTGAAGATCCGGGAAAACCCTAGGTCTCGATCAGCGAGGAAACGAAATATAGCACGAAAGTTTTTGGGTGTGCAAACCACTGTCGGCGATTTTTTTATTTATTCGAGCCTGGACTCACCCAACAGAGACGACAAATTTCATTTTATCAATCACTTAGAGCATGAAAATTATTTTTCGCCGCCATTGTGTGGGCAGGGGTGGCGCCGAGCGCCACGCTTCGTTTCCACCGATGAAGGGCGTATACCACTGAGGCAGGCACCAACATCGAGTACAGCCTGGCCCTCACGGCGATGCGTGGCTTTTTCCTCATGACGGTTGCCTCACGACTCCCTTGGGTACTGGCCTGCTGCCCCGGATGACCCGCCGCGAGCGACGCATCAATCTTCTTCTTACACGATGCTGGGGGAGTCATGCCTGACTGCATGCTGGCGTGCCCTAGCGGAAAGCAACGCGCAATGGTGGCGTTCTGCTCATAGATATCGTTGGCAGAAGAGAGTCCGCGTCGGCGGTTGAAGTGGTAAGAACTTGCGAGGAGTTCAAACGGGCGGGGGTACAAAGTCGGAGTCATGATCGGCGCTTGTCATATTCGGAAAGATTGCCTTCCTGAATGCAAACTCTATGCCCGCGGTTGAAACACACGGTTCACAACCCCCGACGAAGACGCGGACAATGAGGCCACAGCCCAGACCCTAAACAAAATAGCCCACCTCAACGAAGGTGGGCCATTTCAGATAGAGCATCCGAGCCGTAGACTTGCCCGGAGGCAAGTCACGCGCGCAAGGCTAGCTGCGGCGGCGGCCGATTTTGCGTGCGGCGGCGGCTTGAGCAGCCAACATGGCCAGCTCTGCTTCCACGACGGCAATGTCAGCCTTGTCCTTGGCCTTGGCCAGGGCTTCTTCGGCACGCTTGCGTGCTTCCAGAGCCTTGGCTTCGTCCAGGTCTTCGGCCCGAATGGCGGTGTCGGACAGAACCGTCACAGCACCAGGCTGGACCTCGAGGATCCCGCCGGCCACGAAGATGTTCACTTCGGTGCCGTCGGTTGCCACGATCTTCACCGTGCCGGGACGAATCCGCGAGATCAGCGGAGTGTGCCCCGGCAGGATGCCCAGCTCGCCGGCTTCGCCAGGCAGCGCAACAAACTTGGCTTCACCGCCAAACAGTTGTTCTTCTGCGCTGACGACATCAACTTGCAAGTAGGCCATACTGGATCCTTATTGGAGGTTCTTGGCTTTCTCGAACGCTTCGTCAATCGAGCCGACCATGTAGAACGCCTGCTCCGGCAGTGCATCGCACTCCCCGTCGACGATCATCTTGAAGCCACGCAGCGTTTCTGCCAGCGGCACGTACTTGCCGGGGGAACCGGTAAACACTTCCGCAACGTGGAAGGGTTGCGACAGGAAGCGCTGGATCTTACGTGCACGGGCCACGATCTGCTTGTCTTCGGGCGAGAGCTCGTCCATACCCAGAATCGCGATGATGTCACGCAGTTCCTTATAGCGCTGCAGGGTTTGCTGAACACCGCGAGCAATCTGGTAGTGCTCTTCACCCACGATCTGCGGATCGAGCTGACGGATGGTGGAATCCAGGGGGTCAACTGCAGGGTAAATACCCAGCGCAGCGATGTCACGCGACAACACGACGGTGGAGTCCAAGTGCAGGAAGGTCGTTGCAGGCGACGGGTCGGTCAAGTCGTCCGCAGGAACGTACACGGCCTGGATGGACGTAATCGAACCGGTCTTGGTCGAGGTGATGCGCTCCTGGAGCTTACCCATTTCCTCGGCCAGCGTCGGCTGGTAACCCACCGCAGACGGCATACGACCCAGCAGCGCGGACACTTCCGTGCCGGCCAGGGTGTAACGGTAGATGTTGTCCACGAAGAACAGGATGTCACGCCCTTCGTCACGGAACTTCTCGGCCATGGTCAGGCCGGACAGTGCGACGCGCAGACGGTTGCCGGGAGGTTCGTTCATCTGACCGAACACCATGGCCACCTTGGACTCTTCGAGCTTGTCGAGCTGGATGACGCCGGCTTCAGCCATTTCGTGATAGAAGTCGTTCCCTTCACGAGTACGCTCACCCACACCCGCGAACACGGACAGACCGCTGTGCGCCTTGGCGATGTTGTTGATCAGCTCAAGCATGTTCACGGTCTTGCCCACACCGGCACCACCGAACAGGCCCACCTTACCCCCCTTGGCGAACGGGCAGATCAGGTCAATCACCTTGATGCCCGTTTCGAGCAGTTCGACGGACGGAGAAAGCTCGTCGAAAGCCGGTGCGTCTTGGTGGATGGCACGTGTTTCAGTGGCATCGATGGGACCGCGCTCGTCGATGGGACGGCCGAGAACGTCCATGATGCGGCCCAGCGTGGGAACACCAACGGGTACCGAAATCGGTGCGCCGGTGTTGACGACAGCCATGCCACGACGCAGGCCGTCGGAGGAACCCATGGCGATGGTGCGCACCACGCCGTCGCCCAATTGCTGCTGAACCTCGAAGGTCAGGCCTGCTTCGGCGAACTTGGAGCTGTCATCTGCGAGCTTGAGCGCGTCATAGATGTTGGGAATGCTGTCGCGGGGGAACTGAATATCCACCACGGCGCCGATGCACTGAACGATGGTACCGTTGCTCATGTTTAGTCCTTGCTAAATATCTTTGATGGGGTGCCGGGGTCTCAGACCGCGGCAGCGCCCCCCACGATTTCCGAAATTTCTTTGGTAATGGCTGCCTGACGGGTCTTGTTGTAGACCAGCTGCAGGTCGTCGATGACCTTCTTCGCGTTGTCGGAGGCTGCCTTCATGGCCACCATCCGGGCGGATTGCTCGGACGCCATGTTTTCTGCCACGGCCTGATACACCAGCCCTTCCACGTAGCGCAGCAGCAAGTCGTCAATAACCGCCTTTGCGTCAGGTTCGTAGATGTAATCCCAGCCATACCTGGAATTGGCAGTGCCGTTAGCAGCAGCCGATTCCTCTTCAGTCTGGAAGGGATCAGCCAGACCACTGGGCAGCGGCAGCAGACGAACGAAGACCGGCTCCTGCTTCATGGTGTTCACGAAGCGGTTGGAAGCCAGGTAAACGGCATCGATCTTGCCATCGACGAAATCGTCGAGCTGCACCTTGACGGCGCCAATGAGACGCTCGAGGTTCGGACGGTCGCCAAGCTGGGTTTCCTGCGAGACGATCTTGGCGTCGATTCGGCTGAGCGTGGATGCACCCTTGCTGCCCAGCGCAGTGAACTGGACATCGATGCCCTTCTGCTGGAATTCCTTGAAGCGAGCCAGAACCAACCGCAAGATGTTGGTGTTCAAGCCGCCGCACAGGCCTTTGTCTGTCGACACGACGACCACACCCGCGGCACGAATATCGCGCTCGACCATGTATGGGTG
>JAJUJD010000242.1 GCA_029267315.1 Alcaligenaceae bacterium
GGTCTCCGTCAGTCAGAGCGATGCTTCCTCTATTGCGTTGAGCGTAGGCCAGGGCGATTGCCAGGCCCAGACCGGAGCCGCCGCCCCCTGTTCCCTTACGTTCACGCGTGCCCCGGTCAAAGCGACTGAAAACACTTTCCCTCAGCTCTGGCGCCAGGCCCACACCGTTGTCGCACACCGATACCCAGGCATGTTCGCCGTCGCCGCCTGCAGACACGGTGATGGTGCACCCGTCGCCTGCATGGTTGATCGCGTTATGAACCAGATTGGCGATCGACTCATGCAACTCCGCATCGCTTCCCAGCACCCATATGGAATGGCCTCCACCATCGCCCTCACCGCTGCTGCCATGCATCCAGCCCAGATCCTGCTGCTTTTCTCTTGCTAACGGCAGGTATAAGAGCACGACCTCACGGGCCAGTGCGCTGAGGTCGACCGGCATATGAGGTGAAGGATCATTGCGGCTGGCATGCGCCAGTGACAAGAGCTGTTCTGTAAGCCGTGAAGTGCGACCCAACTGATGAATAATGGCGTCCAGCGTTTCGCGCATGCGTGTGACGTCCTGCTCACGTCGTGCGTATTGGGCCTGTGTGCGCATGATCGCCAGCGGCGTACGGAGCTGATGCGAAGCGTCCGCCAAAAAGCGCGCCTGACGATTCAGAACTTCCCGGGAAAGGTCGATATGATGGTTGATTGCCCTGACCAGGGGAATCACCTCCTTGGGTACGGACTCTTCGTCCAACGGCATCAGATCGTCGATCTCTCGGGAACGGATTTCCCGCCGCAGGTCACTCAGCGGCCAGAGCGTCCACTGCACGGCTATCCAGACCAGCAGAACGGCCAGTACCACCATGCGGATATCGCGAAAGAGGCTGTCTCTCCAGAGTTCCTGCCGGGTCTGCAGGCGTTGGTCAACGCTTTCACCTACGAGAATCAACACCTGCCGCCGCTTGCCATCATAATGAAGGTCACGCCAGACCGCGACAAGCCGCACTTCGTCGTTGCGATACATGGCATTGTAAAAAATGGGCACGCCCTCTTGATTCGGCAGCACACGAGGACGCGGCAGCCCAGGCATGCCCATCAGTGTGTGACCGGTCATTTCTCGAGTTTCCATGCCGGCCAGCGAAGGCAAAACAGGCGAAATTTCTTCCACCCGGTAGTATTTTCGATTGCCCGCCCGGGATTCCAGCATGACCTGCACATAAAAAGGCGGCTCAATGACCAACTGCCCCTTTACATCGAAGTCCACGCTGTTTTCCAGAACCTTGGCAGGTTCGAGCAGGGCGTCGTCATAGACATCCTGAATGAGGAGGTCCAGCGCACGATAGTCGTTGCGACCATCCACGACCAGCAGGAACACTACGCCCGGTATGAGCAGCACGAGCAGCCAGAAGCGCATGCTCCGGCGAGGCCGGGGTCGTGCCATGCTCAAGCTTCCGCAGCGGTGCTTTCAAGCATGTATCCCAGGCCTCGCACCGTAGTGATCTGGATATCGCTGCCTTGCAGCTTCTTGCGCAGACGATGCAGGACGACTTCGATGGCGTCCGGACTTGCGTCGCTGTCTTCTTCGAACACCTTGAGGAAGAGCTGGTGCTTTTCCACGGGCGTACGGGCCCGGGCAATCAGCGCTGCCAGTGCGGCATGTTCACGCGGGGTGAGATGTAAAACGGTGCCTTCCAGCATGAAAGCCTTGCTTTCGGTGTCGTAACTGAGTGGCCCACACTGGAGATTGGGTGAAGGCCGGCCTTTGCTGCGCCTCACCAGGGCAGCAAGCCGCGCCTCCAGTTCTTCAAGGGCAAACGGTTTACTGAGGAAATCATCCGCACCAAGATTGAGGCCGCGGACTCTATCTTGCAGCGCCCCTTGCGCGGTGAGTATGAGAACGGGCGTGATGTCGCCGCCGGCACGCATTTCGCGCAGCAGTACCAGCCCGTGTTTGTCGGGCAATCGTAGGTCCATGACAACCGCGTCGTAACCCCCGACGCGCAGCATGGCTTCGGCGGTTTGAGCGTCTTTGGCGTGCTCAGGCACAAACCCGCTTTGAGCAAGCGCGCGCTGCAGCCAGGCCGCCATCTCGAGCTCATCTTCAACCAACAGGATGCGCATCGGAGCGGGCTTCCGTCAGGCCGAGTTTCTTATTGCCGTGTACCCGCTGACGCAGGTAGCGATTCTCGCGGCTACGCCGAAACAGGATGGCAGCCAGTTCATTCAATGCCTGTGCGTATACCTCGCGCTTGAATTCGATAACCGAATCCAGCGGCACCCAATAGTGGCTCCAGCGCCAGGCATCGAATTCCGGCGAATCCGTGGCACGGAGGCTGACGTCGGAATCCCGTCCTATCATTCTCAGCAGAAACCAGATTTGTTTCTGCCCCTTGTAGTGACCGCGCGAATCTCGACGTATGAAGTTGCTCGGTACGTTGTAGCGCAGCCAGTCCCTCGTCCGCCCCAATATGCGTACGTGCTCTGGGAGCAAGCCTATTTCCTCATGCAGTTCCCGATACATGGCCTGTACCGGACTTTCGCCATACTTGATGCCGCCTTGCGGGAACTGCCAGGCATGTTCCCGTATGCGCTTGCCCCAGAAAACCTCATTCTTGTGATTTACTAGGATAATGCCGACATTGGGACGGTAGCCTTCACGATCCAACATGGCCACCTCTAGGAATTCAATACAATTAAATCCGATTATACGTATCTGTTGAGATCCTCACCATGCATGCAAGCAAGTACCA
>JAJUJD010000125.1 GCA_029267315.1 Alcaligenaceae bacterium
GCACCGTGACGATCTGGCAAAAGCGGGGTTACTGGGTCCGGGTAGCCGCGTACACCATTACCTGCTTGTCGCCGGCGACCCGGCAGTCGTGGGCAGTTTCAAATCATGGCTGGAGCCCCGCCTGGAACAGGGCCAACGCCTTAGCACCCTGGAAGACAGCAGGCCGGAAGTCTCCCGTGTCATAGAGCGGGCCGAACGCTTTCTCGTGCTTGTCGCCCTGTTGTCGGTATTGGTGGCAGCCATTGCCGTGGGGCTGGCCGCCCGCCAGTTCACTCGGCGGCACACCGACGGGGTGGCCATCATGCGGTGTCTGGGGGTTCGCCGTGGTCAGTTGCTGGGCATTCTCTGGGTGGAATTTTCGCTAGTGGCGCTGCTTGGCTCCACTGCTGGGATCGGCCTGGGGTTTCTGGCTCATTATGGTTTGGTAGATCTGCTTGCCGGCTGGTTGGATACCCAACTGCCACCCCCTGGGTGGCAGCCGGTGTTGCAAGGCTGGGCCAGCGGCTGCTTACTGCTGTTGGGTTTCGCCTTGCCGCCATTGGCCAGCCTTCGCCATGTTCCGCCAGCCAGGGTGTTACGCCGCGACGCGAGTGCGGGCCGAGCCCGTCGTTGGCCTGCCTATGCGGTGGCAGGGTTGTCCTTCCTGGTTCTGCTTGCATGGACCTCCGGCGACCTGCGCAGCAGCCTGACCATCGTGGCGGGGTTTATTGTGGCTTTTGCGGTGTTCTCCCTGGTCGGCTTGTTGATGATCAGCCTTTTGCGGCGCGTGGCGGCAGCGGGGCAGGGCAGTGTGGCGTGGCGGTTTGCGCTCTCCGGCATGGTCAGGCGGCGGGGGCTCACCATGACGCAACTATGCGCGTTGGCCCTGGGGCTCACGCTGCTGATCTTGCTAGGCATATTGCGTGGAGACTTGCTGCGCAGCTGGCAACAGAGCCTGCCTCCGGATGCTCCAAATGTATTTCTCATCAATGTGCAGGCCGACCAGCGCGAGACTGTTCAATCAATGATTTCTGGCGCAGGTTTGGCGGTGCCCGAGCTGTTCCCGCTCGTGCGGGCGCGCCTGGTCGCCATCAACGAGCGCCCGGTCCATCCTGATGACTACACCGATGATCGGGCCCGACGTCTGGCGGATCGGGAGTTCAACCTCAGTGTGGCCACTGAACTGCCCGCGAGTAATCGTATCGTGGACGGCCGCTGGCTGAACCCTGAAGCGCCTGAATTGGCGCTGGAATTTGGCATGGCAGAATCAATGAGGGTTGCAGTAGGAGACGTCATGCGGTTTGACGTGGCCGGCAGGCAAGTGGATGTGACCGTCAGCGGCCTGCGCGAAGTGCGCTGGGACTCCTTCGAGGTCAACTTCTTTGCGCTGCTCAGCCCCGTGGCGCTCTCCGGAGCATCAGCGACCTATCTCACGTCCTTCCATGTGCCGCCTCACGCTGAAGCGCTCAAGAGTCAGCTTGTCCACACCCATCCGAACCTCACGGTTTTCGATATCGGCGTCATCGTCGAACAGGTGAGGCAGATGCTGGATCGCGCCGTAGTGGCGGTGCAGCTCCTGTTTGCCTTCACTCTGGCAGCCGGAATACTGGTTCTGGCCGCCGCTCTGCATGCGACGCGTGAGGAGAGGATGCATGAGGTGGCAGTCATGCGTGCCCTGGGCGCCCGTGCGGGCCTGCTGCGTGCCGCACTGCTGAGGGAGTTGCTGGTGTCTGGAGCAACCGCTGGGATTCTTGGAGCTGGTGCCGCAATAGGGATGTCCTGGGTGCTGGCCGAGACAGTGCTCCAGGTGGATTTGTTATCCGTATGGTGGCCGTGGCCGGCCGGGCTTGTTGCAGGTATTGTGTCGGCCTTGCTGGCTGGGCATTTTGCCCTGTCGGGCGTCTTGCGTGCGTCACCCTTGTCGACATTAAGAGAAGTGTCATGAGGCAAATGCTGTCAGTCAGGGACAATATTCAGGGCAGCGCAGCCATGCGCTACGACGCGAACATCATCCCCGAACCCAATCTGCGTCTGTTCAACGCCGGCTTTCCTCCTTTGCAGGCCCGGCCGGTAACGGAGGGAGGGCGCAAGGCAGCCTGGTTCGTGCGCTGCGGCGAACATGACGCCGTACTTCGGCGCTATCGGCGGGGCGGCTGGGCAGCGCGCATCTCCAATGATCGCTATTTGTGGACTGGCCCAAACAAGGTGCGCAGTTTCAATGAATTTGATACCCTGCGCCTTTTGTATGAGTCTGGACTGCCTGTGCCGCGTCCATATGGCGCCGCATACTGGCGCAGTGGGCCAAGCTATCGGGCTGCCATCCTGGTAGAACGTCTGCATGATGTCCGGCCGCTGGCGTCGGCCCTGGATGTTGCTGATAGTGAACAGGTGGCGGGTTCAATTTACGCCATGCACGAGCACGGCGTGTGGCATGCTGACTTGAATGCGTACAATATTCTGCTTGACCCGGATGGCCGGGCGTGGCTCATCGATTTTGACAAGGCCACCCGACCTGTACTCTCACCTGAACGCCGCAGCGCCAATCTTTTAAGGTTGCGACGTTCGCTGGCCAAGGTAGCCGGTGCGGAGGGGATCCGCTGGTGGGATGAGCTCAATCGCAGTTATGCAAAACTGACGCGTGCGGTAGGCATTTAGGCGTCAGTTTCGATTACTATCTTCGACCTTTTTTCACTTTTGTCCGGGGGACTGGCAAATGAAATTCAGCATGGGTTTGCGCTCCGTGGTGGGCCTTACGCTGTTGGCAGCGTCTGTGTCCGTGGCGGCCCAGAACAAGGAAGTCAACGTATACAACTGGGCCGAATATACGGCTCCCGATACGCTTTCAGGCTTTGAAGCGGCCACGGGCATCAAGGTCAATTACAGCGTTTACGACAGTAACGACGCATTGCAAGCCAGGCTGCTCACAGGCAAATCGGGTTTTGACGTTGTTGTTCCATCGACCCATTACGCGGCGCGCCAGATCGAAGGCGGCTTGTTCCAAAAGCTGGATAAGTCCAAGATTCCCAACTGGAAGCATCTTGACCCGGCCATTATGGAGGTCGTTGCTTCGGTCGACCCGGGCAATGAGTATCTTGTGCCGTGGGGCTATGGCACCAATGGCCTGGGTTACAACGTGACTCGGGTGCGTGAAATCATGGGCGAGGACGCTCCGCTGGGCAGCTGGGACATGCTGTTCAAGCCTGAGAACGCCGAGAAGCTGCGCGCCTGCGGCATTTCCATACTTGACGAAGCGGCGCAGGTCTTCCCCGCCGTTCTGCACTATCTGGGCAAGGATCCCAACAGCGAGAACATCGCCGACTATCGTGAGGCGCTGGACGTCCTCAAGAAGATCCGCCCATACATTAGGCAGTTCAGCTCTTCGGGTTACATCGATGAGCTGGCCGCCGGCGACCTTTGCATGGTCTACGGTTTCTCCGGTGACGTCATGATTTCCGCCGCACGTGCGCGTGAAGCCGGCCGCAGCTACAAAATCGACTATTACATTCCTGACGGCGGAGCACCCGTATGGTTCGACACCATGGCCATTCCCAAGGATGCGCGTAATGTCGATGCCGCCCATGCGTTCATCAACTATATCGAGACGCCGGAAGTGCATGCTGCGATCACCAACACCATGTTCTATCCGAACGCCAATAAGGAAGCGCGCAAGCACGTGATCAAGGAAGTGGCCGACAATCCGATGATCTACCCTTCTGAAGAAGTCACTCGCACGCTGTTCGTCATCAAACCGCAATCCCTGCGTCTGCAGCGCGAGCTGAGCCGCATGTGGAACGAACTCAAGACGGGCCGCTGAGCATCATGAGCGAAATTCGCCCTGGGGCTTCCTGGTCGGGAGCCGCGGACGCCTTCGTCCGTATCGAGGATGTCGTCAAGATTTATGGCGACGTGGTGGCCGTCAAGTCAGTGAGCCTCACGGTCGGCAGGCAGGAAATCTTCGCGCTACTGGGCAGTTCCGGTTGCGGGAAGTCCACTCTGTTGCGCATGCTGGCGGGCTTCGAAGAAGCAACTTCAGGGCGCCTGTTCCTGGACAACGAGGACATCACTGCACTGCCGCCCTATAAGCGGCCGGTCAATATGATGTTCCAGTCCTATGCGTTGTTTCCCCACATGACGGTGGAAGACAACGTCGCCTTCGGTCTGAAGCAGGAAGGAGTACCCCGCAACGAAATCCATGGTCGCGTCTATGAAGCCCTGGACCTGGTGCAGATGGGCGCCTATGCCCGTCGCAAGCCGTCTCAGCTATCAGGCGGTCAGCAGCAGCGCGTGGCGCTGGCGCGCAGTCTGGTGAAACGGCCCAAGTTGCTGTTGCTGGACGAGCCCATGTCGGCGCTGGATAAGCAAATCCGCCAGAAAACACAGATCGAGCTGGTGAAGATCCTCGACAAGGTGGGCGTGACCTGCATCATGGTCACGCACGACCAGGAAGAAGCTATGACCATGGCCCATCGCATGGCAGTAATGTCTGAGGGTCAGATCATTCAGTGTGGCGCGCCGCAGGAAGTCTATGATTTCCCCAATACGCGGTTCGTGGCGAACTTTGTCGGCTCTACCAATCTGTTCACCGGTTCCATTATCGTGGACGAAGCGGACCACGTGCAGATCGAGTCCGATCAGCTCAACCGGCCACTCTATGTCAACCACGGCGTGAGCGAGCCCCTGGGCATGGAGGTGCATGTGTCCATTCGTCCGGAGCGCATTCGGGTGCATCGCGAACAACCGTCCACAGAGTTCAACTGGGGGCACGGCATGGTCAGCCACATGGCCTGGATGGGCAGCTATGCACGCTACTTGATCCGTCTAGATTCCGGCATGCAGGTAGAAGCCTCCGTGTCACGCTTGGCCATGGCGCAGAACGATGCCCCTGCCGTAGGGGAAGAAGTCTACATAGACTGGAGTGGTGACAGCGCCACGGTTCTGACATCATGAAGCCCAGACTTCCCAGCCCCCCCGCATCGTGGCGCCGCCTGCTGATCATTGCGCCGCCCTATGTTTGGCTGATCCTGTTCCTGTTGGTGCCCTTTCTGCTGGTATTGAAGATCAGCTTCGCCGATCTGCAGTTCGGGGTGCCTCCGTATACGGCACTGGCGGAATTCAGCGACCAAGCCCTTAGCGTAGTTCTTAACCTGCGCGGCTATGCGCTGCTGTTCACCGACAGCCTGTATGTATCTACCTATCTTCACAGTGTGAAGATGGCGGCCATCACGACGGCGTTCTGCATACTCATCGGCTATCCGATGGCCTATTACATTGCGCGATCTGAACCCGCTACACGCAACTTATTGCTCATCGGCGTCATCCTGCCGTTCTGGACCTCGCTACTTCTGCGTGTCTACGCTTGGATCGGTATTCTGCGCAACGATGGCTTGCTCAATAATCTGCTGATGAGCCTTGGCCTGATCGACCAACCGCTGGAAATTTACCGGACGGACCTGGCTGTTTATATCGGCCTCATTTACGCCTATCTCCCGTTCTTCATCCTGCCGCTGTATGCCAACCTGGTGAAGTTGGACAACCGGCTGCTGGAAGCGGCCTACGATCTCGGCGCCAAGCCATGGCAGGCATTCCTGTCTGTCACCCTGCCGCTGTCCATGCCAGGGGTCATTGCGGGTGCCATGCTGGTGTTCATCCCGTCGGTGGGTGAGTTCGTGATCCCCGAGATGCTTGGTGGTGCCGATACCCTGATGATCGGCCGGGTCATGTGGACGGAATTCTTCAACAACAGCGACTGGCCCATGGCCGCCGCCGTCACGTGCGTGATGGTATTGCTGTTGCTGGTGCCGCTGATTCTGTTCCAGTATGGGCAGACGCGTCAGCTCGACATGCGAGGAGGGCGCCGCAATGGCTAAGCCAGACTCCCGACTTCGGGTTCTCGCATTGGGCTTGGGCTATCTGTTTCTGTATGGCCCCATACTGGTGCTCATGGTGCTGTCATTCAATGACTCGGCCATGATGACCACCTGGACAGGCTTCTCATTGCGCTGGTACCACGAGCTGTTCAACGATCGCGCGCTGCTTGAAGCGGCCCGGCTATCGCTCATCATTGCCGCAGCCACTGCCACGGCAGCGGTTGTAGTCGGCACCTGGGTGGGGTACGTACTGGCGCGCATGGGTCGCTTTCGTGGCTTTGCGCTGTTCGTGGGCCTGGCCAGTGCACCCCTGGTCATTCCCGAGGTGGTGCTGGGCATTTCACTGCTGCTGATGTTCGTCGAACTGAGCGATCTTTTTGGTTGGGAAGGCAGCAATGGAGCCTTCACGATCTGGGTGGGACATGTGATACTCAGTATGGCTTACGTGACGGTTATCATCCAGTCACGGGTGCGCGATCTCGATCGTTCGCTTGAAGAAGCCGCACTGGATCTCGGCGCACCGCCCATCAAGGTTTTCTTCCAGATAGTGCTGCCCTTGATCGCCCCCGCACTACTTGCCGCCTGGTTGCTGGCCTTCACCCTTTCACTGGACGACGTCGTGATCGCATCGTTCCTCACCGGGCCAGGCCACACCACGCTGCCGCTGGAGGTGTTCTCAAGGGTGCGTCTGGGTCTGAAGCCAGAAATCAATGCATTGGCCACCATCTTCATGTTGTTGGTTGCCCTGTTCGTGGTGATCGCGCATCACGTTCAGAATCGTAAAGGAACATCAAAATGAGTGCGGACAAGGCGCCCGTTCTGTATGGCTTGCTCAAGTGTTCGACTTGCATCAAGGCTAAGCAATGGCTGGAGTCGCAGGGTGTGCAGGCCGATTTGATCGATTATCGGGACAATCCTTTGCCCCAAGCCAGCCTGCGCGGCTGGAGCCGTGAACTTGGCGGCTGGGAAAAACTCGTCAATCGGGCCTCCATGACGTGGCGGCAATTGCCGGAGGACCGCAAGAGCCCTGCCTCTGACGAAGAGTGGTTGGCACTGATTGCCGAGTTCCCGGCACTGGTGCGGCGCCCACTGGCCACCTGGCCAGACAACACCGTCACAGTTGGCTTTACTGAAAAAAAATACCGGGAAAAGCTGGGCAGCTGAGCTGCCTGCCGTAAATTGGAACGGCCAGTACTCCTCAATTCAAGGATTTCATCATGCTTACTCAGGACGACCTCAAGCGCAACGTGGCGGATGCCGCCGTAGAGTACGCCTTGAGCTGTCTGCAACCCGATTCTGTGCTAGGTGTGGGCACGGGCTCGACAGTGGACTTTTTCATTGACGCCATTGCACCGCATCGCGAACGCTTTCGCGCTGCCGTATCCAGTTCCGAGCGCAGCACCGAACGCATGCGCAAACTGGGCATCCAAGTGCTTGATCTTAACGAAGTTGAAGAAATGCCCCTATATGTGGACGGGGCTGACGAGATCGATCAGGGCATGAACATGATCAAGGGTGGTGGCGGTGCACTGACGCGCGAGAAAATCGTTTCTTCCGTGGCCAGGAAGTTCGTGTGCATAGTCGACCAGTCCAAGCTAGTGGATGTACTCGGCAGTTTCCCTCTGCCGGTGGAAGTCATTCCCATGGCCCGCAACGTTGTTGCTCGCCGACTGCGGGAACTCGGTGGCAAGCCCAAGCTGCGCGAAGGCTTTATCACCGACAACGGGTGCGAGATTCTCGACGTTTCCGGCCTGAACATCACAGCACCGGCTGAGATGGAGGCCCATATCAACGACATTCCCGGGGTGGTGTGCTGCGGCCTGTTTGCTTTGTCAGGGGCCGACTTGGCGCTGGTTTCCACACAGCAAGGTGTGCGACAGCTGCTCAAAGGGTCTGCCGCTGGGGAAATATAAGCGTCATAATAGGGTGGTACCCTTATCGTTCCTGGCGCATGCGTCATGCGCCTAGTTTCATCGCGACCCTAAGAATTCTATGACCGAGCACACCAATAGGCAGTTCGCCGCCGACCTTGAGGCCGTCCGCTCCCAGTTCCTTAGCATGGGCGGTTTGGTAGAAACCATGATTCAGGATGCCGTCGAGGCCCTGCAGACAGGCGATCTCTCGCTGGTTGAGAAGGTCCGCGAGCATGAGCGCGAGGTCAATCGGCATGAAGTCGAGATCGACGAACGTATCGGTCTGCTCATTGCCCGTCATCAGCCCACCGCTGTCGATCTGCGCACGCTGCTGTCCGTCTCCAAAATGCTGACCGACATGGAACGCTGCGGAGACGAAGCCGAGAAAATCGCCAAAGTCGCGCGCCGCCTGCATGAAGCCAACACCTTGTACGAACCGGTGGTGGAACTGCGACACATGGCGCGGGATGTTTCCCTGATGATCCGCAACATGCTCGACAGTTTCGCGCGCAACGATCCTGTCGCCGCTGCAACGGTGGTGCGCAGCGACAAGGAAGTCGACAAGGAATGGAAGGCGGCGCTGCGCCACATGGTCACCTACATGATCGAAGACCCGCGCAGCATTTCCAAGTCGGTGGAACTGGTCTTCATTGCGCGAGCACTGGAGCGCATCGGTGACCATGCCAAGAATATGGCGGAACGCGTCATTTACCTGGTACGGGGTGACGATGTACGCCATACAGGCCTGAAATACACGGAGCGCGCAGCTCGGGGCGAACTCGAAAGCGGCGAATCTCCTCGCGGCGATGGTTTGCGCAGCTCTACGCCGGGCGATGGCCCGTCAGCCTGAGCGGTGGCAAACCGCTGCGTGGTTGTAAGATCGCAGTAATAGAAAAAAGAGCGGCGTATCAGTTGAATACGCCGCTCTTTTCATATGCGTGTCGCCAGCTTATTCGCTCGGAGGGACGTAGCCGTGCGCCTCGATGTCTCGGTCGTCGAAAAGGTAGCTTTCCATTTGCTGTGCCAGGTATTTGCGCGCCCGGGCATCAGCCAAATTCAAACGGTTTTCGTTTACGAGCCGAGTCTGAATCTCCATCCAGTTTGCCCAGGCTTCCTTGGAGATCTCGCGCCAGATGCGGACACCCAGGTCGCCCGG
Organism: Alcaligenaceae bacterium; assembly: GCA_029267315.1. GTDB lineage: Bacteria > Pseudomonadota > Gammaproteobacteria > Burkholderiales > Burkholderiaceae_B > Yanghanlia. Next base: position 8,916 of record JAJUJD010000125.1, read on the forward strand.
GTAAGGGGGATAGTCCAGCCCTTCGGCTTCCCGTTTGAGCTTGACGCAGTTCACCATGCGAGTCATGCAATACCTCCAATCTAATGAAGGCCC
>JAJUJD010000139.1 GCA_029267315.1 Alcaligenaceae bacterium
GGAGCTGGCTGGCGGGTACTAAATGTAGTGCGCATAATAACATGCTGCACTATATGTAGTATTAAGTTTGTTTTACGAGATGATTTGGGGATGACCCCGATTTACTGCAGCCCGAGGCGCGGAGAGGCGCAAGTTTACTGGTTTTGGGCCGAAGTTTCAGGGAAACGCAGAATCCATCGGCTGGGGATTTTTCACAACTTCGTGTCTGGTCCGCCACTGCGGAGAACTCCTTCGCCGAAAGAGATTTCGTAAACTGCTTGCATGTCAGCCAACCCCTGCCCCCGCCGGCGCTGTGAGCGTTGCAAGCGCCCCCAGTCACACTGTTTGTGCCCCCATATTCCGTCGCTGGATCACCGCTCACGCGTGATCGTGCTGCAGCATCCGGAGGAGTCCAGGCATCCGATGAATACGGCACGCCTGGCCGTGCTGGGGCTGCGTCACGCTGAACTCTGGGTGGGTGAGCGGTTTCCGGAACTGGAGACGGTGCTGGAGGAACATCGCAGGGTCTTTCTGCTGTTCCCGGGAACTGACAATCAACCCGCGCTTGAACCTGTTCCGGCTGAAGAGGGCGAACACCCGCTTGTGCTGGTGCCTGACGGTACCTGGAGAAAAGCGCGCCAGCTCATACGTGCCAACCCTTTGTTGCAGGCTCTGCCCAGACTTGGCCTGGCCGCCGGATCGCCCTCCGATTACCGTATCAGGAGGGCGGACGTGCCGGCATCACTGGCTACTGTTGAAGCGGTGGCGCGGGTTCTGGCACTTATGGAGCCGGAAAAAGATTTTCAGCCCTTGCTGCGCCCGTTTCGGGTGATGGTCGATCGCCAGATCGAAGCCATGGGGCCAGAGGTATACCTGCGCAACCATGGCCGCTGAATGCGGGCGTTAACGCAGTTTGGCGGGCGGCTGCAGGTCAATGTGAAATCAATGGAGGGAGCGCCAAACGGGCAAGAGCCCGGGAACAGGCTAGGCCCCGGCTAGGAGTTGCCGGGCTGGGCGCGATTCTTGTGCGCAACCACGCGCTGCGCGAGTGCGTGACGCAAATGGCGGACACGCTGAGACAAAGAATTGGAATGTGAAGATTGGGCGGAACGGCGCCCATGATGGAATGTTGATTGTGGAAGAATGAGTTTGAACAAATTGTTACCTCCCTGTTAGTGGTCGACTTTCCATGATACCAAAAAATATTTATTTATCAATGACTTGGGGTTTGAAGGCTATGTCGCGCTTCGCATAGGGCCATTCATTCCGCTAGTATTGATCAATTCATTTCAAATTCACGGGAGTACCGACCTTGAAATACCGGAAGTTGGGCCATACCGATATCGAAGTCAGCCTGATCGGGCTGGGCACCATGACCTGGGGCGAGCAAAACACAGAGGCGCAAGCGCATGAACAGCTGGACTTCGCTCTGGATCACGGGGTGAACCTGGTGGATACCGCGGAAATGTACCCCGTGCCCCCTCGCGCTGAAACCCAGGGCAGGACGGAGGCCTACATCGGCAGCTGGCTGGCAAAAACCGGCAAACGCCACGAAATCGTGCTCGCCACCAAGGTGGCCGGCCCCACGTCCGACCCCAAACGCCCCGGCCACATCCGTGGGGGAAAGACACGCCTGGACCGCAGCAACATCACCCAGGCAGTGGACGAAAGCTTGAAACGGCTTCAGACAGATTACATCGACCTTTACCAATTGCACTGGCCCGACCGCACCACCACATTCTTCGGTCGCCCACTCTATCCGTGGAAGGATGACGAGCAAAGCGTTCCCATCGAAGAAACGCTGGACGTGCTCCAAGGTCTCGTGAAAGCAGGGAAGATCCGCTATGTCGGCGTGTCCAACGAGACGCCCTGGGGAGTGGCGCAATTCCTGAAATTGTCCGAGACGCGTGGCCTGCCCCGCATCGTATCCATTCAGAACCCGTACAACCTGCTCAACCGCAGCTATGAAACGGGGTTGTCAGAGTTCACTCACCGCGAAGGCGTCGGGCTGCTTGCATATTCCCCCCTGGCCATGGGTGTGCTCACTGGCAAGTACCTCAATGGTGCCCGACCGGAAGGCGCGCGCCTGACGCTTTTCACCCGCTTCGACCGTTACTCCAAGCCCCAGGTCGAGAAGGCGGCGGCAGAATACATCGGGCTCGCCCGCCAACACGGGCTCTCGCCGGCCACCATGGCGCTGGCTTTTGTGAACCAGCAGCCGTTCGTCACTAGCAATCTTATCGGTGCCACCACGCTGGAACTGCTCAAGGAGAATATCGAATCTGTCGATGTGACGCTTTCGGAGGATCTGCTAAAGAGCATCCGTGACGTGCATCTGCGCTACCCGAACCCCGCGCCCTGAGCGCCATCCGAAGAACAACAGGGAAATTTGAATGAGTGAGCAGGAAGCAGATCTCACCGAAACCACCATCACCAGCGAGTCTGTCTTCGAGGGCAGTTTCCTTAAAGTCAGGCGCGATACCGTAAGGCTGCCCAACGGTCGGGAGGGTACCCGCGAATATGTCCTGCACCCCGGGGCCGTGGTGGTAATTGCCTTTGTTGACGACGACCACGTGGTCATGGTCAGGCAATACCGCTACCCGGTCAAGCAAATGATGCTGGAATTCCCGGCCGGGAAGCTGGACGCCGGCGAACCGCCGCTGGAATGCGCCAAACGCGAACTGCTGGAAGAAACGGGGTATTCGGCGTCAAACTGGAAGCAGGTTGCCACGATGCATCTGGCCGTGGGCTATTCGGACGAAGTCCTGCACATATTTGTGGCGCAGGGCTTGTCGGCAGGGGAGCGTCAGCCCGACGAAGATGAGTTCCTGCATGTTGATGTGGTCGCCATTTCCGATGTGCTGGACGCATGCCGCGAAGGTGGGATCACCGATGCCAAGTCGCTCAGCTGTACCCTCTGGCTGCAGAACATCCACGAGGGGCGCTGGCAGGTTTAGGCTGCGACGAAGCTTTGGCGCAGCATGGCACCCAGTTCCGTCACCGGCATGGGGCGGGCAAGGCCAAACCCTTGCCCGTACCTGACACCCGCCAGGGTCAGCAGTCGCACCTGGCGCATGGTTTCTATGCCCTCCGCAATGGTTTGTGCGTTCACGGCGCGGGCGATGTCGACAATCTCGGCAATGAGGTTGGAGCGCAGGCCTTGCTCTTCCAGCTCGCTCACGAAGCTGCGGTCTATTTTCAACCGCTGCGGCGAAAGCATTGTGACGGCGCGCAGGTTCGAGTAGCCCGTGCCGAAATCGTCCACAGCGATCTCGAAGCCACTGGATTTCAGGCACTCCACTTCCCCCAGCAAATCTGTGGAGAGTGCGTGTTCCACAATTTCTATGCAGATATGGAAATCAGCCCGGCCTGAAGCGTTCATTGCTTCATTCAGGACGGGCAGCAGCGTGTGGGGTTTCACGGAGCGCGGGAAGAAGTTCAGCGCTACCGCAAAGTCGTCCGGCAGTCTGGGCAGATGTTGCGCCAGCTCACGGATGGCTTTGCGCGCCACGGCGTGGTCAAACTGTTGTTCCAGCTCGTTTTCCTGCAGCGCGGAGATGAAGCTGTCGGGCATCCAGCGCGTCTGCCCCTCGCTGAGCCGGGCAAGCACTTCACATCCTACCGGTTTGAGGGTGTCCAGATCGAAGATGGGCTGATATTCGAGGGTCAGATAGCGCTCATCGCACAAATATTCGAGCCGATTCTGCAGGCCGGCGAGCTTGCGCACATGCGGGCTGACGGCAGCGGTGGTGAGCCCGCCGATCAGTAGCGCCCCCAGCAGAGCCCCGGGAAAAAGGAATGGGTTGTCTGCAGCAATGGCCGCCAGGCTGCGGTGGGTCTGCAGCAGCAGGTCGGGTTGTGGGCCTGCCGTGAGCAGCTCATATCCGTCAGTGTGCAGCGAAAAACCGGGGCCGGTGGAGCCCACTGCCCGTGACTGCATCTCTTCCAGAACATCAGGCGGAACATCGGTATGCATCAGTATCAGGCCGTTGACCGTGTGCATCCAGACAACATCTGCACTGCGATAGATTTCGTCGATAACAAAAGGGCTGACCACGGTGTTGAACGGCGGGTCCTGCACAATGACGGCCAGCACGGATTTGTCGGAAATGGCCAGGGGAACATTGACCAGAATCTTCAGCCCCGAACGACTTTCCTTTACCGGATAACCACCTTTTATCGGGGTGTCCAGTATGCCCAGGGCGGTGGAGCAGGCCAGTGCGCCGTCCACATTCATGATCCCGATTTCACGCAGATAGTGTGACTTCAGCAGGTGAGCATTGAGATGCAGGAGGTCAGCCGGGTTGCAGCCCAGGTCGTCATGCGAGAACAAGTGCTGCAGGAGCTGGCCGCTTTCGGCAATAGCAGCGGCATAGAGCCCGAGTGCATGTTCATGCTGCTTGGCCATACGCGCTGTGTCCAGCCAGATTGTCGTGGTGACTGCGGCCATGAACACAAGGAATGCTGCCAATGCCCCAACTCCGTAGGTGAAGACCTTCGGCAATTTGGCGATTTTGAGTAGCAGCCAGTAGCGGGCCTTATGCATGGCGTCGTAAGAATACAATTAGTCACATTATGCGACATATTGCTCGAAAAAGTCACCAGCATTTATTGCGCCCGGCCTGACGTAGGCGCGGGCTGTGTGGCTCACGGGTTTACAAGCGCAGAATCACGCATATCACGGTTCCCCCATCCCCAGAAGAAACATCCATGTGTCCGCCCAGACGTTCGGCCCGGGCCGCCATGCTGCGCATGCCAACCCCCAGGCCGGCCTCGCGCACGGCCTGCACATCGAAGCCGACGCCATCGTCCTGGATCACAATGCGCAGGGTGTCCGCCTCTGGCTGTGCGCAGCTGACGCTGACATGGCGCGCCTGACTGTGCTTGATGACGTTGGACAGGGCTTCCTCCACCACTCGTGCGAGGCCCAGGCAGTGCAGTGCGCTCGGCGGGCTGCGCCATTTTTCTGCCACCTGCCAGGAGATCTCGATGTCCAGTTCGTCGAAAAGGCGGGTGAAGCGGTGACGGAGCGGTGCTATCCATTGAATGGGGGTTTCCGGTACCACCGCGCTGGCGCTGGACTCGTAATCGATCACCTGGCGCAGGTCATCGCGCAGCACTTTGAGCAGTGAAAGCATGCGCTCGTTGGAAAGGGGTTCCCGAGACTGCTCCACTAAGGCCATGCTCCGGACCAGGCTACCCCCCAGGCCGTCATGCAGGTCTTGAACGATGGCCATTCTTTCCCGCAGCCTGGCATGGGACAGTGCCTGGCTATGCTCACGGGCCAGAACTTCGGCCAGTTCGGCCCGCGCCTGAGCGGCGTGTTCCTGCAATTCCTGATTGAAGTGCTCAATGCGGTGCATGCTGGAAGCCAGACGTCCGCCCAACAGCAGCGCCATGAACAGAACGGTGACCGGGCCGGTGAGCGCACCCCACATTTCGTGTGAGCCCCAGCCCTTGAGCAAAACCAGTATATCGTGCACACCTACTATCAGAAACACCAGCCAGCAAAGTGCCAGCAGCAGGTGTTGCGGCTCACGAGTGCGCCAGGCATGCCATTGGAACTGAAGGCTGTTAGCCAGAAAAATCAGCACGAAAATGCCCCAGACCAGCTCCATGGACGGCCGGGTGGCCACCAGTGAAACCAGAATTCCTGCTCCCGTGGTCAGCCATAGCGCTTTCTCCACACGCGGCAGCTGCTGGGCGCCGAACCGCCACGTGAACAGGCAGAACGCCATCACATAAAGTATGAAAGCTACATTGTTCAGCCGTGAATGCGCCTCAATGCTGTCGAACGGCCAGGCATCCGTCGCCAGTATCGTGGCCATATAAACCACCCAGCAAAGTGACATCAGTGCATACCAACCATACGCCTGCTCGGAACGGCGCAAACACCAGACCACCAGATAGATACAACCCATGGCGCCCGAAAGGCCCATGGCAATGTAGTGGACGTTGCGCTGGCGCCAGAGGTTGGAGGCATGAATGGTTTCGGCCTGAGCCAGCGGGCCCAGGAACAGGGTTCCCAAACCGGGGGTGTAGGCGGCCATGCCCACCACGCGTATCCAGATGGTGTTGACCCCATCTCGCAGGGCCGATTCCGGCAGCAGCCATAAGCGAGGCATGTTCCACGATTGAGACAAGGGTTCTGTCAGCGAAGCATCACGCCACAAAAGGTCATCATTGATGTGGACTTCGCCGGCCATGCTGATGCCCCCGAGGCTGAGCGCCAGGGCCTGCTTAGATGCGCCTGTAGAACCGCCGTCGCACACCCATTCCCATTCGATGCGGTACCAGACTGTTCCATCGAAGCCCGGCCATCGGTGAACCCAGATGTCGGGCAGCTCCACCGGCTCCCATCCGTCGAAAGGGCGGCTGTCATCTGGTTTCTGCGCACGGGCAGCGGCAGATGACAGCACTTGCGCTGTGCAAACTTGCGGCTCAGCCGCCCAGGCAGGTGTTGCTGCCAGAAAGAGCAGCGACCAAGTACCAAGGATTGCCAGCCATCCGGCCAGCAGACGATTCACTCTATCACTCCACGAGCGCGGCCGGCCCGAACGGCCATCGTGCGTGTGGATACTGCCAGCTTGCGATAGATGCGCTTGACGTGGCTTTCTACCGTGTATCGCGAGAGGAACAGGCGCTCGGCGATTTCCCGATTGGTCAGCCCGTCAGCCACCAGTCGAAGAATCTGGGCTTCGCGGTCACTGAGTGATTCTCCGTGTTGGGCAGGGGAAACCGTATTGGCGGGCGGCGGCGGCCTACGGCCGAGGGGGGGGGCTGCGTTAGCCGCGTGCGCTTCCGAAGCAATGAAGCCTGCTGAATATTTCGGGGCTGGCGGAGAGAGTTCGTGTCTTGTCACACTGCGTTCGCCCGCGTCGTCTCCCAGGGGCAGCAGCTGAAGGATCCGCCGCGCTATGAAGGGGTCAATTGGTGCGCCGCCGCGCAAGACGCTGCGAATGGACATAGAAACCTCAATGTCGTCGCGCTCTTTCAATACATAGCCGGTGGCGCCGGCGCGCAGGGCGGAAAGTATGGATTCCTCGGAGCTCCAGGCCGACACCACGAGAATGCCCATCTCCGGGCTCTCCGCCCGCATATGCGCGATCAGATCGCGCCCGCTGCCGTCGGGCAGCATCAGATCCACGAGTGCCAGGCTGACGGGCTGGCTGGCGAGGCAGGCGCGCGCCTCGCTGAAGCTGGCGGCAAGCAGCAAAGCGTCCGGCGCATAGCCCAGCTGCAGCAGAATGCCTTGCAGCCGCTGCTGCAATAAGGGTTCGTCCTCCACCACCAGCACCGGGGAAGGCAGGACCGCCTGAAGTTCGGGTAAGGAATTTCGCATGTCGGCATCGTATGCGCGCGGACTTCGCCTGTCATCACTGAAACACGGGATTCTGCGGGCGTGAATAGAAAATACCCAGTTTCAGGGATGTTGCTAATTTTTACCAAACCGTACAGTTCCAGTCGATGCGATTGGACGTCCAGCCTTACGGCAAAACGTCCGGAAACGCATACCGCCGTTATTTTGACGTTTTCATAAGGCTCATCATGTTCAAGCGTATTCTCTTGTTGTCTGCCATCGCCGTCGCCGCACTGGCCGGTACCAACTCCGCATTGGCTGCTGATCGCAAGGTCAAGGTCATCAACAAAACCAAGACTCCGATCTTCGCCTTCTACGCGTCGCGCACATCCACCAATGATTGGGAAGAAGATATTCTGGGCGAGGATGTCATCATGCCGGGCGAGTCGTTGCTGATCGATATCGATGACGGCACTGGCGCGTGCAAATTCGATTTCAAGGGCGAATTTGAAGACGGTGATTCCGTAGTGAAGAGGAATGTAGACGTCTGCAAAATCAGCGAGTTTTCCTTCGTCGAATAAGACGGAGCCTGTTGCGTTCCGACGCTTTGCGTCGGCACTCCGGCGGTGCCGTCCGTCGGAAGCAACGCTCACGATTCCGGCTGGACGCGTGACAGAACAGTTGGCTCTTCATCATGAAGGGGGACGATCGACATTCGCTAGACTTGTTTTTGCGAAGAACAGGTTTAACGGAAGTAATGCCGATGTCCCCACTGGATTCTATTCTAGGGCTGGAAGGCCTGCTCATAGAACAAGTCCAACGCGCTGAGGAAATCCA
>JAJUJD010000072.1 GCA_029267315.1 Alcaligenaceae bacterium
AGCGGACTCTTTTGAAAACGCCATGCGGGTGCTGCTTGCCATAGGGGGCTCCACGAATGGAATCATCCACCTCACAGCCATTGCAGGCAGGTTGGGGCTGGAACTGGACCTCGAAACCTTGGACCGTCTGGGCCGCGATACACCGGTGCTGGTCGATTTGAAGCCATCGGGCCAGCACTACATGGAAGACTTCCATAAAGCCGGCGGTATGGCCACCCTCCTCAGAACCTTGAAACCCTTGCTCAAGCTGGAGGCTATGACTGTAACCGGCAGAAGTCTGGGCGAGGAAATCGATAGCTCCGGTCCGGGATTCGCTCAGGATGTCGTGAGACCCCTGAATAATCCAGTCTACCCCCAGGGCGGAATTGCTGTGCTCAGGGGGAATCTGGCGCCCGGGGGGGCAATCATCAAGCAATCGTCGGCCGATGCAGGGCTCATGGAGCACGAGGGGCGAGCAGTCGTCTTTGAGAACGCGGCCGACCTCGCCGCCCGAATCGATGACGAAGGGTTGGATGTCAACGCGGACGACGTGCTGGTGCTGAAGAGTATTGGCCCAAAGGGGGCGCCAGGCATGCCGGAGGCTGGCTACATTCCCATTCCCAGGAAGCTGGCTTCGCGCGGCGTGAAGGACATCATTCGTATTTCTGATGGGCGCATGAGCGGAACGGCGTTTGGCACCATTGTCCTGCATGTCACACCGGAATCGGCGGTGGGCGGGCCGCTGGGCCTGGTGCGCAATGGCGATCGGATTCGCCTCAGTGTCAGCCGTCGCGAGCTTTCCTTGATGGTCTCTGATGAAGAGTTGGCGCGGCGCCGCTCCGAACAGCCGGTCACCATCCCGGCTGCGCAGCGCGGTTACAAGAAGCTTTTCCTCGAAACCGTAACGCAGGCGGACAAGGGAGTCGACTTCGAATTCTTGCGGGGCCGCCCTGAAGAGAAGCCCTAGCCACCAAGCTACTTTTCGCCTGAAGGGGAACTGACTGCACTGCAGCCCGCGGGAGTATCCCTTCGATAACGGGGACTTGGCAGACTGCCTTGCATATTCCTGAAGATGGTGTGCGCATCGCAGATAATGGTTTCCGCCATTTTTGCGTGCGGGCCTTGCCGGTTCCACAACAAGCCATTTCTGCGCAGCGGTGCGCGCCCCGGCAAGGGAATTCTTACGACGTTCAAAGATTTCCACATAGAGGACCAATCAGGGAGCAGTGACACCCCCAAGCCCTCATGCACCAGCGAAACAATGGCCAACAAGCCATCAATTTCGAGACGCTGGCGCGGGAAAATCTGGTGGTCCCGCAAATACCGGTCAGCCAGTTGGCCGCCATAAATGTTGCGGTCATAGCGGATGAAGGGCTGAGTTGCGAGCAATTCGTGGGCGTCGCCCCCAGCCAGGTGGGCCGGAGCAACCACCACCAGCGGTTCTTCCATGAAGGCTTCCCATACGCAGTTCTTTGGCACGGCAAACTGGGGTTCCACAACGATTGCGGCGTCCAGCTCGCCATTGCCCACCTTCCCGCAAAGATCTACAGAACCTCCAGGAGTCACGAATACCGAAGCGTCAGGGTGTCTGGCGTAGAGCGCCTTCAATATGGGAGGCAGGACATTCGTCAGAGCCGAAACAAAGCACCCCAGGCGCAGCTCCCCAGGCTGCTTGCCATCCAGAGCCATGGCCCGCAGGTCACGAATATTTCTTATGACGGCCCGGGCGCCTTCAAGAATGCGCATTCCGCTTTCCGTAGGGCGCACCGACCTGCCTGACCGTTTGACCAGCTCCACCCCAAGATCGGTTTCCAATGCCTTGATGCGCGCTGCAATGGCGGCCGGGGTCAGGTCCAGCCTGCGCGCGGCTTCTGCAAACGACCCGCCTTCGACAACTGCGACGAAGCTCTGCATGGTCTTGATGTCCATCCTTGTCTCCATTGTTTTTCGCTTCGAAGCAAAATTATTTTTTGTTTTGAATGTAGCACCAAGTGATTCCCATGAGAAAAGCGGCCAGACATACTTGTGGGATTAACGTGTACAGGGAGTCGTCATGGTCAGCACCAAAATACGGGGCGTTCTGTCGCCCGTTCTCACGCCCTTCGAGGCGGATTACAGCCCTTCCGTGAGCCGGTTCCGCAAACATTGCAAACTGTTGATTGATCAGGGGGTGGGCCTGGCAATCTTCGGGACGAATTCGGAAGCGAACTCAATGTCAGTCAAGGAAAAGCGCCTGCTGCTGGATGCTTTATTGGAAGACGGCCTGCCTGCCCAGAAAATGATGCCTGGCACCGGCTGTTGTGCCCTATCCGATTCAATTGAGCTCACGCGCCATGCCGTGGAGTCCGGCTGCGCGGGCGTGCTGATGCTGCCTCCTTTCTATTACAAAGGAGTAAGCGACGAAGGGCTGTACCGCAGCTTTGCCACGATCATTGACGCCGTGGCCGATGATCGTCTGAAGGTCTACCTGTATCACATTCCTCCGGTCTCGCAGGTCCCCATTTCGCTCGATCTCATAGACCGGCTGCTGAAGGCGTACCCGAACAATATTGCCGGCATCAAAGACAGTTCCGGCGACTGGAACAATACCTTGGCCATGCTGGAGCGCTTTCAGCCCCAGGGCTTCGATGTCTTTGCTGGCAGTGAAAGCTTTCTGCTGGCGACCTTGCGGCATGGTGGGGCGGGCTGCATCACCGCCACGGGCAATGTCAATGCTGCGGAGATTTCCCAGCTGGCCCAAACGTGGCAGAACGAGGACGCAGATCAGCAACAGGAGCGCCTTAACGTCGTCCGCGGCATTTTTGCGAAGTATCCGATGATTCCAGCGATGAAGGCGGCAATTGCGGCGGAAACGGGTGATGACGGCTGGTTTACCGTTCGACCGCCCCTGGTCAATATGAGCCCAGAGCAGACCTCATCCTTGATGCAGGAGCTTCGTGCCGTGGGCTACCGTTTGCATAATGCCGAGGCGCTGGTGCATGCAGGGCAGTGAAGGGAGTCATTTCCCGCCGCTTCTCAAATTCGGTGCCTTTACGCCTGAGGATGAAGCACGGCTGAAGGAAACGTTTACCTTGGTCGATGAAGCGGCCATCGAGCGGGACCCCCGCCTCGCACAACAGGTAAAGGGGCTGGTCACTCGGTCCAATTACCGGGTGACGAAAGCGCTGATCGACCAACTGCCCGCTCTCAAGATTATCGCCACCAATGGCGTCGGGTTCGATGGCATTCCGGTGGACTACGCGGCGCAGAAAGGAATCGTTGTCACCCACACGCCCGATGTGTTGAACAAGGCGGTGGCCGAACTGGCTATCGGGCTCCTGTTCTCGCTGCTCCGCCGGCTGCCCGCCGCCGACCGGTTTGTCCGGGAAGGGCAGTGGTTGCACCTTACACCGGCGTTGGCTTATGACCTGGCGGGCAAGAAGGTAGGTATTGTCGGCTTGGGGCGGATAGGCAAGGAGATTGCAAACCGCCTGGAAGCGTTCGAGGTGGACATTGCTTACTTTGGACGTAAGCCGCAAGCAGTGGCTTGGTCGTATTTTTCTTCCGTCGAGGCCTTGGCCGCCAGTGTGGATATTCTGATCGTGACCTGTCCCGGTGGCGCAGATACCTTTCATCTCATCGACGAATCCGTGCTTGGCCGTCTGGGCCCGGAGGGCTTCATCGTGAACATTGCGAGAGGCAGCGTCATTGACGAAGCTGCTTTGTGCCGGGCACTTTCAGAACGAGCAATCAGAGGTGCTGCGTTGGATGTGTTTGAACACGAACCTCTCGCAGACAGCCCTCTGCTTGGCCTGGACAACGTGGTGTTGACGCCTCATATCGGCAGTGCCACTCACGAAACCCGCCGACGCATGACCGAGCTGGTTATTCGAAACTTGGTCTCCTTTTTTACGACGGGAAGGGCAGTCACGCCCGTCCCGTCGAGCTTCCAGATGAATTGAAGGGCGGCACACCGTCAGGGCGGCGGGAATGGCCCACTCAGGCTTGGGCCAGGTCGAAGACCAGCACCTCCGCGTGCTCACCGTCTTCCAGTCTCAGGGTGGTTTCGCCTTCCAGCAGCGCGCCATCGCCTTCTGTTAGAACGACGCCGTTGATACGCAGAGTGCCGCGCGCCAGGTGCACATAGCTCAGACGCCCGGGGTCCAGCGCCTGCTCGAATGTTTCGCCTTCATGGAACAAGCCGGCATAAAGCGATGCATCGGCATTCACGCTGACTGAGCCGTCCGCACCGGTGGGAGATACGACCAGCGTCAAGCGCCCTTGCCGCTCTGCGCGATCGAAGTGCTTCTGCTCATAGCTGGGTCGTATGCCTTTGAACTTGGGTTTGATCCAGATTTGCAGAAAATGGGTCGGCCGGTCATCAAGATTATTGAATTCACTATGCATTACGCCCGTGCCAGCACTCATGCGCTGTATGTCGCCGGGACGCACAATGCCGCTATTGGCAGCCCCAGTTTCGCCGTTGCCCATGCTGTCTTTGTGCGCCAGTTCGCCATCCAGCACATAGCTGATGATTTCCATGTCTCGATGACCATGTGTAGGGAAGCCGTGGCCAGGGGCGACGATATCGTCGTTGATGACTCTGAGATTGCCATGGCCTTGATGCTTGAGGTCAAAATAATCTCCGAAGGAGAAACTATGAGCGCTTTGCAACCATCCGCCGTGCGTAGTGCGACCCCGGTCTTCAGATTTGCGTAGTGTGATCATGGTGAGCCTCGTATGGAATTTCAGTCGATGGCCCTACTTTAATTTGATATTTAAACGGGATAAACAGCCATGTTTTCACCTGGGTGTTCCATTAATGGAACAATAGAGTAATAGGGCGCCCAGTATGGCGCCGAATATGTGCGCCAGCGAGATTTCTGCGGCGCTTATTCTACTGAGGGCGTTTCTCCACGCCCAGCGCTTGCAGGTTGCGTAACATGTCCTCAGCAGATGTCTCCGGGGTGACATCCGTGTCGATTTTCAGAATCCGGCCGTCCTTGCCGATGTAGAAGGTATGACGTTTGGCCACGCCCATGAGGCCCAACACCTCATAGCTTCGCGCTACGGTCTTGTCTTCATCGCTGAGAATGGGGAAGTCGGCGTTGGTTTCTTCCGCGAAGTCGGAGTTGGCCTTCAGTGGATCAACACTGGCCATGAAGTAGGTGACATCGAATTGGCGGATTTTGTCGCCGTTTTCGGCCAGCGACTTGCATTCGATGGTGCAGCCATAGGTGCTGGCCTTCGGAAACCATGCCAGGACGACCGCCTGTTTGTTGCGGTAGTCGGACAGCCTATAGGTTTTTCCGTCTGCTGCAGACAGGTGGAAGTCAGGGGCCATGTCACCCACTTCCAACGCTGCGGCAGTGCCAGCGGCGGCAAACAGGCAGGTGGCGAGAAGGTACCTTATGAAGCTTCGCATTTCGCTGTCACTCCTTTTCAGCGCGTGCAGCGTTTAACTATACCCCCAGCGTCAGTTCAATTCAGCCGGCTCAGCATCAGCTCCCAGAACTTCGCGCGCATCGCCAGCGTCGAAACCAATATGTACTCATGCAGGGTGTGGGCGCCGTCGCCGTCTGCGCCCAGGCCGTCAAGACTGGGTACGCCCATGGCCGAGGTAAAGTTCGCATCGCTGCCCCCGCCTGTCATGGGAACTTCGTCGATCTGGAAGCCGGCTTCGGCGGCCAATTCTTGTGCCCTGCGCAGCAACCCTACGGCCGCTTCAGTGCGTACCATCGGTGGACGGTTCACTTCCACGTCGATTTCCAATTCTGTATCGGGGCCGACGGCGCGCAGGCCACGCATGCGGCGGACGACATCTTCGGCGGCCTCCATGTCGGGAATGCGGAAATCCACGACACAGCGGCACTGGGAGGGAACCGTGTTGGTGGCCGTGCCGCCTGAGATGACGCCCACGCTGACGGTCACACCGCGCTCATAGTCAGTCATCGCCTCCAGCGCCAGCACTTGATGGGCCATTTCCTTGATGGCGCTACGTCCCTTTTCATGCTGCATGCCGGCGTGGGAAGGGCGCCCTTTCACATTCAACCGAAGCATGCCCGTGCCTTTGCGCGCGGTCACGCAGCCACCACCATTGGGACGTGCCGGCTCACACACCAGCGCATATTTCGCGTTGGAGGCAAACTTTTCGATGAATGAGCGGGAGGCATGGCTGCCGGTTTCTTCATCTGGCACCATCAGGAAATCCACGGGCAGCTGGGTGGAACCTGGCGTAACCAGCGTGGAGAGCGCAGACAGTGCCAGATAGATACCCGCCTTCATGTCATAGCTACCCGGCCCGTACAGGCGGTCCCCCTCGATTCGGCAAGGGTTCTCCTGCAGCGTGCCGATTGGGTGCACCGTATCAGTGTGGCCTAGCACCAGAATACCGGGGCGGGTGTCACCCGCGACACGATTGCTGACGTACAGCAGCGGGCCGACATGAGGGCCCAGGTCCGTCTGCTCCACGTTCAAGCCGGCAGCGCGTGCCTGTTCGGCAATGATGGCCACCATCTTGGCCACCCCTTCCGGGGAATTGCTGGGCGATTCACACTGTACCCATGACTTGATTCCTGCGACGAGCGACTCGGTGTTTGCTAGCGTGGACATTCAAAAACTCCAAGTGGAAAGAGTCAGGCCAGTGTCAGGCCACATGTTGGCTGGCCATGGCGGCCAATTCGGCGGCATCCGGCATTCTGCCTTCGAACCAGAGGCTGGCACACACGGCCGACATGGCCCGTCCATCATGACCGATGCCCGGTACCGTTTGTAGGGTCCAATTGAATGGGACATTGCGACGCTGGGCCTCACGTTGCCCCGCTTCGAAATAGAAGTGGGCGCGGGCAAAGCGGTGCCGCCCCTGGCGCATCGCCGCCGGCTCCGAAGGGAGGTTAGGGTCGCTGGTCAGGGTGTCTTGGTCACCAGCAAGTATCGAAAGGGGGTAAGCGAGCAGGCGTACGAGGTGCTCTTCAGTAAGCCCTGCGCCAGCTAGTCCTTCTGGAAACGGATGGTCGAAGGTGGGGAGCGTGTACCACCCGGGATTTCCCACCGCGACCGCACAGAATGGTGCATGCGATTGGCTACTCATCAGCCTGTGTACGAACTGGCCGCCAGCGGAATGACCGAAGAGGTGGGCCTGCCCGACTGTCGTGACTCCGGATGCTCGCAGGTCCGCGAAGATTCTCTCCAACAGGGCGTACGTCCATGCGGCCGTGGGGCGCACCGAGCCGGAGTCAGTGACGGCGCGCCCATTGTTATAGCTTTCTACGCCCGGCCAGGCTTCGTTGGAGAACGTGGGTGCTACGACTAGCAAATTGTGCTTGTCCGCGGCCGGAATCCAGAAATCACGGTAATCATCGCCGTTGCGCAATACCCCGTGCTGGACGAATACGACCGGCCGGTCAGCGGTGTAAGTGGGGGGCCGATAAGTGTTGAGCGTGAGAGGCCGCTCCGTGTGGTGCTCCACATCGATATAGGTGAAGGCATTGCGGCCGGCGTGGCTGAGTTCTTGTTCAATGCGATCTGCATTTGTCATGGATTGCATGATGGCAACACCTGGCTAATCATTCAAATGGCACGCCGACCAATGGCCCGGCGCAATTTCCTTCAATGCGGGCACGGCTTCCTTGCAGCGAGGCATAGCATGCGGGCATCGTGGGTGGAAGGTGCAGCCAGACGGCGGATTCAATGGTGAGGGGATCTCTCCCTTTATGGGCGTGAACTTACGCCCGCGGCGCTTGACGTCAGGTACCTCTGCCAGCAAGGCCTGCGTGTACGGGTGATTGGCATGGGCGAAGATTTCTTTCGCAGGCGCCTGTTCCACAATCCTGCCCAGGTACATGATCGCTACGCGGTCGGATATATGCTTGACCACACCGAGATCATGACTGATGAACAGGTAGGTAAAACCGTGCTGTTCGCGCAGGTCCATGAACAAGTTGATGACCTGCGCCTGAATGGAAACATCCAGCGCCGCAACTGGTTCGTCACACACGAGAAATTTGGGCGAGACCATCAATGCGCGCGCAATGCCAATGCGCTGACGCTGGCCGCCGGAAATCTGATGCGGGAAGCGGTCGCGGTATTCTCGTTCCAGGCCTACTTCCGACAAGGCCTGGTCGATGCGTTTGGCAATTTCTGCTGGCGGCGCGAGCTTATGGACCTTCAGGGCTTCCCCAAGTATCTGGTGAACGCGTTGGCGAGGGTTGAGCGACGCTTGCGGGTCCTGAAAGATCATCTGGACACCCAGTATGTACGCCAGCTTGTCGGCACCGCGCAGTTCCTGGATCAAACGCCCCTGATAGCGGACTTCTCCCTCGGTCTGCCGGTGCAAGCCTGCTACCACCCGCCCCAGGGTGGATTTGCCGCAACCGGATTCGCCGACCAAGCCCAGGACCTCACCGCGGTGAACTGTCAGGTCAACGCCGTTGACGGCATGCACCGTCTGCTGTGCCAGCGGGCGGCCGAACAGGGCCAGGAGGCGCTGTGCAAGGTCGGGGCGCTGTTCAAAGCGCTTATGAACGTTGCGCAGTTCAATGACGGGGGGTTCTTGCTGCGTCATGGAGTCTCACGGGCAATGGGTACAAAGCAGCGGAAATTGCGGTTGCCTTCCTCTTCAACGGGCGGCATTTCTACCGCACAGAGCTCTATGGCGCGCGGGCAGCGTGGGCGAAACGGACAGCCTTCCGGCCGTCCTGCGAGCGTGGGGGCCATGCCGTTGATCTGATGCAGTCGTGTTCCTGGAACAGTGTGTCCCGGCATGGATTCCAGCAGACCTTGGGTGTATGGGTGACGGGGTGCGTCAAGGACGACATCGACAGGCCCGGATTCAACAATGCGGCCGGCGTACATGACCGCCACGTTGTCGGCCAGCTCTGCCACCACGCCGAGATCATGGGTGATCCATATCAACGCTGTATCGTGCTCGCGGCAAATTTCCTGCATGCGATACAGAATCTGTCCTTGAATGGTGACGTCCAGTGCAGTGGTGGGCTCGTCGCAGATGATCAGATCGGGGTTGTTCAACATGGCGATGGCAATTGCCACGCGCTGACGCATTCCGCCGGAAAATTCATGGGGGTAACTGTCTAGCCTTTTCTCTGGCGACGGTATGCCAACCAATTCGAGCGCTTTGCGGCAGCGCTCGCGCGCCTCTGATGCGGGGACATCCGCATGCGTAAGAATGGCTTCCATCATCTGTTCCCCGACTTTTAAAACCGGGTTCAGAGTCATGAGCGGATCCTGAAAAATCATGGCGATGCGGTCCCCGCGCAGCTGACGCATGCCTTCTTCGTCCAGATCCTTCAGATTCTTGCCTTTGAACAGTACCTCTCCTTCGAAGACTTCTCCGGGCGGGTCAATCAGGCCGAGTATGGAGAAGCCAGTCACTGACTTACCCGAACCAGACTCGCCAACAAGGCCCAGAATCTCCCCGCGCCGCACCGTCAGGTCGACGCCATCAACGGCAGGCCACGCACCTGCCTCGGTATGAAAGGCGGTGCGCAAGCCGCGCACCTGGAGAATGGTTTCACTCATCAGCGTCTTGGATCCAGAGCCTCACGCAGGCGGTCGCCCACGATGTTGATTGAGAGGATGAGCACCAGCAACGCAACGCCCGGGAACATGCTGATCCAGTAATCACCGGAAAGCAGGTACTGGAAGCCATTGGAAATCAGCAACCCCAGCGAAGGTTCCGTGATAGGTACGCCCACGCCTAGAAAAGACAGGGTGGCCTCCAGGGCGATAGCCGTCGCGATTTGAATCGTCGCAAATACCATGACAGGTGCGATGCAATTGGGCAGCAAGTGGAACACCATGATGCGCCATGACGGAAAGCCCAGGTTGGCTGCGGCCTCCACATATTCTTTGCGCCGCTCTTGCAACGCCCGGCTGCGCATGATGCGGGCATAGTGAGCCCATTGCACCAGCACCAGGGCGAGAATCACCTTGTCCACCCCGCGGCCCATCATGGCGAGCAATACCAGGGCGACGAGAATGGTCGGAAAGCCCAGCACGAAGTCGACAACGCGCATGATGAGGGCATCGACAAAGCCACCGACATACGCAGCGATCAAACCAGCCATGCTGCCTATGGCCGTGGACAGCGCAACCGCAGAGAGACCCACGATCAGACTGATGCGCAGGCCATAAAGAATGGCACTGAGCATGTCTCTGCCCTGATCGTCCGTGCCCAGCCAGTACACCAGGCCATCCATGGATTCCGACATGGGTGGCAGGCGCCCGTCCAGAAGGTCGAGCTTGGTGAGGTCGTAAGGGTCTTGCGGCGCGAAATAGGGCGCAGAGAACACCAGCACCATGAGAACAACCAGTGCAATGACCGACCCTTTTACCGTTGGGCGCCCCCTCAGCTTTTTGAGGATGGCGGACCGGCGCGGCGTCTCGGCCAAGGGCTGGATGGTGCGTATGCGAGCGTTCGGATTCGGTTGAGCCATAAGCTTTAATGCGACGTAGAGACCAGCTGGACGCGAGGATCCAGCGACGCATACAGGAAGTCGACAATACAGTTGATGACCACGAAGATCAGCGTCACCAACATCACATAGGCGACGACGACGGGGCGATCCAGCTGGTAGATGCTGTCGATGAGCAGTTTCCCCATACCGGGCCATGCGAACACGGTTTCGGTGATGGTGGAGTAAGCAATCAAACTGCCGAACTCCATGCCAACCACGGTCACCACAGGAATAAGAATATTTCGGAGAATATGCCGGCGCACGATGCGTTCGGGTTTCACCCCCTTGGCGCGTGCGAATTTCACATACTCCTGACTTTGCGCTTCATAGACCCCGGTAGCGGTCAGCCGCAAAACCAGCGCAATATTGCCCACGGCCAGGTTAATTGAAGGAAGAAGCAGATGCGACCACCCATCGAGGGTGAAGATTGACAGGGGAATACCCAGCACCGACACCGTGTCGCCGCGTCCCGACGCAGGCAGCCAGCCCAACCAGACTGAAAACAGCAGGATCAGCATCATGCCCTGCCAGAAGTTGGGCAGGGAGAAGCCCAGTACCGAACCGGCCATCAGGCCGCGGCCGGTGTAGTTGTCGCGATGCAGGCCGGCCATCAGACCCAGGGGAATGCCAAAGACGACCGTCATCGTGATGGCCACCACAACGAGCTCGAAGGTGGCCGGCATGCGCTGAAGAATCAGCTCCAGTGCTGGAATACCGTGGACGAAGGAATTGCCCAGGTCGCCATGCAAGGCGTTCCAGAGGAAGGTGAAATATTGTTCCCATACTGGCCTGTCCAGCCCCAGGCGCTGGATGGTGGCCTCCCGGTCTGCCATAGTGGCTTCCGGGCTTACCAACAGCTCGATCGGGTCTCCCACTGCGTAGACCGCGAAGAAGACGACCACCGAGACCGCGAGTAGAACGAAGAGACTTTGCAGAAGCCTGCGAAAAACGAATAGAACCACGCTAAGTGTTCCTCAAGGCTTTGGTCGTCACATTTGTCGGAACGGTTGGTGTGCGGCAGGGCATATGGAACAACAACCCGCCCTTACCGCAAGCCATCTTATTTCCGATTGAGGTGCCGGCATGCCGGCACCGAGCGTCATAGTCAGGGCGCGGGCTTGACTGAGGTGGCAAGCGTGTACTGGTCGCGACGCCCTTCGTAAGTCAGCCCCTTGCGGAATGCCCAGATGCTGCTCTCGAAATGCAGGGGAATGTGGGGTACCTTGTCCAGCGCGATCTGTGTGGCTTTCTCCAGCAGCGCCTTGCGTTTCTCGGGGTCAACCGTCACTGCAGCTTCGGTGTAGACAGCGTCGAACTCGGCGTCGGAGAAGCCACCATAGTTACTGGTGCCAATGCCCTTTTCCGCTGCAGTGGACGCCACCCACAGGTGGAACAGGGCGGATGCCTCGCCATTTTCAGACGGCCAGCCACCGATGGAGAAGCTGAACTCGCGCTTGGCGCGCTTGGGGAAATACACCGAGGCCGGCATGGCGTCTACGGATGCCTTGATGCCGATCCGCGACAGGTACTGGGCCACCGCCTGAGCAATCTGTGCATCATTGATGTAGCGGTTGTTGGTCGTGGAAATGGTCAATTCGAAGCCATCGGCGTAGCCCGCTTCAGCAAGCAGTTTCTTCGCCGCTTCAGGGTCATACTTGATGACGGGTGCTTTGGGCAGCGCACCGAACATTCCATCAGGCATGTATTGGTAGGCTGGCGGTGCCAGATCTTCCATGATGCGCTTAGTGATGGTCTCGCGGTCGATCGCCATATTGATGGCGCGGCGAACACGCAGATCTTGCAAGGGGTTCTTGCCATCCGGGCTCTTCACAAACGGGCTTTCTGCCCGGCCAGCGTCAGGTTGGAAAAAGATCAGGCGGGTGGAAGGCGTGACCACGTAATCGTATTTGCCACCGCTATCCTTCAGCCGTGGCAGGTCGCGCGCGGCAGGGTTCTCGATGACATCAAAGTCACCGGAGAGCAGGCCGGTAAGGCGTGGCCCGGCATTGGGCACGGGTACGAATTTGACCGTTTCCCAATGAGGTTTGTCGCCCCAGTAGTTGTCGTTGCGCTCCAGCTCGATGCCCGTGCCCTTCACATAGGACTTGAGTTTGTATGGGCCGGTACCAATGGTATAGCTACCGTTATTGAACTCCACGACAGTGGGCCACTGACCGGTTACGCCGCAGCCTTTCTCCGGATCGAAAGTCAGCTCGCCGTGTTCGATGATGCCATTCCAGATGATGGGCAGCTGACGCGCCAGTTCTGCGGGCAGCAGCGGCATGGGCGTTTTGGTCTTCAGAATCACAGTGTGATCGTCAGGCGTCTGAACATCAGCCAGCACGCGCGTCATCTGAGTGTATGAAGCAGTGATGTTGGTTTTGTTATTAAGCGTGCGGCAGATCGTGAACAGCACATCCTGCGAAGAGAACGGTTCACCGTTAGAGAACTTCACGCCCTCGCGCAGTTTGATTTCCCAAGTATTGTCATCCAGGTTCTTCCACGAAGTGGCCAACCTCGGCACGAGATTCATCTCGGCATCACGCCCGATCAGCGACTCAAACACATGAGCGGCCAGCGCATCGTTCTGTGTTTGTTTGTGATAGTGCGGGTCAGCAGAGGTGGGCTCGGAAGAAAGCGCGATGGTCAGTGTTTCGGCGAACGCTGACGGGAGTGCGGCGAGGCCTGCGGTGGCAAGCAGTAAAGCCAGAGAATTACGGAATTTCATTGGAAGCTCCAGACGGCTATCAAACTGGCGTGCGTCAGTTCCCTGAAAGGCGCACGTACGGTGATGTATTCGCTCAGATGAACCCGAGTCATTCAGCCTTGCAGTGGGCGTGTCTCCGAGTCTTCCTGCCCATACAGGCAGGAAACCGATCGATAGTAGCAAGAAAGTTATTCCGTAACTCTTCGGGCAAGCCATATTGACAGACGGATACCCATGCAGGTAATGCAGCTGACAAATTGCTCAAAGTGCCTGAACCAACTTGTTCCTGAAGCGGCTTTCAGGCGATGGCTCCCGGCACGGATATCTGTTTACCGCCCGAACTGGCGGCATCGCGTGCCCCAATCCGTTTGAATAATCAATTATTTTTGGCGACATAATGTGGGCAGCGCATTAACGCGACGCAGGTATCCGAGATATCTAAAACAACATCCTTCACTTTTCCCCAAAAGTTTTACACCTGCTGATTCGGCAGGTTTTTTTTTGAACGATCCAAACTTCTTGCGCGACGGTGGGGCGGTCCTTAGAATCCACCTTCCGCATAATCACCGTAGGCTGCTTTCATGACGCGCTCAATGCACCACCAATGCAGTCATGCTGGATATTTTCAAGGTACCTGAAGGTCAGCCAGTCTGGTCAGTCGTGGAAACCAGCGGACAGAACTTGCAGGGTCAATTCGACGTGCATAAGCACTGATGTAGAGCGCTTCAACTGCCACCACTGGCGGCCGGCATGCTAGGTAATGATCCCGCTTGGTCACCGACTGCCCTCATGGGAGAATACCGTTCAGCTTGAAGCCGGGAC
>JAJUJD010000205.1 GCA_029267315.1 Alcaligenaceae bacterium
AGGTGGCGTATTTGCAATGATCGTCGCGGTGGTGGCTCAGGGCTGGGGCCATAAAAAGGAAAGCCAGCCGCCAGCGCCTTTTACCAGCCGGGGCAACGCCATTGCACGCATTTTTCTTGAACAATGGGTCACCTTTCCTCGGTATGTCGTTCACTGCAGTACACGCCGGCTTCTCCGTAAAAATGTTTGACGCCGGGCGTCGGTGCGAGGTCCACCTGAGCACTAGATAAGGGTTTGCCCCCAAAAGTCGCTAGTTCATTGCCATTACTAATAGACTGGTCTAGTATTTAAACCAACTTACGAAGATCCCTAGCATCCATGCCGACTACAGTCCAGAAACCTGCACGAGGAACTGCCCGCGACCGGCTTATCCGAACCGGCGTTGAACTCTGTACCCAGGGTGGATTCCAGGCTATGGGCATCGAACAAGTGCTGAGCCAATCGGGCGTGCCCAAGGGCTCCTTCTACCACTATTTCCGCAGCAAGAAGGAGTTTGGGCTCGCCGTTATAGACGCTTATGCAGATTACTTCTGCAAGAAGTTGCAGCGTGTACTCACCAACGCTGAGGAAAGCCCATTGACCCGGCTGCATTCCTTTGTTGACGAGGCCTGCGAAGGAATGAGCCGACACGAGTTTCAGCGTGGCTGTCTTGTAGGCAATCTCGGTCAGGAGATGGCTGCATTGGATAATGAGTTCCGCAACCAGCTCGAGAACGTCCTCAAATTGTGGGAAGCGCAAACTGCTCGCTGCTTGGAAGAAGCCCAAGCGGCTGGGGAACTTCAGCCATCTCACGATGTTGAACGGCTGGCGGAGTTCTTTTGGATAGGGTGGGAGGGGGCAATCCTGCGTGCCAAGCTTACGCGTTCTCCCCGTCCCATGCGCCTCTTCGCCGAGGAATATCTGGTACGCCTGAACACCTGAACTTTTTTTTCATCGAAATAAACCGACTGGTCTAATAGTTAACTGGAGGATAAATGTTCAAAGCCCTATTGCTACAAAAAGCCGACGATGGCTCTACCCAGGCAAGCATCGCCACACTGGACGAAGCTCAACTACCTGCCGGCGAAGTCGAAATCGAGATCGCGTACTCCACACTGAACTATAAAGACGCCCTTGCCATAACCGGCCGCGGCCCAGTGGTGCGTCAGTGGCCAATGGTTCCGGGCATCGACCTTGTTGGCACAGTAGTGCGAAGCGATAACTCTGAGTTCCCCAACGGCACTGACGTGATTGTCAATGGACACGGAATGGGCGAACTCCACTGGGGCGGGTTGGCACAGAAAGCGCGTGTTCCTGCCGGATGGCTCACGCGCAAACCGGACGCCATGAGCGCCTGGGACGCTGCCAGCATCGGCACCGCGGGTTACACGGCGATGTTGTCGGTTATGGCGCTTGAGCGTCACGGTGTGCGCGCTGACCAGGGGCCCGTGCTGGTTACGGGAGCAAATGGCGGTGTTGGGAGCTTTGCGGTTGCCCTGCTCGCGAGGCGTGGTTATGAAGTCCACGCATCCACGGGCCGCGTAGAAGAGCGCGACCGTCTACTGGGACTCGGCGCCACTGAAGTTGTTGATCGGGCAACGCTGTCGGAAAGCGGTAAGCCTCTGCAGAAAGAAAAATGGGCCGGTGCGGTCGACTGCGTGGGCAGCCACACCCTCGCAAACATCTGCGCCCAGACCCGCTATGGTGGCGTAGTGACTGCTTGCGGACTCGCTCAGGGAATGGATTTTCCCGCGACTGTTGCACCCTTCATCTTGCGTGGGGTCACGCTGGCGGGGGTAGACAGCGTATATGCGCCCCAAGCCCTACGGGAAGAGGCTTGGAAACGCCTTGCCGAAGAGACTGATGCCAGCGTGCGCGAGCAGATTGCTTATACCGCGTCACTTGAAGACTGCATCGAGCTTGCCCATCAGCTGATCCGTGGCGAGGTTAAGGGCCGCGTAGTCATCGATCTGAGGAAGTGACATGAGCGGCGCGGGCCCCTTCCATGCCACGCTCAGTCCTGCGGAGCAGCGCCTCGTCGAGGGGGCGCAGCGTTTCGCCACGGATGACTTGTCGCCGATCACCGGCTTGGACATACCTACCCACCTGGATCTACTGCGTCGCGCTTGTCACGCAGGACTCGCCGGCATCGAAGTTCCTCAAGCAATGGGAGGCGCGGGTGCATCGTTCTACACACGCATGCGTGTTTGCGAGGAACTGGCCAACGGCCATGCCGGCTTTGCGTTCTCCCTGGTGAATCATCACAACATCATCGCGCGGGTCGCCCAATCAGGGCATCCGGAACTGCAACGCGCGATGATCGCCCCCATGCTGGCAGGTACACGCGTCGGATGTACCGCCATGACAGAACCGCAGTCGGGTAGCGATTTCGCCGCCATGCAGACACGGGCGGTCCGCTCGAATGGCGGCTGGGTGCTTGACGGGGGTAAGGCCTGGATCACTAACGCTGCCTTTGCCGACGTTTTTCTGGTCTACGCACAAACCGACCCCGATGCGGGTGCGGCCGGTATCGCCGGCTTCATTGTTCTCGCCGAGGATGACGGCTTTAAGCGAAGCGACGCTTACACCGCGTCTGGAATCGAAGGCATGGGCGTGGGCGGTTTCGAGCTTAAGGACTGCTGGATCCCTGAAGAACGCGTTCTTTACGCGCCGGGTAGTGGCTTCCGTTCGGCCATGCGCGGCGTTAATCAGGCGCGCGTGCATGTCGCAGCCATGAATGCTTCCCTGGTTGAACAGGCCTTGAATACCGCGCTGGAATACACCACGTCAAGGCGTGCGTTTAATCAGAAGATTGCTGAATTCCAGGGCATCGGTTGGTCGCTCGCCGACGTAGCCACCCATTTGCATGCCATGCGGCTGCTTGCGCATTCCGCTGCCTGCACGATTGACGCGGGTGAGGACGCGCAAGTGGCCGCCGCAATGGCGAAAAAATATGCGAACGACCATGCTGCACACGCCATTCTCGCGTGCATGCAGGCAATGGGAGCGCAGGGCATGACTCAAGAGTCTGGGCTTGCGCGTTTGCTCGGCTGGGCCAAGGCGTTTTGCTACACCGATGGCACACCCGAAATGATGAACGAACGAATTATTCGAAACATGCTCAAGCGCATAAACCTTAAGCGGAAGGACGCGGAAATGTAGTTTTTAACTAAGCAAAAGGAGGAGACAAGAAATGAAAAACATCGCACGACGTCGTTTGATCGCTGCAGCAACGCTGGCTACCGGAGCTCTGCTCGCCCAAGGCGGGCCGGCATTTGCCAATGACACCTATCCGTCGCATTCCGTGCGAATGGTGGTGCCCTTCCCACCCGGTGGGTCGGTTGATTACATCGCCCGTATCGTGGTTCCGGAGTTCGCCAAGAAGCTCGGTACCAACGTGTTCATCGATAACAAGGGTGGCGCAAGTGGAGCCATCGGCACTGCAGACGTGGCCCGCGCGGCACCAGACGGCTACACCCTGCTTATGGTGTTCGACACTCACGCGGTGAACCCGCACATCAACAAGAGTCTGCCTTACGACACCTTTACGGCGTTTGATTACATCACCGGCATGACGCGTGCGCCGATGGTCCTCGCAACTCGAAAGGATTTTCCGGCGGACTCTCTGTCCGGCATGATCGATTACGCGAAAAACAACCCGGGCAAAGTAACCTACGGCTCGTCGGGCGTGGGGGGATCCAACCATCTTACCGCCCTGGCCTTTTCCAAAGCTGCAGGTCTCGACACATTGCATGTTCCCTACAAGGGAGGCGGGCCAATGCTGACGGCTCTTCTGGGTGGCGAGGTTGACTTCGTTGTCACGACTTTCCCGCTTGTTGTTGAACGCATAAATACCGGGCAAATGAAGGCACTGGGCATGGGTAGCGCTAAACGCGTTCCACAGCTACCTGATGTCCCTACCATTTCGGAACAATTGGCGGACTACTCCGCCAACTCGTGGATAGGCCTTGTCGCGCCGGCTGGGTTGCCTGCAAATGTAGCCGAGAAAATCAACACGGCCATGCACGAGGCGCTGAACTCGCCCGAAGTGAAGGACCGTCTGGTCGGCGAAGGTTTCGAAATAATGGCTGGTACTCCCGCAGAGTTCAAACAGTGGGTTAAAGACCGCTACGTCGAAGCCGAACAGCTCATCAAAGCAGAAAATATTGCGATGAATTGAGCGGAAAAAGAAGAGGAGTAAGGAGGACGAAATGGGCGACATTCCCCTGCACGAACATTTGAGGCATCACGCGCACACCACACCTGACAAGCCGGCAATCATCTGGTATGGCCGCGCCATCAGCTACGCCGAACTCGATACATTGTCGGAGAAATTTGCAGTAGTACTGCGCAATCTCGGTGTTCGAAAGGGGGAACCGGTTGCCCTCTTCATGCAGAATTGCTGCCAATATGTCATTGCACATTTCGGCATACAGAAGCTAGGGGCAATCGTCAGCCCATGCAGTCCTCTGTTCAAGCAGCATGAGCTCGCATATCAGCTGGGCGACCTGGGCGCCAAGGTCATCATTACGGCGGACAACTTAACCGATGTTGTTTCGGCTGCACAGCCGCACACGCGCATTCAGCATGTCATTACCACCCGCTACAGCGATTTTCTACCCGAGGTGCCTTCATACACGCCGCCTGAAGAGGTCGTTAAGTCTGCCACTGCACAAGGCACAGGAACTATCGATTTCTGTACGGCGCTGGAAAACGTCGATTGCATGGCAAGGGCTGAATCGTGTTCGCTCGACGATATAGCGATGCTGGTCTATACGTCGGGTACGACTGGGCGCCCCAAAGGCGCGATGCTCACCTATGGCAATGTCATTTACAAA
>JAJUJD010000031.1 GCA_029267315.1 Alcaligenaceae bacterium
ACATTTTCATAGCAAGGTTGAGAGCATGAGCCTAGACCGCGTGCCCGCGGGCAAGAATTTGCCGGACGAATTCAACGTCATCATTGAAATCCCCATGAATGCCGACCCGGTGAAATACGAGGTGGACAAGGACACCGGCGCCGTATTCGTCGATCGCTTCATGCTGACCGCCATGCACTATCCGTGCAACTATGGCTACATTCCCGAGACGCTGTCCGAAGATGGCGACCCTGTCGACGTCCTGGTCATGACCCCGTTCCCCATTCAAGTCGGCGCCGTTGTGAAATGCCGCGCTCTGGGCCTGCTCAAGATGGAAGACGAGGCAGGCGGTGATGCCAAGCTGTTGGCAGTACCCGTGGACAAGCTTTACCCCGCCTACACCAAGCTGCGCACACCGGACGACGTTTCCGAAGAAGTGCGTGGTCAGATCCGTCACTTCTTCGAACACTACAAAGATCTCGAGAAGGGCAAATGGGTCA
Source organism: Alcaligenaceae bacterium (assembly GCA_029267315.1). GTDB lineage: Bacteria > Pseudomonadota > Gammaproteobacteria > Burkholderiales > Burkholderiaceae_B > Yanghanlia. The sequence goes on from JAJUJD010000031.1 coordinate 480, forward strand.
AGGTGCAGGGTTGGGAAGGCCCTGAGTCGGCCGCCAAAGAGATCATGGACAGCGCAGCGCGTTACGCTGCAGGAGCCTGAGTATGCAGACCGTGTTTCCGGCAGCACCTCCTACACTGATTCCGGTAGTCGGCACGGACGCCGCCTTTCCAGTACGGCGCATTTATTGCGTTGGGCGCAACTACGCCGAGCACGCCAAGGAAATGGGCTTTACCGGGCGGGAAGATCCCTTCTTCTTCTCCAAGCCGGCTGATGCCATTCTGTACGTGCCGGAAGGTGAGACGGGCGAGCTTCCTTACCCGCCTCGCACCTCCGATCTGCATCATGAAATCGAATTGGTCGTGGCGCTTGGTAGCGGTGGGCGTGATCTGACTGTGGAACAGGCGGCAGCTTGCGTCTACGGGTACGCCGTTGGGCTGGACATGACCCGCCGCGATCTGCAAGGCGTTGCCAAGAAACAAGGCCGCCCATGGGAAGTGGGTAAAGCGTTTGATTTCGGTGCTCCGATGGGTCCGATCTACCCTGTCGAGCGCACTGGCGTACTGGAACGGGCAGACATCACGCTCGAGGTAAATGGACAGTTGCGCCAGAAAGGCTGCATCTCGGACATGATCTGGAACATCGCAGAGTCCATCTCCTATCTTTCCGGCCTGTTTGAACTGAAGGCAGGTGACCTCATCTTCACTGGCACGCCCGAAGGCGTTGCAGCAGTGGTTCCCGGCGACCTCCTGGTAGGCGCCGTGCAAGGTGTTGGTGAGCTGAAGGTCAAAGTGGTGGCTTAACCCCCATCAAGGTAGTGAGCGCGCTTTAACGGCATAGTTCATGACTTGCCGAACCGGGGCGCGGCAGGTTGCCCCGGCATCTATGGATAGCGCTCATGCCATTCCTGGATTCACCTTCGCGCGGCAGGGCCTCGGGCTCTGCCGCCACCCCCATTGAATTGGTTTGCCCGGCTGGCAGTTTGCCATCACTCAAGGCCGCCGTTGACCATGGCGCGGACTGCGTTTATCTGGGGTTTCGCGACGCCACAAATGCGCGCAATTTTGCAGGTTTAAATTTTGATGCCAAGGCAATTGCTGAGGGCATACGCTACGCCCATGAGCGTAGTCGAAAAGTCTTCCTCGCCCTAAATACCTATCCCCAACCCCACGCCTGGCGGGAATGGCAGTTGGCAATGGACCGCGCCGCGTCCTCGGGAGTTGACGCAGTCATCGTGGCCGACCCGGGGCTCATGGCCTACGCGGCCGAAAAACACCCTCAATTGCGGCTGCATCTTTCGGTACAAGGATCGGCCACCAATTACGAAGCCATCAATTTCTACCATAGGGAATTCGGTGTGCAGCGGGCTGTGCTTCCTAGGGTGCTGTCTATCGCCCAGGTTGAACAAGTCACCGAGCAGACGCCCGTCGAGATCGAGGTGTTCGGCTTCGGCAGCCTTTGCGTCATGGTGGAAGGGCGTTGTGCACTCTCTTCCTACACCACTGGTGAATCGCCCAATACACATGGGGTCTGTTCACCGGCGCGTTATGTCCGCTGGCAGGAAACTACTGAAGGACTCGAATCTCGCCTGAACGGTGTGTTGATAGACCGCTACGACCGAAACGAGAATGCCGGCTACCCCACCTTGTGCAAGGGGCGTTTTGACGTGGCCGGGGAGAACTATTACGCCCTTGAAGAACCCACCAGTCTCAATACGCTTGAGCTGCTGCCTCGATTGATTGCCATGGGCGTCAAAGCTGTAAAGATAGAAGGCCGTCAGCGTAGCCCCGCCTATGTGGCTCAGGTGACGCGAGTCTGGCGCAGCGCGATCGATCAAGCCACGGCGAACGCGGCCCGCTACACCGTTCACCCTGCATGGGCTGCAGAACTGGCGAAGGTTTCGGAAGGACAGCAGCAGACGCTGGGCGCCTATCACCGACCCTGGAAATAACCCGGCCGAGTCACGAAGGAGTGGAATATGAAGATTGCGCTAGGCCCTTTGCAATACTACTGGCCGCGTGTGCAGACCCTGCAGTTCTATGAAGCAGCTCGGCAGTGGCCTGTCGACATTGTGTACCTCGGCGAGACGGTGTGTTCCCGGCGTCATGAGCTGCGCCTGGCCGATTGGCTGGAGGTGGCCGACATGCTGCATGATGCCGGCAAGGAGGTAGTGCTTTCGACGCAGGTGTTGCTGGAATCCGGCGTTGAGATGAAAACCATGTACAAGGTGGTCGAAAATGCCCAGTATGCGGTGGAAGCCAACGACATGGGGGCGGTGCACCGCCTCAACGGCCGGCCCTTCATAGCCGGGCCGTATCTGAACGTCTACAGTCGGCCCACGCTGGAGATAATGGCGCGTGCCGGAGCCACGCGCTGGGTCATGCCGCTGGAAATGGGGCGAGACGGCTTAACGCAGCTGCAGCAAGACAGGCCCGAGGGCATGGAGACCGAGGTCTTTGCCTACGGTCGCATGCCATTGGCGTTCTCCGCTCGCTGCTTCACGGCACGCAACCGCAATCTACCCAAGGACAACTGCCAGTATGTGTGCATGGATCACCCGGACGGCTTGCTCATGCAGACCAAGGAAGCCAAAGATTTCCTAAGTATCAATGGTATCCAGACGCAATCCGCTCATGTCTACACTCTGGTGCATGAACTCGAAGTACTACGGGCATTAGGCGTGGACGTGGTCCGGCTCAGCCCGCAATCGCAGCACATGGAAGAGGTGGTTGATGGTTTTCGCTCCGTGCTGAACCGGGAAGACAGCGCGCTGGAGGTGCATGCCGCGCTGGTGCCCCGTATGCCCGCTGCCCCCTGCAACGGGTACTGGCATGGGCGTCCTGGACTGGACATGATTCTGACAGCGGCGAATATGGGAGCGGAAGCATGAGCGAGGGATTCACGCTGCCCGCGCCTGTGGGGCGCCTGCTGGCCAGACTGCCCCGACGTCCCGGCTCGCATCTGTTTGTGGTTGGCCTGAATTTAGCCTTGGCGCCGCATCTTCCACTGGACACCGGTGTCATGCTGGAAGGCCGCTCCTTACGCATAGAAGTGGCCGATGCGGGCCTGCGCTTCGACTACACATGGCGTTCGCGCGCGTTTCGGGCAACTGAACACGGCAACGTGAGTCCAGATCTCACCATTCGCGCCAATCTCTGGGACTTCCATCAGCTCCTGCAGCGAGGCGAGGACCCGGATACACTGTTCTTCAGCAGAAGATTGGTAATGGAAGGAGATACTGAGCTTGGCCTCCTGGTAAAGAACACGCTGGATGCGCTCGATATGGACGTGCTCAAGCCTGGAAAAGTGCTGAGAACGCTGCTTAATCAGGCAGCGTGAGGCTGGGGATCGAAATCGGTCTCGCTCAGGCTGGGTAGTGGCGGCAATCCGAACCGGGCTCGGGCCCGCTGACAGTCGGGCTCGGGCGTGCCGTCGGCCAACCAGGGCTCGAATTCCCTGCAGGGGCTGGGCCGAAGCGGATAGATAGTGCAATGAACGGTAGGTGAGCCCACTTCACCACTGAGCGCCACGCATCGCCCGTAACCGTACTCGGTGCCCTTCATGGCCGCCCGCAGCGGGCCTACCTGCGTTACAAGTTCTGGTGGTACCATGCCTGCGCCGCTGCCGTCGGCAATCTCACCGCAATAGAACGACACTCTGAAATGGGCGCAGCAGGCGCCGCAGCTCAGGCAGGGGTTGTCCACGGCGTAGTCATTGGATGCCGGCAAAGAGGGAGTAACCTGCAAGTTTTGCACTGCGGGTTCTGAGTGCTGGCCGGCCATACGAGCGATCTGAGTAGGCTCACTGCATGGTGTGGAGTTGTCAGGGGTGAAACTGTCACTCATCATGGTGCGTTCCAAAAAATGCGGCGGAAAATATACCACTGGCCACTGCAGCGGAACGTTGCGCGCCGGTACCTCAGATACAAATTTTTCTGTTTGACTTTCTGGAGCCGAGTTGACCTCCTTCGACGCTGTTTCGCCCATCGAACCCGGTCTTATCGTCCTGCACTCCAACCGGATGGAGATGCTGCGTGATCTCCTTGTCCGGTGGCTGGAAGCGCACCCCTTGGCGCCATTGGAGTCCGATATCGTCACGGTGCAAAGCAATGGCATTGCGCAGTGGTTGCGCAGCACGCTGGCGCGTAACGCGCGCCAGGGCGGCCTGGGCATCGCAGCGGCTTTGGAAACGCCCATGCCGTCGCGATTGTTGTGGTCGCTCTACCGCCGTGTACTGGGCGAAACTGAAGTGCCACCGGCGTCGCCGCTCGACGAGCAACCCCTGACCTGGCGGCTGATGCGTCTATTGGGGAGGTTGCCTGATCCGGGGGTCTATCGGCCGCTGATCCGCTTCCTTGACGATGATCTGGATCTGCGCAAGCGGTATCAACTCGCGCAGCGCCTAGCCGACCTTTTCGACCAGTATCAGGTATACCGCGCGGACTGGCTGGCAGACTGGGCCATGGGCAAGGATCAGCTCCGCGGCCGTGGTGAGCCTCGCCCCCTGGATCCTGACCAGTGCTGGCAAGCCGCTTTGTGGCGTGACATTCTGGCCGATGTTGGCGAGCAGGCAGCGGACGCTGGCCGCGCCGGTGTGCATGAGCGCTTCATAAGGGTTCTGCGGGAATGGCCTGAGCAAGCTGAGCGGCCCGATCTGCCCCGCCGCATCGTCGTATTCGGCCTTAGCTCGCTGCCCAGGCAAAGTCTGGAAGCTCTGATCGAGGTCGCTCGATGGGTGCAAGTGCTGGTGTGCGTGCACAACCCATGCGAATACCATTGGGCGGATATCGTCGAAGGGCGGGCCTTGTTGCGCAATGCGCGACACCATCAGAGCCGGAAACCAGGCATGCCCTTAGAGTTGGACGAAAACTGCCTGCATGCGCATGCCCACCCCCTGCTGGCTTCTTGGGGGAAGCAGGGGCGCGATTACATTGCTTTGCTCGAGGAGCTGGAAGAAGCGAGTAGCGTTACCGGAGCGGCCCCCGTCGCCGTGCAGACTACACCGGTTTTCCTGGAGGTTGACGGGCATACCTTGCTTGCACAGCTGCAGGACGACATACGAGCTCTGCGTTCACTGGAGGAAGTAAGAGTCGAGCAGCGTGTCGCATCCATAGATGAACAGTCCGTGCAGTTCCATATTGCCCACAGTGCGCTGCGCGAAGTGGAAATTCTCCACGATCGATTGTTGGCTGCCTTCGATGCCGATCCCACTCTGGAGCCCGATGACGTCATTGTGATGGTGCCTGACATCGAAAAGTATGCCGCCTACGTTGACGCAGTCTTCGGCCTCCACGGCTCGCATGACATGCGCCACATTCCTTACTTCATCGTTGATCGCGGGCCCGGGCGGGCGAATACGGTGGCTGACGCGCTGCACGCATTGCTGTCACTGCCACTTGCGCGCATGGGAGTGGGCGAAGTACTCGATTTGCTCGATATTGCCGCCTTTCGATGTCGATTCGATCTGGCTGAGGAAGACATTGCCATCCTGCGGGACTGGATACAGGATGCCAATGTGCGCTGGGGCCTTGATGCCGATCACAGGCGGGGCCTGGGCCTGCCCCTGGATGCGAGTTTGGCGCAAATGCACACCTGGGTATTCGGCATGCGGCGCATGCTCCTGGGTTATGCCATAGGTGAAAGCGGGGAGTGGAATGGTGTGGTTCCCCACGGCGACGTGTCAGGCCTGAGCGCCGGTTTGGTGGGGGTCTTGGCACATGTGATCGACCGCCTTCTGCACTATGCGCGCGAACTTGCACAGCCGGCTTCACCGACCCAGTGGATTTTGCGCCTGCGCGCCTTGCTGGATGATTTCCTGCTGCCTCCCGACGATCTCGCCGCCTTCACGATCGAGCAGCTCAGACAGGAGCTCGATATCTGGGAGCAGGAGTGCGAGGACAGCGGCTTCAACGAAGAAATTACCTTGCCAGTGGTCCAGGACCGCTGGCTGTCGTGCCTGAAGAAAGCAGGACTTGCGCAGCGCTTCACCAGCGGCGCGGTCACGTTTGCCACGTTGATGCCCATGCGGGCTATTCCCTTCCGTCATGTCTGCCTGCTCGGCATGAACGATAGAGATTACCCACGTCCACGCACGCCGTCCCATTTTGATCTCATGGAAAAGGACTACCGCCCGGGGGACCGTTCACGGCGCGATGACGACCGATACCTACTCCTGGAGGCGCTGTTGTCGGCGCGCGAGCGTTTCTATATTTCCTGGGTGGGTCGCAGTGCCGTTGATAATGCTCCCAGTCCACCCTCCGTGCTGGTGGGTCAACTTAGAGACCACATCGCTGCGGTATGGAGCTCGCCTGATGGGCATGATGTACTGGATCGGCTCACCACCGAACATCCACTGCAGGGGTTCAGCCAGCGGTATTTTTCCGACGCATCCCCTGCAGCGCGCCTCTTCACCTATGGTCGGGAATGGCGAAGCCCTGAGCAAAACGGTCAATCGGGCACATCTGGATCTGGTCCACTGGAGCCTGCCAAGCGGGAGGAACCATTAACTGTTTCGGAACTGAGAAGATTTCTTGAGCACCCAGTGAAAGAATTCTTCCGGCAACGTCTTCAGGTCAGCTATGAAGAGGAGGACGCCGTTCCGGAATTGGAAACATTCCATGCGGGTGGCTTGGAAAACTGGCAGCTGCGCGATACGCTGATTCAAGCCGCGCGCAGGCATCTGGAGGCTGGCGCCGATCCCTTTGATGCTTGCCGGGGACAGCTGAAACGTATGGAAGGCAGCGGGGCGCTCGCCTTTGGCGCGGCGGGTCAACTCCAGGCCGAACAGAGCCTGGTATTGCTGGAAAGCATGTTCGACACCTACCGGCAGCTCTTGCTTTCATGGCCAAATGTCGCCGGCGAATCGCTCGAAATTCGCCACACTCGCGCCGGTACGCCCGGTTTGTCTGGATGGCTGCACGGGCTGCGACAGGGAGATGGAGACGAGCATCTGCTGCTGCATATGCAAGCGTCCAATTTGACTTCAGGTACGAAGCAAGAATGGCGTGATGACAAAATGCTGGGCCATTGGGTGCAGCATCTGGCCGGTAACAGCATGGGCTTGCCATTGCGCACCATTGTCGTGAGCCCAGCCGGCGTGGCGGAGCTGGCGCCCGTCCAATCTGAACGGGCAATGGCATGGTTGGGAGTTTTATTGGATGCCTGGGTGGAAGGCATGCGTAGACCACTGCCAGTGAAGGCCGAATTTGCCCATGACATTATCACCGCCATCCCGGCGGACTTCGACGTTGACAGCGCTGAAAACTGGCAGGCTCTCCTGGCAACGGAAACGCTCAAGGAAGCCCTGGCCAACTGCTTCCGCAGCAAATGGAACCGTGACGGTCGCGAAGAAGCGCTGTATGAATCGCGCGCGTTTCCTACACTGGAATCCCTCACGGCTGACGGCGAATTGCCTCGCTGGGTATTGCGCCTGTACCGGCCCTTGTTCATCGCGCTGCGCAATAAGGAGGCCGCATGATTCAAAGACCAGCTTCCCACGCGGCCACGGAGCCCCTGAACCCATTACGTTTCCCCCTCTGGGGCAGCCGGCTGATTGAGGCCAGTGCAGGGACAGGAAAAACCTACACCATTGCCAGCCTGTACGTGCGTCTTGTACTGGGGCACGACATGGAGGGGAGACGATCTCTCACGCCTCCTGAAATCCTGGTTGTCACCTTCACACGCGCGGCCACAGACGAACTGCGCGATCGCATTCGTGCCCGCCTAACCGAAGCGGCAGCATGCTTTCTAGAGGAAACGGAGGGCGATACCTTCCTTCAGGAATTACGCGCGGATTTCGATTCCGCTCAGTGGCCGAGCTGTGCACACCGTTTAAATATCGCGGCCGAATGGATGGACGACGCCGCCGTGTCCACCATTGACGCCTGGTGTTATCGCATATTGCGCGAGCACGCCTTCGATAGTGCCAGTCTGTTCAATGTGGAAATGGACATCGACGCAGCGGAAACGGTGGCCGAGGCCACTCGAGACTACTGGCGCATGTTCGTTGCGCCTTTGCCCCCGGACGCTTTCACCCAGGTTAGTTCCGTTTTCCGTAGTTGCGAGGCACTCGCCTCAGATCTACACCGACGCTGGCTGCCCAAGGTTTCGCTTCTGCAAGGCGCGGAGCACAACAGGCCGGCCGAACTCGCGGAAAAGGTGAAGCAGGCATTGGCTGCTTGCAAGCGCCCCTGGATGACCTGGTGCGATGAAATTCGCCAGATTCTGCTGCAGGCCTATGAAGACGGCCTGTATAACAAAGCCAAACTGAGGAAAAACCATTGGGAGGGCTGGCTGGACAAACTGACAGCCTGGGCGGCTGACCCGGATGCCTTATTGCCATTTCCCGCGTCGCAGGCGGGATGGGACAAATTGACGCCAGCCGGGTTGAGAGAAGTCTGGAAGGACGCCGGCACTGTTCCTGCTCACCCCGGTCTGGAGGACATGCTGACTCTGCGTGACCGCCTTTTGACCCTTAGTGCCGAGCTGGAACGGGCATGCTGTCATGCCGCGGTGTGGGTGGCTGGGCGCACCGCGGAATTGCGTCGTCGGCGAGCCATGCTGGACTTCAATGGCTTGCTTGAACAGTTGGACGCCGCCCTACAAGGTCCAAACGGCGCCCGTCTGGCGGGCTTGATCCGGCAGCAGTTTCCCGCGGCTTTGATCGATGAGTTTCAGGACACGAACCCCGTCCAGTACCGGATCTTCGATCGCATATATGGGGTTGCAGCCAATAAGTCCGATGCATTGCTGGCGCTGATTGGTGACCCCAAGCAGGCCATCTACGCTTTCCGGGGCGCAGACATTCATGCTTACTTGCAGGCACGGTATGCCTGTGAAGGGCGCATTTATACGCTGACGCGTAATTTCCGGTCCAGCGGCAACATGGTTGCGGCGGTGAATCATCTTTTCCTATGGGCGGAAACCCATCAATCTGCCGGAGCCTTTCTGTTTCGACGCAACTGTGAAAACGGAGCGGAACTGAATCCGGTTCCTTTCCAACCCGTTGAAGCTGCCCGGGATCCCGGTGATTTTCTTGTTGAAGGCAAGGCCCAGACGGCGTTAACCATATGGTGCAATGCCGAAGCCGGCTTTACGGACGAACACTTGGCCGCGGCGTGCGCGTCGGAGGTGCTGCGGCTGTTGCTGTTGGCGCAACAGGGTAAAGCGGGTTTTCAGGGGAGCAAGGGCTTCTTGCCTCTGCAGCCCCGAGATATCGCCATCTTGGTCAACACTCATCGTCAGGCGGACTCGCTGGCTCAGGAATTGCGCAAGAGGGGCATCCGCAGCGTCTATCTGTCCGAGAAAGCCTCGGTTTATACGAGTGCATCGGCCAGAGAGTTATTGGCGTGGTTGCGGGCCTGCGCGGAACCGGAGAAAGGGGCATACGTACGCGCGGCGCTGGCCACCGCTTCGCTGGGTCTCAGCTGGCATGCGCTGGATGCCCTGGTGCATGACGAGGCACATTGGGAAGCCATGCTGGAACGCTTCGCCGTCTACAAGGAAGACTGGAGGTTGCGCGGCGTATTGCCCATGTTGCGGCGATTCATGCATGAATTCGGCGTACCGGCTCGGCTGTTTTCGAAGCAGGAAACTGGCGGTACGGAAGGCGAGCGCCAGCTTACCGATTTACTGCACCTGGCAGAACTCCTTCAGGCCGCCTCCTCATCACTGGACGGTGAACATGCCCTCATCCGTTTTCTGGAAGAACAGATAGCTGCTGGCCGGGATGCCGACGCAGACGGAGATGTATCGCGGCTGCGCCTGGAAAGCGACGCTGGTCTGGTGCAGATCGTGACCGTGCATAAATCCAAGGGGCTGGAGTATCCGCTGGTATTCTTTCCCTATGGTCATTACAGCCGAGTCAATGGGGCACTCGAACTGCCGGCCACCTGGCATGATGAAAGCGGTGCATTACACATGTTGAGCTGCAAGGCGGACGCCGACCCTGAAACCTTGCAAAGCGTCCAGTACTTGCTGGAGCGTGAACGCCTGGCCGAGGACTTGCGCAAACTCTATGTGGCCTTGACCCGCTCCAGGCATGCATGCTGGATGGGCGTTTCCGCTGGCAAACAGCTTGACGCTTCCGCCATGGGTTACATCCTCGGGCCGTCGTCCTGCCAAGCCCAGTCTCTTGAAGGGGCTTTGCAGTCCATGGCGGCTTCATGTGCTGCCATCACCATAGACGCTTTCCCGTCGCCGCTGACCGGTTACTATCGCAGCGAAGTCAGCATGCAGGGAAAAACTCCCGTCTGGCGCACGATGAGTCGTCGCATAGAGCAAGCCTGGCAGCTGAGCAGTTATTCCGCCCTCAGTCGTATGGCCATGGGGGCCCATGCGGAGGATGCCCCGGGGTTGGATATATCCACCCGTTTGGCTATGCCGGATGAGGCCCGCTTGGACAATTTTCTGGAAGCGTATGCGGCCGAAGAACCCGTTGCAGATCCAAGTTCACTACCTTGGCTGCCGCCAACTGCGGCAGAGCCCGGCCTGCATGGTTTCCCCAAGGGCGCCGCAGCGGGCAGTTTTCTGCACGAGCTGATCGAGTGGGTATTCCGGCAGGGTCCCAGAACTGTATTGGCTGACCCTGACACCCTGCGCGATCACGTGCAAAGGCGTTGTCGCAGTCGCGGTTGGGCGGAGCATGGCGACGTAGTGACGCGTTGGCTGGAAGATTTTTTGACGCGCCCCTTTGAATTGGGGGACAACACACCCTCCCTGATTCTTTCCCAACTGGGCAACAAGCTGCCGGAAATGGAATTCTGGTTCGGCATTGAGCAGCTGCGCTTACCCGACCTTGACGCACTGGTGGGCCGCTATTTCCTGCCGGGCAAGCCCCGCGCACAGATTACCCATGGGCACTTACGCGGCTTGCTTCGCGGGTTTGTGGACCTGGTTTTCGAGCACGAGGGTCGCTACTACGTTGCCGACTACAAGTCGAACTGGTTGGGGCCGAGTGATGCTCACTACACGGCCCAGGCCGTGCAAGCGAGCATTCTTGGACACCGATATGACCTACAGCTGGCCCTGTATCTGTATGCCCTGCACAGCTTGCTTCAAACTCGACTGGGCAGCGCCTATGACTACGAGCGTCATATCGGGGGAGGGCTGATCTTCTTTCTCCGAGGCAGCCGGGCACCGACTCAGGGCTTGCATATTGAACGGCCACCGAAAGCAGTTATGGAGCAGATGGTCCGCTTGTTCAACGATGGTTCTGCGGAAGATCAGTTCTTTGCAGCTTCCGAGGTGGGGGGCGCCTGATCATGCAACTCGATTTTGGATTCGAAGACGAACGCATCCCGCCGGCTTGCGACATCGCCGGAGCGCTTACCCCCGGGGAAGTGCTCCATTGGTTGGAAGGGTGGTATGCCGCCGGCTGGCTGCGCCTGCTTGACCTGGAGTTTGCCCGCTTCCTGTATAGGGAGCGCCCGGACGCCGACGGGCGAGCCCTGTTACTGGCGGCCCTGGTCAGCCATCAGCTGGGACGCGGTCATGTGTGTCTGGATCTGGACGCTGCACAACGCGGGCCTGAGCGTGTACTTAATTTGCCTCCTGCTGAGGAGGTTCGGCCACCCATCGGCGTGCAGCAAGATACTCTTCCCGAACCGCCGATCTCTCCGGCCGAACTCCTCACAAGGCTGGCCCCACAAAACTGGGCAGCACTTGCCGGGAACATCATTTCCGACGGTAGCGTTCCTGCTCCGTTGGTGCACGAGGCGGGACGGTTTTATCTGTATCGGTATTGGCGCTACGAATGGCTGGTGGCCGAGGGGGTAGCGCACAGGCTCGTCGTCTTACCGGGGCAACTCCTGCCGGAAGCAGAAAGCGTGAAGGCGCTGCTGACCGCGCTCTTTGGACCACCCGCGCAGCAGCATTCGATTGATTGGCAGCGTCTGGCCTGCGCGTTGGCAGCGAGACAGCGTTTCGCCGTTATCACCGGCGGCCCCGGTACCGGCAAGACAACTACGGTAGTGCGCTTGCTAGCACTTCTTCAGGCACTCACCCTGGATACTTACCGACAGGCATCGGCTGGAGCCCGCAATTCAGACTGGCAGCCCCTGCGAATTAGGTTGGCCGCCCCCACGGGCAAAGCAGCGGCCCGACTTGGGGAGTCCATTCGTAGCAAAGTTGGGGAACTTCCCCTGGATCGCCTGGGCGGCAGCAGCCTTCACGGAACAATTCCTACCGAAGTCGTTACCCTGCATCGCTTGCTGGGTGCTCGACCCCATGTGCGCAAACGTCGTTACAACGCTGACAACCTGCTTCCGCTGGATGTGCTGGTGGTGGACGAGGCATCCATGGTGTCGCTAAGCGACATGGCCGACCTCTTTGCCGCTTTGCCCGCCCATGCGCGGTTGATCCTCATTGGCGATAAAGATCAGCTGTCGTCCGTGGAGGCAGGCTCCGTTCTTGGTGAGCTCTGCCAGCGTGCTGCAGGCGGTCATTATGTGCAAGAGGTGGTGGAATGGCTCAGCAACACGACCGGTCAGGCTGTACCCGATGAATTGCAGGATGCGGCAGGGCGACCCTTGGATCAGGCAGTGGCCATGCTCCGATTCAGTCACCGTTTCGGCGATTCCAGCGGAATCGGTCGGCTCGCGCTGGCCGTAAACAGCGGGGATGTTTCAGCGGTGAAATCGCTGCTCGCTGTGCCGCCGCATGACCTCTCCTATCTTGAGCCGGGTCGCAAGGCCGAAGAGCTGGATGCAGGCATTGTCGTGGAGGGTTATGGACAGTATCTGGCAAAGATCAATGGTGCTACACAGGTTGAGGATCCTGTATTGCGCGACGCTTGGGCGCTGGATGTCCTCCGGGCCCACAGGCGGTTTCAAGTACTCTGTGTTGTCCGGAACGGGCCGTGGGGGGTGGCAGGCCTGAACGCCGCCATCGCGCGGACGCTTCACTCGCGGGGCATGATTCCCAGCACGAGCGGCTGGTATGCGGGCCGGCCCATTATGGTGACTCGCAATAACCCGGCGCTGCGTCTGACTAACGGCGATATCGGCCTCGCTCTTCCGCTACCGGCGCCGGATGGGGGGACTGTCCTGCGCGTAGCCTTTGCCGATGGAGAGGGTGAGGGCGTACGCTGGTTTTCTCCCAACCGGCTGGACGACGTCGAAACCGTGTATGCGCTCACCGTGCACAAGTCCCAGGGGTCGGAGTTCGAACACGCCGTATTGGCACTACCGTCTGCGCCCACGCCGGTACTCTCGCGCGAACTTCTGTACACCGGCATTACACGCGCAAGCCGCCGCTTCACTCTGGTCAATCCGGGCGGTGAGTCCCTGCTGGAATTGGCGGTGCAACAGAGAGTGCATCGTAGCAGCGGACTGGGTGATCTCATTTCACGCTTGAGTTAGTATTCATGCAAAGCAAACAAATATAAGTAATCGAGGAGGCAGCCATGAGCAGCATTTACGACCAGGATCTCCCCCGCACAGAGGCCAATTACCGGCCTCTGTCACCCTTATCCTTCCTTGAACGCAGCGCCCGGGTATATCCTGACCGCATGGCCGTTGTCCACGGGTCCGGGGAAAAAACCATCAGGCGAACGTGGTCCCAGACATACCGGCGTTGCCGTCAATTGGCGAGCGCGCTAGAGGGCGTGGGAATCGGAAAGGGGGATACGGTTGCAGTACTGTTGCCCAATACGCCGCCCATGGTGGAAGTTCACTTCGGCGTACCGATGACGGGGGCGGTGCTCAATACCATCAACACCCGTCTCGATCCCCAAACAGTCGCCTATATTCTTGATCACGGTGAGGCCAGTGTACTGATCGTTGATTCGGAATTTGCGCCAGTGGCACGCCGTGCACTGGAACTCCGGAAATCCGAGGCACCCATCAAGGTCATTGATACGGTAGACCCCATATTGGAAGGCACTAGTGAGACAGTGGGCGATATCGAGTATGAAGCTTTCATTGCCCAGGGTGATCCGGAATACCTCTGGAGCTTGCCAGGGGATGAATGGGACGCCATTGCGCTGAACTACACCAGTGGTACGACAGGCAACCCCAAGGGCGTGGTTTATCACCACCGCGGCGCGGCGCTGGCAGCCATTTCCAACATCATGGAATGGGATATGCCCAAGCACGCCATCTACCTCTGGACGCTGCCCATGTTCCACTGTAATGGTTGGTGTTTCCCCTGGGCGGTTGCCGCAAGGGCGGGCGTAAACGTCTGCCTGCGTCGTGTCGAGGCCAAGGCCATCTTCGACGCCATACGCGAACATGGGGTAGATCACTACTGTGGTGCACCGATCGTTCACAGCATGCTGGTGAATGCCCCCGATGCCCTCAAGGAAGGCGTGCCGGCTGGAGTGAAGGCCATGGTGGCCGGTGCGGCACCCCCGGCGTCCATGATCGAGGGCATGGAGCGCATGGGTTTTGATCTGCTGCACGTCTATGGCCTCACTGAAACTTATGGTCCAGCGACGGTCTGCCCCAAGCACGAGCACTGGCAGACGCTGGACATCGGGGAACGGGCCCGCCTGAATGCACGCCAGGGGGTTGCCTACCATCTCCAGGAAGGCGCATGCGTCATGGAACCCTCCACCATGGAGATGGTTGCCCACGACGGCGACACCATGGGTGAAATCATGTTCCGTGGCAACATAGTGATGAAAGGCTATCTGAAGAACCCCAAAGCCACCCAGGAGGCGCTGGCGGGGGGCTGGTTCCACAGTGGGGACTTGGCCGTGGCCGACCCAGACGGCTACATGAAAATCAAAGACCGCAGCAAGGACATCATCATTTCCGGCGGAGAAAATATCTCGTCCATTGAAGTGGAAGATGCGCTCTATCGTCACCCAGCCGTGCTGGCCGCCGCTGTGGTGGCGAAATCAGATACGCGTTGGGGCGAGACGCCATGCGCCTTTGTTGAGCTGAAGGAGGGTGCACAGGTGAGTGCAGAGGACATCATCGCCCACTGCAAACAGCATATGGCTGGCTTCAAAGTACCGCGCCATGTCGTCTTTTGTGAACTCCCCAAGACATCCACAGGCAAGATTCAGAAATTTGAGCTGCGCAAGAAGGCCGAGGCGCTCGACACGGTTTCCTGAACCTGAAGTTCCTGCAGTCTAAGGCGCGCGGCCTTGCCGTGCGCCTTTAAAATGTCCGTTTCAATTAAAGGAGCTGTACCATGCCTTCATTCGACGTCGTGTCCGAGGTCGACAAGCACGAACTCGTCAACGCGGTCGATCAGGCCAACCGCGAACTGGCCAAGCGCTTTGACTTCAAAGGTGTAGACGCCACTTTCGAACTGAACGAATACGTCATCACCCAGAGTGCTCCGAGCGTTTTCCAACTCAATCAGATGCTGGATATCCTGCGGGGCAGGCTTGCGGCACGCAATATTGACGTGCGCTGCATGGAAGTGGGTGAAGCCAGCGAAAACGTGTCGGGCGCGAGGCGTCAGGTCACCATACGTCAGGGTCTGGAACAGGCAATTAGCAAGAAACTGATCGCTGCGCTCAAGGCAGCCAAGCTGAAGGTCGAGGCCCAGATAAACGGCGACAAGCTTCGCGTTTCAGGCAAAAAGCGCGACGATCTCCAGGAGGCGATTGCCTTGTTGCGCAAGACGGATGTCGATCTTCCTCTGCAGTTCAACAATTTCCGCGATTAACGCCCCTGTCGGCAGGCCGGGAAGCCGAGGCACGCGGCCGGATATCCCCGGCCCACGTGCACCTCAACTCTTCAGCCGGTAGCCGCTACGGAAAATCCAGGCAATAACGGCGAGGCACAGCACAAGGAAAAACAGCGTCATGCCAAGGCTGATCGCCACATTCACGTCGGCAACACCATAGAAGCTCCAGCGGAAGCCGCTAATCAGATACACCGCCGGGTTGAAGAGCGTGAACTTCTGCCAGAAGGGCGGAAGCATGTCGATGGAATAGAAGCTGCCACCTAGGAAAGTAAGAGGGGTTACGATCAGCAGGGGCACCAACTGCAGCTTTTCAAACCCGTCTGCCCATATCCCGATGATGAAACCCAGCAAACTGAAAGTGATGGCTGTGAGTAACAGGAACATGATCATCCACAGCGGATGATCGATGCGTACATCAACGAAGACAGTGGCCGTCAGCAGGATGATGATGGCCAAGATGAGTGATTTCGTCGCAGCTGCCCCCACGTAACCCAGCGCGATCTCCATGTGCGAGATCGGGGCGGAGAGTATCTCGTAGATCGTGCCCGTGAATTTCGGGAAATAAATGCCGAAGGAGGCATTCGACACGCTCTGGGTCAACAGTGTGAGCATGATCAGCCCGGGCACAATGAACGAACCATAGCCGACGCCGTTGATCTGGTCGATGCGGTCGCCAATGGCGGTGCCAAACACCACGAAGTAAAGCGAGGTCGAAATCACCGGCGCAATGATGCTTTGGAGCAGGGTGCGGCGCGTACGTGCCATTTCAAATAGATAGATGGCTTTGATCGCCTGCCAGTTCATGCGTTGCTCCCGATCAGTTCCACGAAGATGTCTTCCAGCGAGCTTTGCTGTGTCTGAATGTCCTTCAGGCGTAGCCCGCATTGGTCGATGGCAGCCAGCAGTGCAGAAATATCATTATTCTGGCTATCGTAGGTATAGACGAGCTCTCCAGCGTTGGCGCCGCGCCTCAACCCAAAGGTTTCCAGGGCAGAAGGCAACACTTCCAGCTCCCGGTCGAGCATCAGTATTAGCTCCTTCTTTCCCAGGGACTGCATCAGCTGATGCTTTTCCTGGACGAGAATGATGTCCCCCCGGTTGATGACGCCCACGCGGTCCGCCATTTCCTCGGCTTCCTCGATATAGTGGGTGGTCAGAATGATCGTCACACCGGTATCGCGTAGGTCCCGTACCAGGGCCCACATGTCCTGGCGCAGCGATACGTCCACGCCTGCTGTTGGCTCGTCCAGAAATAAAATGCGCGGCTCATGAGACAAGGCTTTGGCAATCAGCACGCGGCGTTTCATGCCGCCTGACAAGGTAATCAGGCGGTTGTCCTTCTTTTCCCATAACGACAGGCTGCGCAATACTTTCTCAATATGCGCGGGGTCCGGCTTCTTGCCAAACAGGCCACGGGAGAAACTGACCGTATTCCATACGGTTTCGAAGGCGTCGGTAGTAAGTTCCTGGGGGACTAAACCGATCAGTGCGCGCGCCTGGCGGTAGTCACGGATGATATCGTGGCCGTCTACGGTAACCGACCCCCGACTGGGATTCACCAGGCCACATACGATGCTGATGAGAGTGGTCTTGCCCGCGCCGTTGGGGCCTAGCAGGGCAAAGATTTCTCCCGGGTAGATTTCAAGATCCACCCCTTTCAGGGCCTGGAAGCCCGTCGCATAAGTCTTGGTCAGGCCGGAAATTTTGAGAATGGGCGTCATGGTCGTTCCCGCGCACAATTGGGCAAGATAACATACGCTCGTAAGCGCCCATGTTTCAAATTCTGGAGTCCATCCATGCTTTCTACATCGATGCAGGCTCTGCTCACACCAGAGCAGATGGCACAGGCTGACCAAGCGGCCATCGCCCTTGGCGTGCCCGGCACCGATCTCATGGAAATGGCGGGCCGCGCTGTCGCTGAGGCAGTAAAGGCGCGCTGGAGCCCTCGGCCGGTGTTGGTGTTATGTGGACCCGGTAACAATGGGGGCGACGGTTTTGTCACGGCCCGTCTGCTGCGGGACGCCGGCTGGCCAGTGACCTTGGCTTTGCTTGGAGAGCGCGATGGCCTGCGGGGTGATGCCGCCTGGCATGCAAAGCATTGGCAAGGCACTGTTCATCCGGTTCACCCAGGGCTGCTCGGCGATGCAGATTTGGTGATCGATGCATTGTTTGGTGCGGGGTTATCGCGGGATATCGATGGTGTGGCGGCAGAAACACTGAGTGCGGTGGCGCAAAGCGGCCTGCCTGTCTGTGCCGTGGATATCCCCAGTGGGGTCGACGGCGGTTCGGGCCAAGTGCGCGGTACCGCCGTGCAGGCGGCGCTGACGGTCACCTTCTTTCGCAAGAAGCCAGGGCACCTGTTGTTCCCCGGCCGCCAGCTTTGCGGTGAAATAGTGGTCGCTGACATTGGTATTCCGGAAGCCGTTCTTGAAGGTGTTCCTTCGTCGACATTTGAAAATGCTCCGGCGTTGTGGGAGGGGCGATTCCCCTGGCCTGAAAGCGACACACATAAGTATCGGCGCGGGCACGTTCTTGTAGCCGGAGGCGGGAAAATGACCGGTGCCGCGCGATTGGTCGCCATGTCTGCGGCCAGAACGGGCGCCGGCCTGGTAACGGTGGCTGTTCCGCCGGAAGCCTGGAGCGTGTACGCCAGCACACTGACCAGCATAATGGTGGAGAGAGTGGAAGAGGGCGTGCTGGCACCGGCTCTGGAGGACAAGCGACGCAACGTCATTGTGCTCGGGCCAGGGGCCGGTGTAACGCAACACACGCGCCGTAATGTCATGGCAGCCGTGGCCACGGGACGGGCATTGGTCCTGGATGCAGACGCGCTTACTGTATTCTCCGACGCGCCCGCTGAGCTGTTCTCTTCATTACGCGGCCCTTGTGTCATGACCCCTCACGACGGCGAGTTCCAGAGGCTTTTTCAAATCGAGGGCGATCGTCTGACTCGCGCTCGAGTCGCCGCACGGCGGTCAGGCACCGTCATCATCTTGAAGGGAGCAGATACTGTTGTCGCCGAGCCCGGCGGCAGGGCGGTCATCAACTCAAGCGCTCCCCCTTGGCTGGCGACAGCGGGGGCAGGGGATGTACTGGCCGGGATGGTGGCGGGGCTGCTGGCCCAGGGCATGCCAGTATTCGAATCAGCGTGTGCAGCCGTTTGGCTGCATGGTGCAGCCGCTGCGTTAGCAGGGCCAGGAATGATTTCGGAAGACTTGCCGGGCTTGCTGCCGCAGGTACTGCGGCAGCGTTATGCCGAGCGTTAAAGGGTGGATGCAGTCCGGCTCAATGAGCCAGCAGTACCGGCACAGTCATGGAAGACAATAGCGTACGCGATGCACCACCCATTACCCACTGACGCATGCGGCTATGCCCGTAGGCGCCCATGACGATGAGGTCGCTGCCAACATCGCTGGCGGTGTTGAGAATGACGTTGCCAACACCGATATCTTCGCTCTTCTTCACCAAATGCTTGGGTTGAGGGTAACCGCGGCTGGTACAGAACGCCGCGAAATCCGCCTCGTGCAGGTCGAAATCCTTGAACAGGCGCTGGTCGCGGTCCACTTCGAGTACGGTCAGTTCCTGGCAATCCTTGAGAAAGGGCGCAGCATCGGTGAACGCACGCGCAGCTTCCCGACGTTGGTCCCAGCAGTAAAGGATACGTTTGCCGATCGTTTCGATGCGGCCTGCATTGGGAATCATTAGAACCGGTCGCCCCGAAGCCATCACCACGGCTTCCGGCAGGTTCGGGATGAAGGACGTCACGGTGTCGACTTGCTCGGCCTTACTCATTACCAGCAGGTCGCAGTATCGCGCATGCAGGGCCAGCGCTTCGTCGGCTTCGCTCGCTGGCGCACGCCAGCTGGCTTTGACACCCGCTGCTTCAGCGCGTTCCAGAAAGATCTTTTGGACGGAATCACGGAATTCTTCGCGGCGACCGCGCAGAACCTTGCGTACATCTTGAGGAATGATGGACTCATCGTAGTAGTGGGCAGCGACACCGTTGGCCGGATAGACGCCCACCACTTCCGCGTTGTTTTCTTTGGCGAGCATCAAGCCGGCATCAATACGCCGAGAGCACGCATTGTCATTATTAAGATGAATGGCGATACGACCGAGCATGTGAAACCCTCCTGACAGTATGGGATTTTGGTTTCTGAATGTTACACCACTGGCCGGGCCTATTCGCTGCGAAATATCAAAGCGGCGCTAAACTGTGACGTTTCCCGCTGTTATGGTTGTTTCCCGTCTCCTCCCGGCTCTGCTGAGTGTAGTGTATGTGCGCTGCTAAAGTCCCGATTTCGAGTTTCGACACTGCCGACAATGCTGCTTTGGCAGAGCTTGATGCGCTCGGCATGTCCGCTGCCTTGCAGATGGCGAATGAAGCCGAAAGGGCGGGCGAAGTGCCGGTTGGCGCTGTGCTTATGGACGTTGAAGGCACCATTCTCGGCCGGGGGTTCAATCGCTGCATCAGCGACCACGACCCTACCGGCCACGCCGAGATCGTCGCGCTGCGTGATGCAGCGTCGCGCCTGGGAAACTACCGCCTTCCTGGCCTGGCGCTTTACGTGACACTGGAACCGTGTGTGATGTGCATGGGGGCCATGCTGCATGCGCGGCTTGCGCGAGTGGTTTATGGCGCCTCTGATCCGAAGACTGGCGCGTGCGGAAGCGTGCTTGATGTGCCGTCTTATACCAGCCTGAATCATCACACCACAGTTGTCGGCGGGGTGATGAGCCAAGAATGTGTCACACGGCTGCAGACGTTTTTTCGTGCCCGTCGGGAGGCCGCGCGCGAGGCGCGACTGGCGCGGCGTGAGCTCCTTCAAAACAATCTGAACTGAACCTTGCATCGCGCGGTCCTGTCCGGCGATGTTCACCGAATTTTTTCCCTATGTCCGACCACCAACATACGCAGTCCTGCTCGCACGCTCATCACGCGGACGCCGATTCCTGCGAACACTGTCATCGTGATCCAAAAGGGGTCTATCTGTTTTCTCCGTCCAGTGCCGTAGCCGACCCGAATGCGCTTCAGCTTGCCTGCGAACGCCTGGGGACGCTGGGACTGCAGACCATTGTTGACCGTGACGCTTTGGAAGTGCACGAGCGCTTCGCTGGAACCGACAGGCAGCGGCTCGCGGCACTGCAACGCGCCGTGAAGCAAAAGCACGAAATTGTGATGGCAACCCGCGGCGGCTATGGCCTGGGCCGGCTACTGCACAAAATCGACTGGAAAGCGGTCGCAGATAGCGGAAAAATCTTTATTGGTCACAGCGATTTCACGGCATTCAATCTGGCGCTTCTGGCTAAGACTGGTGCCGTAAGTTACACCGGGCCTGCAGCCATACCGGATTTCGGGCAAAAGACCATGGATGACCTGACCGCGGATTTGTTCATGGAGTCCATGCGGGAAGAGCTTGAAGTCCTGAGTTTCGAGTCACCCGATTCGGATCACGTGGACGCCCGCGGCATTCTTTGGGGCGGCAACCTAGCCATGCTCATCTCTCTCATGGGCACACCGTACTTCCCGGAAATTCAAGGTGGCATCCTTTTTCTGGAAGATGTCGGCGAACACCCGTACCGCATCGAACGCATGCTGAGCCAGTTATTTCATGCCGGCGTGCTGGGCCGACAGAAGGCCATCGTCCTGGGTCGATTCACGGAGTACCGGCTGGCTCCCCACGATAACGGCTACACCATGGACAGCGTCATTGCATGGCTGCGCTCGGTGTGCAAAGTGCCTGTCGTCACCGGCCTGCCGTACGGGCATGTCAAAGTGAAGGCCACCCTACCGGTCGGCGCCGAAGCCGGCATTGCCACCGAAGACGGCATGGCCTACCTGCTGCTACGCGAACACCATTGACAAGTGCGGGTAAAATAAAAGGTTTTACCCACTTTTTCCTGGAATTCCACACCAAGTGATCACCACTTCCAACCTCACCATCCAGTTCGGCGCCAAGCCCCTCTTCGAGAACGTCAGTGTCAAGTTCGGCGAAGGCAACCGTTATGGCCTGATTGGCGCTAACGGTTCGGGCAAATCGACATTCATGAAGATCATCGGGGGGGACCTCGAGCCATCCTCGGGCAATGTCGCGCTGGATCCGGGCATTCGCTTGGGCAAGCTGCGACAGGATCAGTTCGCCTACGAAGATGTGCGGGTTTTGGATGTGGTATTGATGGGCCATGAAGAAATGTGGGCCGTCATGTCCGAACGTGATGCCATTTACGCTAATCTGGAATCGACGGAAGAAGACTATATGCGTGCGGCGGAACTTGAATCCAAGTTCGCCGAGTACGACGGGTACACCGCAGAGGCACGTGCCGGAGAGCTGCTGCTTGGCCTGGAAATTCCCGTCGAGCAGCATAATTTGCCCATGCGCGAAATTGCACCGGGGTGGAAGCTGCGCGTGCTGTTGGCGCAAGCGCTGTTTTCCAATCCTGATGTCCTGCTCCTGGACGAGCCCACCAACAACCTGGATATCAACACCATCCGCTGGTTGGAGGGCGTGCTCAATGGTTACCAGAGCACGATGATCATCATCAGTCACGATCGCCACTTCCTGAATCAGGTCTGCACGCACATGGCGGACCTCGACTACCGAGAACTCCGCATTTATCCGGGCAACTACGATGACTATATGCTCGCCGCAGCGGAAGCGCGTGCGCGAGTTTCTGCCGCCAATGCACGCGCAAAGGAGCGCGTGGCGGAACTGCAGGACTTCGTGCGCCGCTTCGCGGCCAATAAGTCGAAGTCGCGACAAGCTACCTCCCGTCTGAAGCAGATTGACCGCATCAAGGCGTCCACCGTGGAGGTCAAGCCCTCATCGCGCGTGCATCCCTATATTCGTTTCGAGCAGAACAAGGTACTGCACCGCTTGGCCGTCACCCTGGAGGACATTGCCAAAGCCTACGATGGCCACCAAGTAATCAAAAGCCTGTCCATGACCGTGGAAGCGGGGCAGAAGGTCGCGATCATCGGCGCCAACGGTGTGGGTAAGACCACCCTGCTGCGTATGTTGGCTGGGGATCTCGCCCCGGATGCAGGCACGGTGAAGTGGTCGGATGCGGCTGATCTGGGATACATGGCGCAGGACGTCTCCGACCAATTCCAGACCGATACGAATCTTTTTGACTGGCTGAGCGATTACCGACAACCCGGCGATGACGACCAATCAATTCGGTCGGTTTTGGGGCGCCTGCTGT
The DNA here is from genome assembly GCA_029267315.1 of Alcaligenaceae bacterium. Classification (GTDB taxonomy): domain Bacteria; phylum Pseudomonadota; class Gammaproteobacteria; order Burkholderiales; family Burkholderiaceae_B; genus Yanghanlia. The sequence continues at coordinate 23,302 of JAJUJD010000031.1, forward strand.
TCTCGGGTGATGAAATTTCCAAGTCTGTATCCGTGCTTTCCGGTGGCGAGAAAAACCGGATGAGCTTTGGCCGGCTGATGCTCGGCAGACACAACGTCATGCTGCTCGATGAACCGACCAACCACTTGGACATGGAATCCATCGAGTCCTTGCAGTACGCACTCGACCTTTACAAAGGCACTCTGTTCTTTGTTTCTCATGACCGCGAGTTTGTCTCGGGTCTGGCAACCCGCGTGATTGAAATTCTGCCCAACGGGGAAATCATCGACTATCTGGGTGGTTATGAAGACTATCTCAGTTCGCGAGGCATTGAGTCTTAGTCGCGTGTGCGGGCAATGACATACACACTGAGCGGAACTGCACAATACGAAGAGAATATAAAGAAGAGCCGGTTTCTCGCCCTGGCCGCCCCGGTGGCCTCGGCGCAAGAGGCTATGGCGTTCTTCGCAAACCATCATGTTGCGGACGCCACGCACAACTGCTGGGCATACCGTATCGGGCAGGAATATCGCTTTAACGACGACGGGGAGCCGGGCGGGACAGCCGGGCGTCCAATCCTCCAGGCAATAGAAGGCCAACAGTGCGACCGTGTGGCCGTGCTCGTGATCCGCTGGTTCGGGGGAATAAAACTGGGGTCAGGCGGCTTGGTGCGCGCCTATGGCGGCGTCGCAGCCCAATGTTTGCGCCTGGCAGATAAAGAAGAAATCGTCGAAGAGGCCACCCTGGAGTGCAGCTGCCCGTATTCCGACGTTGCGCTGTTGCAGTCGCGATTTGCCACCAACTCAGTGCGAGTAGTCGAGGAGTCCTTTGATGCAGAGGGCGCCAACTGGGTACTTGCTGTACCAAAAGAACAGGCCGCCGAAGTGGCGGCCTTGGTGATCGACCTTACGCGGGGTCGGGCTCGTTGTTCTGTGCTGCAGCCATCTCAGCATGGACCTTCTCCATGTCGAGCTCCTTGAGCTGCTTGACCAATTCTGAGAGTTGAGCGCGCGCCAGGGCTCCGGCCTGACGGAACAGCAGCACTCGCTCGCGAAATACCATAAGTGTGGGAATTGAGCGGATGCCCAAGGCTTCGGCGATCTCTGGGTGTTCCTCGGTGTTGATCTTAGCAAAGGTGACGTCGGGGTGTTCGGCCGCTTCCGCCTCAAAGACGGGCGCAAAAGTTTTGCAGGGGCCGCACCAGGGCGCCCAGAAGTCCACGATCAACGGCTTGTCGGCGTCGATGGCCTCCTGAAACGAATCCTTGTTCAATTCAATAGTCGTCATTGGCGCTGGTCCTTGTAAAAATGGGCGGCTAGTAAAGACCTTGCCGCCCGTTATCCAGCT
>JAJUJD010000204.1 GCA_029267315.1 Alcaligenaceae bacterium
CTGGATGCCAAATCGTGGCTGATGTCGGCCTGCATCACGCTGGCCTATATTTTTGCTTTCGGTTTCGGGGTGCTGGCCCATGGCACACGCCTGGAATGGATGATTCCCTACATTGACCCGGCTGCACTGGCTCTGGTGTGTGTGGCCGTTTTGCCCATGCCTATCGGTACGGTGCGCCGCGCCTTGGCGGATATTCTGCTGGTCACGCCGCCCGACCTTAAGCAACAGGTGGACGCGGTGGCTCAGGCCTCAGTGAAGCGTTACGGGTTTGAATCCTACCGCTCCTACGTGGCGCGAGTGGGTCGAGGCAAGCAAATCGAGCTGTACTTCCTGGTGCCTGGCAAGTGGCCCGCCAAGACTCTGGAAGAATGGGATCGTATCCGCGACGAAATCAGCGAGGCCATTGGTGACGACACGCCGGACCGTTGGCTGGCCATTGTTTTCACCACCGACCCGGAATGGGCGCAATAAGAGCGTAAGGTTCAGCCAGTTCAGCCTTGAATCTGGCTGAGCAGTTCCTCGTATCTGGCCTGTATCCATTGTGCCGTGCGAGTGAGCTGCCAGCCTTGCCGCCACAGCATGCGCACAGACAAGCCGGAAAGCGCCAGAGTCGGGCAGTACACCTGCCTCAGAGGTTTGTCATAGGCATCGTCGAGCCCGACGTTCACTGGCAAAATGGCCCAACCGAGGTCGTCGGCGACCATTTCGGCAATGCTATAGAAGCTATCGGAGCGCCATACGCGCGGGCTGTAGATTTCCTCGCGCACGTCTTCGGCGTGCATCACCAGCTGCCGGTACTTCACAAGCTGCTTGCGCGGCACGCTGCCCAACTGCGCCAGCGGGTGGTCAATGGCGACGAACACGCCTTGCGGCACTGCCCCTACATGCTTCTGGTCGAAGTTAGATGGCAGGGTGCCGCGCACAAAGTGAAAGGCGATGTCGGCGCGTTCGTCTGCCACGTAGTTGGCAACTTCGGTGGCTGTGCCGTTGAACAAGTTCAGCTCCAGGTCGGGGAAGCGGATACCGATTTCCCGTAGCAAGGTGCTGGTCGCTGCATAGGGCAGGGCTTCGTCCAGGGCCATAGCCAGTTTGGCTTCATTTCCCGCGCTCAGCGAACGGGCACGATTGTCCAGGGCTTCGGACTGACGCAGAAGTTCGCGGGCTTCAAGCAGCAGCACCTCACCGGCATCGGTAAGCTTGGCATTGCGGCGGGAGCGGTCAAACAGCTCCACGTTCAGATCGGCTTCCAGCAGACCGATTGCCGTGCTCACTGCCGATTGCGCCTTGCCGAGCATCCGTGCAGCGGCACTGAAGGAACCGCATTCCGCGGTGGTGACAAATTGGCGAAGTTGTTCCAGCGTCCAGTTCATGGCTTCATCGTGCAGCAGGCGCAAGGTCTGTCTGCGCAGGCTGAATATTCAACGGGATGGTGACCGGCCCGTCGTTGACCAGGGCAACTTGCATGTTGGCGCCGAATTCACCGCAAGCCACCTCGGGATGCCGCGTCCGGGCGGCCTGCACAAAGTAATCGTACATGGCCTTCCCGTGTTCAGGTGGCGCTGCGGCGGTGAAGCTGGGCCGGTTACCTTTTCGGGCATCTGCCGCGAGGGTGAACTGGCTCACCACCAACAGGCCGCCGCCAACATCTTGAACGCTGCGGTTCATGCGGCCGTTTTCGTCGGCAAAGATGCGCAGCTTCAGTATCTTTTCCAACAGGGCATCCGCCTGAGCGGGCGAATCCGTCGGCTCCGCGCAGAGCAAAACAAGCAGGCCTTGGCCAATGCGGCCAATGACTTCGCCTTCCACGGTCACACTCGCCTGAGATACGCGCTGCAGAACGCTCAACATGTATTCGAACTCCTCTTGTAATGGGCTCGGACCCGGATGAGTATCGGGCAGATAGGTGGAATCGTTGATTGACAGTTTGAAGCTTGAAGTGCATTGTTGACCTTCGGGCCGCCAATCAGGTGCGCCCAACAGCAGTTTAGGGTTTCATGAACATCTCCGGCTATCAGCTCCTCATAGGCGATCACCTGGCACGCAGCGTGCGGGGAATTTCCTGTGCGCCGCCCATGTGAACGTTCTTCGCAGTACTACCTAACGTTCACAGCAAAGGAGCCTGAAATGGCAGATCTTTTCGAGAATCCCATGGGTCTCATGGGGTTCGAGTTCATTGAATTCGCCTCGCCCACACCCAACGTCATCGAACCCGTGCTCGAAAGCATGGGCTTCACCAAGGTGGCCAACCACCGTTCTAAGCAGGTGACTTTGTACCGCCAGGGCGATATCAATGCCATCGTCAACTGCGAGCCGAAAAGCCCGGCTGCTTATTTTGCCGCTGAGCATGGGCCATCGGTGTGCGGCTTCGCCTTTCGCGTAAAGAACGCGCAGAAAGCTTATGCTCGCGCAATCGACCTGGGTGCACAGCCCATGGAGCTGCATACGGGTTTCATGGAGCTGCGCCTGCCCGCCATCAAAGGAATTGGCGGAGCACCGCTCTATCTCATCGACCGCTTCGAAGAAGGGTCTTCGATCTATGACATCGATTTCGAGTTCATTGAAGGGGTAGACCATAAGCCTGTCGGCGCGGGTCTTAAGCTCATCGACCACCTGACACACAACGTCTATCGTGGTCGCATGGCGTACTGGGCAGACTTCTATGAGAAGCTCTTCAATTTCCGCGAACTGCGTTACTTCGACATCAAGGGTGAATACACCGGGCTGACTTCCAAAGCCATGACGGCACCCGACGGCCTGATCCGCATTCCGCTGAATGAGGAATCATCAAAGGGATCTGGGCAGATCGAAGAATTCCTCATGCAGTTCAATGGGGAAGGGGTCCAGCACGTGGCGTTCTTGACTGATGACCTGATAAAAACCTGGGATGAACTCAAAAAGCGCGGCACCCGGTTCATGACGCCGCCGCCGGACACCTATTACGAGATGCTCGAAACGCGCCTGCCCGGCCATGGTGAGCCCACCGAAGAACTGCGGGCTCGCGGCATTCTGCTTGATGGCACCTCACAAGGTGGTGAGCGCCGGCTGCTGCTGCAGATTTTCTCGGAAACCGTACTGGGCCCGGTTTTCTTTGAGTTCATCGAACGCAAGGGCGACAGTGGCTTTGGCGAGGGCAATTTCAAGGCCCTGTTCGAATCGATTGAGCGCGACCAAATCCGTCGTGGGGTATTGACCACTGAATAAGCAACACGGAAATGAGGCGGTTTACCGCCTCATTTCTTTTTGGTTGCATTAATGCTGCCATCCGTCTCGAGGATCAGCATGTCAATGTCTTCCAGACTCATGTTGTTGGCATGCAGTACGCGGTCGATTTCGTTCCTCCCTATACGGTGCCGCTTCATCACTTTTTCGAAAAGCTTGCCATTGCGGCCCAATAGCACTTCCTCGCCCTCGAGTATGTTCTCAAGTCGCACGCTACGCGAGGCGGTGAAACTGATAAGCACGTTCAGACTCAGCAATGTGAACGCCACAATCAGCCCGCCAACCAGCGATTCATCGCCGCCGGACATAGATCCACCGACGGCTTCACTGAGCAGAACGACGACGAGCAGATCAAAAGGCGTGAACTGTCCGATAGTCCGTTTCCCGGAAATTCTCACCGCCACAAGCAAAACCAGGTAAACCGCAGCACCACGCAAAACGAACTCCCACCAGGGCAAATCCAGGCTGAACACAGCGACCTCCGTAAAATTCTCGTCGCAGCCGTTTCCTGATGGCTGCGTCCCCGGGAAACAGCACTTCTTGTGCCGTATGGCGGCGGGCTCAATACGTCTTCAGCGGTGCGTCGGGCTCTGACCTGGATGATGTCGCAAAACCATGGCGCCGCAACGCGTTTGCGATCTGGCTTGCCACCTGTTTCTGGCGTGCAATGGGGAATCGTTCTGCCGTGGTTGCCACACTCAGCCCGCCGAGTAATACGCCTGCAGCGTTGAAAACCGGCAACCCGACTGCCAGCACTCCCTTGACGGCATGGTTGCCGACAACCGACCAGCCTCGTTCCCGAGTGGCCTCGACGAGGCGTCGCAAGGCCTCCGCGGTCATACTGCCATACATGCCCAGCTCACCCCGGTTGGCCTCGATGACCATGTCGATTTCGCGCTGCGTGAGCGATGCCAGCAGTGCAAGCCCTGCGGCACCCACACCGAGGGGTTGCTTGGTACCTACCTTGATGACCAGAGCTTGGACAGGGTAAGTGCCCACCTGTCGCGCAATACACAGTGAGAGGCTGCCTTCACGCACCACCGCAAACGAGGCATCCCCACACTGTTCACTGATTTCTGCCATGACCGGAGAGAGCTGAGCGGACAGGTCTTTGCGCCTGCGTTCGGTGGGTAGCAGCGGTTCCCACTTCTCTCCCGCCACGTAGTGAAAACGCGATACAGGTGCTGCGTAGCCCCCCGCGACCAACGTCGCCAGCAGCCGGTGGACGGCGCTGCGGCTCAGGCCGGTCTGTCTGCACAAATCCACGACCCGCAGCCCCTCGGGCGGAGCCTGCAGCAGCGCATTCATGAGCGAAAGCCCCCGATACAGAGTCTTGCTCGTCTCAGCAGAGGCGGGTTTTCCCTCAGCGGGAATGTCCGAAATTCGGACATTCTTTTTGGTCATTACCTTGTCCATTGAGGAAGAATGAAAACAGCACTATCAAACCAATTACAGGGAGACAGACATGAAAGCTACACGCCGCAAGCTCGTTCAATTCGCTTTTGCCGCTACTGCCGGCGCGTTGTTGTCCATGAGCATGCCCGCCACTGCTGCCGCTGACGATTACCCGAATCGCCCGATCAGGCTGGTGGTGGGCTATGCCGCCGGAGGCGCGACAGACGTGATTGCCCGGGTGGTGGCAGACA
>JAJUJD010000065.1 GCA_029267315.1 Alcaligenaceae bacterium
CTTGTGGTGCCCCGGGCGGCTCATGGCATGAACCTGGCCAATGCCCGTCACTTCAACGAGCAAGTACTCAGCTTTCTGTTGGGAGAGGCACTCTGAAGCTGGAGCAGGCACCCTGAAACCAGGGTGCCCCGATGCAGATCAGCGGGTGGGCAGCTTGCCGGCAACGCCTTCGACGTAGTAGTTCATACGGTTGAGCGCATCATCATCCAGCGAGCCGCTTTCGAGGATCACCTTGCCGGTGTTGTCCTTCACCGGTGCATCGAACGGTGTGAGCGTACCGGCGATGATCTGCTGTTTCTTTTCCTCTACCAGGGCGCGGACCTCCTCAGGAACCGCCGGGCCAAAGCCTTCGACCCTAGCCATGTCTTCCTTCAGGCCGCCCCATGTAATGGTCGGCTTCCAGGTGCCATCCATGACCTGACGAGCAGTTTCCGTGAAATAGTCGCCCCAGTGGTGAGTCACCGCCACCAGCTGAGCCTTGGGAGCAAAGCGGCTCATGTCGGAGTGATAAGCCACGGCGTACTTGCCCCGCTCTTCAGCAGCCTGCACGGTCGCGGTGGAGTCAGTATGGTGGGTCAGCACGTCCGCGCCTTGGCCGAGCAGAGCCAGGGCAGCATCGCGCTCCTTGCCCGGGTCATACCAGCTGTTGGCCCAGATCACGCGCACTTCGGCCTGAGGGTTCACACTGCGGATACCACGCGTGAAGGCATTGATGCCTTGGAGCACTTCAGGAATGGGGAAAGCACCTACATAACCGATGATGTTGCTTTCGGTCATCTTGCCGGCCACGATACCAGCCAGGTAGCGCGCTTCATAGAAACGCGAGTTGGTCACGCCTACGTTGGCGGCCGTCTTGTAGCCGGTCGAGTGGACAAAGGTGACATTCGGGAACTGCTTGGCCACCTTCAGCGTAGGGTTCATGTAGCCGAAGGAAGTCGTGAAGATCAGCTTGTTGCCTTGCTGGGCCAGGTCGCGAATAACGCGCTCTGCGTCAGCACCCTCGGGCACGTCTTCCACGTACTGGCTCACTACTTTGTCACCCAAGGCCTCCATCATCTCGCGGCGGCCCACTTCCTGCTGCCAGCTCCAGCCGGCTTCACCGATGGGGCTCACATAGACAAAGCCCACCTTCAGCGGTTCCTGCGCCTGTGCGACCGCGTGCGTACCGGCACCCAATGTGAGCGCCAGCGCCGCGGCACCCAAAGTGTTGCGAACAAATTTTCCAGACATGATGTCCATCCTTAATTGTTGGGATTGAAGGTCTTGCCAAGAGAAGCCGGCATATTGAGACGGATCCAGCTTGCATTGCGCGATATGAGTACGAGCACCACGATGGTGGCCACATACGGCAACATTGAAAGCAACTGCGAAGCAATGGGGACCCCCATGGCCTGCATGTGATAAGTCAAAATCGTGATGCCGCCGAACAGATAAGCGCCCACCAGAAGCCGGAAGGGCCGCCATGTCGCGAAGGCGACCAAGGCCAGGGCGATCCAGCCGCGGCCGGCAACCATGCCTTCGACCCATAGGGGGGTGTACACCAGAGACATGAAAGCCCCCGCCAAGCCGCAACACATGCCCCCAAACAGTACGGCGGCCAGGCGTATGCGACGCACACTGTATCCAAGCGAGTGTGCCGAACTGGGGGATTCACCGACCGCGCGCACAATGAGGCCCGCACGGGTGCGCCCCAAAAACCATGCAATACCAAAACACAGCAGCAAGGTGGCGTATACCACCGGGTGATGTGAGAACAACGCCTGCCCCAGCACCGGTATGTCTTTAAGACCCGGAATGCCGAACTGCAGCGGCAGCAGGCTTTCTCCAGCATAGGGCAAACCAAGGTAGGCAGAGGTCCCCACCCCGAAAAGTGAAAGCGCAAGCCCTGTTGCCACCTGATTGGCCCCCAGCCAGATGGTGAGCCACGAGAAGAAGCCGGCCATGAGCATGGCCACCAGGGCACCTGCCAGAAAACCCAGTGTGAAGCTGCCGGTACTGATGGTCGTAGCAAATGCCGCGATGGCACCCATCAGCATCATGCCCTCGGAACCCAGGTTGATTACCCCGCTGCGTTCGTTCATCAGCAGGCCCAGACCCGCCAGCATGAGGGGGGTACCGGCAATGATTGTTGAAGCGATGAGGGGAGCAAGTGCATCCATTAGCGCCTCCACCTTATCCGGTTATGAATCAGGACATCGCAGGCCAGCAGAGCGAACAGCAAAATGCCTTGAAAAATGCCCGTGATGGCGCTTGGCATACCCAAACGGCTTTGAGACAGTTCGCCGCCAATGTAGAGCAAGGCCATAATGAAACTGGAAAAGATCACACCCAGGGGGTGCAGACGACCAACAAACGCCACAATAATGGCGGCAAAGCCATAGCCCGGAGAGATCGAGGGCGTGAGCTGCCCGATGGGGCCCATGGCCTCCAATGCCCCCGCCAGGCCGGCCAGCCCCCCGGACACGAGCAAGCAGATCCAGAGTGAGTTGCGAGAGGAGAACCCGGCATAGCGGGCGGCCATGGGCGCGATCCCGCCTACCTGAAGCTTGAAGCCGGAGAAACTGCGGCTCAGATAAAGCCAGCCCAGAATGGCCGCCAGCAGGGCGAGCAGAATGCCAATATGCAGGCGAGTTCCCGGCAGAAGAATGGGTATTAGCCAGCCATCGGAGAACAGTTTGGACTGCGGGAAGCCGAAGCCGTCGGGGTCCATGAGCGCGCCGTGCATGAGGTAGCTCAACAGCAACTCAGCCACATAGACCAACATCAGGGATACCAGAATTTCGTTGGCATTGAAGAAATCACGCAAAGCGGCGGTGATGGCGGCCCAGGCCATGCCACCCAGCGCGCCTGCCAGCAGCGCAAGGCTGATAAGCCAGAAACCGCCGTTGCTTTCGTCGTCCAGCCACAGAACCACGGTTCCTGCCAGGATGGCGCCCACCACGAGCTGACCTTCCGCCCCGATGTTGAAGACGTTGGCTCGAAAACAGATGGATAAGCCGACGGCGATCATCAGCAGAGGAGCGACCTTGACTCCGACTTCCGCCCATCCGTGCAGATCCTTGATAGGCTCAAGGAAAAAAACCTGCAAACTGACCAGAGGATCTTTTCCCACGGCCATGAAAAGAATGCTGCCGCATAACGCGGTAAGCAGCACCGCTAGCAGCGGTGAACACCAGGCCATTAGCCGTGAGGGCTGCGCGCGACGCTCAAGTGTCAGCATGTCCGCCCTCTTCGTCCCACAAGCCGCTCATCCAGCGGCCAATCATATCCAGCGTTGCCTCGCGTGTCGGCAGAGAGGGTGACAGGCGGCCCTCGGCCATCACCACCAGGCGATCAGATATCTCGAACAATTCGTCCAGCTCTTCGGAAATCACCAACACGGCACAACCCGCATCGCGCAGTGCCAGGAGTTCGGCGCGGATCTGAGCGGCGGCGCCGACATCCACGCCCCAGGTAGGTTGCGCCACCAGCAGCACGCGGGGCTGGCGGGTCACCTCGCGCCCAATGATGTACTTTTGCAGATTCCCGCCTGACAAACTGCCAGCTACGGCCTGTGGCCCATGGGCCCTGACGCGAAACCGATCGATGATGCCCCCGGCCAGCCTGCGCAGAACGGGACGCTGGATGAAGCCGCGTCGCAAGGTGCTGCGATTCTGGTGGGAGAGCAGCATATTCTGAGCAAGGGAGAGATCGGGAACCGCCCCCCGGCCCAAACGTTCTTCCGGCACAAAACCCAGGCCCTGCGCGCGGCGCCAGGCAGCCGAGGTATGACCCACTGGTTTATCTTCGAACAAAATCGATCCGCGCGGTGCGCGGCGGTCTTCGCCCGCCAGTATTGCCAACAGTTCCTGCTGACCGTTGCCGGATACGCCCGCCACGCCGAGAATTTCGCCCTCGCGCAGGTCCAGATTAATGTCGCTCAGGGGTGTGGCAAAAGGGTGCGCACGCGGAACACTCAGATTGCGCACGGATAGAACGACCCGCCCGGCATCCCGTTGCCCTGGCCGCACAGCCGGCGGCTCGCTGCCAATCATCATGCTCGAAAGGCTGGCCTCGGTTTCCTGACGTGGATCACAGACACCGGTTACTCGGCCAGCGCGCATCACCGTGCAGCGGTGACACAGTTGCCGGATTTCATCGAGCTTGTGGCTGATATAAACAATGCTGCAGCCTTCCGACGCCAGCTGGCGCAAGGTCTGGAACAACGCTTGCACTGCCTGCGGCGTCAGAACTGAGGTGGGCTCGTCAAGTATGAGCAGTTGTGGTTCACCCAGCAGGGCCCGAACGATTTCAACGCGTTGGCACTCGCCCACTGACAAGGTGTGCACATGGCGCTGGGGCTCAAGCTCTAGCCCATATTGAGCGGCCTTCTGCGCGATGCGGGCTTCGAGTTCAGCCATGCGGTATCGCCCAGGCAGCCCCAGAGCAATGTTTTCCGCGACGGTCAGCGTATCAAAGAGGGAGAAATGCTGGAACACCATACCGATGCCCAGTTCGCGCGCCGCCGCGGGGTTGGAAATTTCAACTTCCTTGCCATTCCAGCGAATCGAGCCGGCGTCCGGACGAGCCACACCATAGATGATTTTCATCAATGTGGACTTGCCCGCGCCGTTCTCGCCAAGAATGGCATGAATTTCGCCAGGCATGACGGTGAGGTCCACGGCGTCGTTGGCAACTACGGACGGGTAGCGTTTGCTGATCCCTCTGAGTGCCAGGCGGGCGGGTCTCGCGGCAGGTTCCATGCTACTTGCGCTGTAGCGCCTTTTCGATCTTCTTGTCGGTCTTGTATTGCCCCAGGGCGTACACGGCCCACAGTGCAGCAGGGAGCCAACCGATCAAAGTGATCTGCAGAATCAAACAAATAATGCCCGCAACCGGCCTGCCAATCGTAAAGAAAGTGAGCCAGGGCAGCAGGAGGGCGATCAGCAATCGCATGGCCGTAATCTGTGTGGGGAAAGAAAAGACCGCTATTCTAACCCGTACACAGCACATTGATCTTCAGGAAGAAAAACATGTCAAGCATCTGGGCGGCATTTCTGCAGGAATTCTCCGACGTTGCAGACCTCAACGAAGCCACAGTGATCTGTATCCGGCTGAGTATGGCAGCCATATTGGGCGCCCTGATCGGCTATGACCGTGAGCGCCGCGGCAAGGAAGCTGGGTTGCGCACGCACATGATGGTGTCCATTGGTGCAGCGCTTTTCATCATGGTGCCCATGCGCGGGGGCATGGAGCTAGCCGATGCCAGCCGCGTTCTGCAGGGCATCATCACCGGCATTGGCTTCTTAGGGGCCGGAGCCATACTCAAACAAGATAGGCATGCCTCCATTCGGGGGCTGACCACCGCATCCAGTATCTGGGTTGCCGCCGGAATAGGCATCGCGGCCGGTATGGGGCGGGAGATTACCGCCGTCATGGGTACATTGTTCGCCCTCTTCATCCTGGTAGTAGTGCGGCGCTTTGAACGGCACATTGGCACGGTAAAAGATGTTCAGCCTGAGTCCAGAGATCCTCAACAAGCCGGGCATCGCCCTTAAGAGTGCTGAAGCGGCCAGACCACAGGGCACCTTCCCTGGTTCTGTCGGCACCCTATGTCTCCGGGCGACCAGCCGTTTTCACTTTTTCTTGCCCTTAACGCTCGCGCATTCCCCCTCGTCACCGGTACCCACGTTCAATAGGGGAACCAGCGCGGCGAGAGGCGTGGCTACGACCCCCAGCGCAATGGCCGCTCCGGCCCGCGCAGCGACGGGCGCCGCCTGTACACCGACGTCTGGATTCTTGAAGGTGCCCTTGGCATAGAGGGGGGAACGCAGGGTGAAAATGCGCAAGGTCTTGTTCTGCGGTTTGATATCCAAATCGAGCGTTTCTTTTTTCAGACTGATGACGCCCTCCATGGTGACGACAGCATCTTCGGTTTCAAGCACGAAAGCACGTGTCTTCATCACGCCGTTGTTGACGGAGAAATCCGCGACCAGACATTCGAGCATGACCTGCTCATCGCCAAATAATTTGACGAAGATAACGTTGGCCACGTTCAAACCGGCTGCTTCCATCAGAAAGCGGCTGATGGTGCCGCGGCTGAGCGCAAGGCTGAGATTCCCACTGGAGGAACCTAGGAGACTGGCGATGGAATCCCCTGCGCCCTTGAGCTTGGCATTCCCGTGCAGCTGACCAAAGCTGGCATTCATGGATTCCGCACCGGGGAATAGCTGCTTGAGCTTCAGGCCACGCGCCTCCGTGACCATTTCTCCCTGTAATACCTCGCCGCGCCCATCAATATGAATGGTATTGGAAAGCGTACCGCCCGCGACACCGAAGTTCAGCGGTTCGAAAGATAAGACGCGATCCTTCAGCAGAACGTGGGCCTCAATATCGTCAAGCGGCAGGTTTTCATTCTGAACAATGCGTTTTCCCTTGAATTTGACGTCTGCATCCATCAATTCCCAGGTTTCGCTTCCAATGCGGGCGACAGGCAGCACCTTGCCCTTGGGCTGGGCCCGCCGCTCAGCATCGTCATCGCGCTTGGGACGATCTGGCACATCTTTGCGGCTGGTATCTGCACCAATTAGCGGGCCGAGATCGCGGAAATGCAGCAGGTCCGAAGCCAGTTCACCTACAAGCAGCGGACGTTCAGGGCCTACCCGATACTCCACGGTGCCACGCAGGTCGCTGTCCCCCACGGTTCCCGTGAAATCTTCGTACCGCCAGCGATCTTCTTCACCTTCCAACATCCCCAGCAAGCGCCCTTCTGTCACGAAGGGAGGAGTGCCAGGCAGGGCGAGCCCGAACAAGGCATTGAGATCCGCCAGACTGGACCCTGCGAGCTTGAGCCGAACGTCCACGGAAGCCAAGCCCTTGGGCACGCTCATCGAGCCTTCTACAGCAATTCGGGTTTCACCGAAACTGACCTCTCCTTGCATGGGAAAGGGTTTGCTGCCATCGCGCAGTGAGAGCAGGCCACCGACTTTGCCGCTGCCCCCTACTTCGGTTTCGTTGTAGGTGCCAGACGATTCCCAATCCATGCCGTAACCGCCTTCATCAGTATCGAGACTGTTGAAGCGTGTGGTCATGTCGAGCTTGCGCATCTCATCCACAACCTGAAGATCCACGCGTTTCAGCGCAATGCTTTGTAGGTCGACCGTCCAGCCCTGCTTATCGTCGTTGTCTTTCTTGCGCCGCTGATAGATCCAGTTGGTCTGCTCCTGCTGATTGCGTTGCAGGAAGACACGGCTCTGACCGATCTCGAGTCGGGGTATTTCCACATGCCGCTTGAGCAAAGGGAGTGGATTGACACTGAGGCCAAGGTAATCGATTCGGGCCATGTGCTCCCCCGTGCCGGCGAAGCCTTCCGGATGAGCAACGACAATGTCGTGTCCGCTGATATGGGGCCAGGGCAACCAGCCGCTACGCCACTGCCAATCGACATCAAGGTCGCCCTGTATGGAAACGGGCCGCTGCAACGCGTCGCCAGCCTTTTCCTCCACCCAGGGCCGCAGGCGGTTCCAATCGAAAGTGGCGATTATCACGATCAGAACCAGCAGCACGCCGATCAAGCCTGCCGCTGCCCACAATAACCATCGCGTCGCGCGTGTCATTCGTTGTCTCCCTCGGGCAGAGGCAAAAAAAAGCCCGCTGAATGCGGGCTTGCAAATTTGATGCCTAAGCATCAGACAGGCTCTTTAACGATTTTCGGTCAAACAGACTCTGGCACCCGTTCGTGCATGGAGCCCGTGGCCGCATAGCGTTGATGCCATTCGAAGGCCTCTGCCAGCAGATGCGGGGTGTGCCCACCAGCTGCACACGCGCGTCGGTAGTAGCTGCGCATCATGTCGCGGTATTCAGGATGCACACATCGCTCGATAATCAAGGCAGCGCGCTCGCGAGGCGCCAGACCGCGAAGGTCAGCCAAGCCCCATTCCGTTGCAACGACGTCGACGTCGTGTTCGGTGTGATCTACGTGTGTGACCATGGGCACAATGCTGGAAATCGCACCGCCCTTGGCGACGGATTTCGTGACGAAGATGGACAGGTGCGCGTTGCGAGCGAAGTCGCCCGAGCCACCAATGCCGTTCATCATATGTGTCCCTCCCACATGGGTGGAATTCACATTGCCATATATATCGAATTCCAGGGCGGTGTTAATGCCAATGATGCCCAGGCGGCGAACGATTTCCGGGTGGTTGCTGATTTCCTGCGGGCGCAGCACGAGCCGAGAGGCATAGCGCTCCACATTGTTCAGAAATTTGCGATTCATCTCGGCCGACAGGGTGATGGATGACGCCGAAGCAAAGGTGAACTGACCAGAATCCAGAAGTTCGAAAGAGCTGTCCTGCAGCACTTCCGAATACATGGTCATGCCGCTGAATGAGGATTCCAGCAAGCCATGCAACACCGCGTTAGCGATAGTGCCGATACCCGCTTGCAAAGGAAGAAGGGACGGAGTCATTCGGCCCGCTGCCACTTCATCAGAGAAGAAATCAACAACATGACGCGCGATGGCACGGGTATCTTCGTCTGGAGGAAGATTCGCTGATGGGCTGTCATCGGTATTGGTGACGACGATGGCCGCAATTCGTTTCGGGTCCACCTTGATGGCGCTGCTACCGATACGCTGCGAGACGGATGTCAAAGGAATGGGCCGACGTTGAGGCCGGTCTTCAGGCAGGTAGATGTCATGGAGACCTTCCAGGGCCAAGGGCATTGCAAGGTTCAGTTCAACAATCACGGTGTTAGCCTGTTGTACGAAACTGGCGGTGTTGCCCACGGAGGTTGTGGGCACAATGCTTCCATCCTCGCGAATAGCCACCGCTTCGACGACGGCCACATCAATGGCCGGCAAACTGCCGCATCGCAGCTGTTCCACAGTCTCCGACAGGTGCTGGTCCAGGAACATCACCCGACCGTCATTGATTTCCTTGCGCAGCACGGCATCGGCCTGGAAAGGCATGCGGCGCGCAAGCAGGCCCGCCTGAGCCATCATTCCGTCGTTATCATTACCCAGAGAAGCGCCTGTCACCACGTTCAGGCGCAAACCATCCTCGCGCGCACGTTGTGCCAAAGCCTCTGGCAGCGCCTTGCAGTCGCCTGCCTTGGTGAAGCCACTCATGCCGACCGTCATCCCACTACGGAACAGTGTGGCGGCCTGATCGGCCGACATTACACGGCTCTCCAGCGCCGTATGACGAATCCTGTCTCTGTACATAGCTTTCTCTTAAGTGTGCTTGAGGTGATTACTGTCGCAGGTTAGCATCGACAATATGAATTAATTTCCGGCTTTTCATTCCTTTTATTCATGGGAAAAACACATGGATATCCGCTCCCTGCGCTACTTTACGGAGACCGTGCGCCTGGGCAGTTTTACCGATGCAGCGCGCGTTCTGAATGTGACGCAGTCGACGATCAGTAAGATGGTTCGCCAGCTGGAAGACGAGCTGGGCGAACCCCTGCTATTGCGTGACGCCAGGGGTCTGGCGCTGACCGATGTCGGCAACGTAGTGCATAGCCGGGGGCGGGAAATTCTGCTGGCCATGGAGCAGTTGCATCAGGAGGTGCGGGAAACCCAGTCGCTGGCACGAGGCAGCCTGGCGCTTGGTATGCCCCCCATGATCAATCTGCTGTTCACGGAAGTGCTCAAGCAGTACCGGCGCGAGTTTCCTCGAATCGATCTCAAGCTTTTCGAGTGCACAGGCCAGGAAGTGGAGCAACGGGTGGCCAGCGGTGAGCTCGCAGCCGGCATGACCGTACTGCCGCTTGAACCGGAGGAAGGGGTAGCGAACGCCCGGGTAGCGGGTCATCGGGTATGGGCCATTGCGCCGGACGGCAGCCTGAAGGGACAGGCAGAAACCGTCGCTCTACGCACGGTCGCCCAGCATCCACTGGTCCTGCTGAACGACGACTTCGCTTTGACCCGCCTATTGCGTCGGCACTTCGCCAGGGTAGGGCTTGAACCGAAAATAGAAGCGCAAAGTGGGCAATGGGACTGGACGGTCGCCATGGCGCGCGCGGGTATGGGCGTTGCCCTGCTTCCCGAACCCTTTGTGGAACGCATCAATACACAAGGACTGGACTGTCGGCCGGTATCTCAGCCCGACGTGATGTGGGAAATCGCCCTGCTCTGGAACGAGCGCCGCCGCTCCCATGCATTGAATGCGTGGTTGGATCTCTGCCGGGCCAGCATGGGGGGAGACTGGCCCGAAGAGAATGAGGCCTGGGCGCCGTAGATACCCTTCTTCATGGGGAAGCAAGCCCGGCGAGGGGCGAGAAAAAACCCGGCGCGAGGCCGGGTTGGAAACGCGAGTTTAAATCGCGGGAAGGAAACTCAGGCTCAGGCGGAGGCGGCAACCTTTGCTGCAGCATCTTCCTGTTCATCCACAGAACTGCGGATGAGATGGTCAAAGGCACTCAGTGCAGCCTTGGCGCCTTCACCTGCAGCGATGATGATCTGCTTGTAGGGCACTGTCGTAGCATCGCCTGCCGCGAACACACCGGGGAGCGAAGTCTGGCCCTTGGCATCGACCTCGATTTCACCGAAGCGCGACAAGGACACAGAATCCTTCAACCACTCCGTATTCGGCACCAGGCCAATCTGGACAAACACCCCTTCCAATTCGACACGATGGTCTTCGCCGGTGACACGGTCCTTATAGGACAGGCCGTTCACCTTCTTGCCATCACCGTGGATTTCAGTGGTCTGCGCCGATGTGATGATCTTCACATTGGGCAAACTGCGCAGCTTACGTTGCAATACTTCGTCGGCACGCAGAGCGTCGTTGAATTCGAGCAGCGTGACGTGATTCACCAAGCCGGCGAGATCAATGGCCGCTTCCACGCCAGAGTTGCCGCCGCCAATCACTGCCACACGCTTACCCTTGAACAGAGGGCCGTCACAGTGCGGGCAATAAGCCACGCCAGCATTGCGGTATTCGCGTTCACCAGGCACGTTGACTTCGCGCCACCGTGCGCCAGTGGCCAGAATCACGGACCGGCTCTTTAGTACGCCACCGTTCTCGAGTTCGATCTCGACCATCTTGCCCGGCTTCAGCTTCACGGCGCGCTGCAGGTTCATGATGTCGACATCGTAAGCCTTGACGTGCTCTTCCAGAGCAGCTGCGAACCGTGGGCCTTCGGTTTCCTTCACCGAAATAAAATTTTCGATGGACATGGTGTCCAGCACCTGGCCGCCGAAGCGCTCCGCCACCACACCGGTGCGAATTCCCTTGCGCGCTGCATAAACTGCCGCTGCGGCGCCAGCCGGGCCACCCCCCACGACCAGTACGTCGAAGGGCTCCTTGGCGCTGAGCTCTTCAGCCTTGCGTGCCCCGGCAGAGGTATCCAGCTTGGCGAGGATTTCTTCCACACTGGAGCGGCCTTGGCCAAAGACTTCCCCGTTCAGGAAGACGGTAGGCACTGCCATGATCTGGCGCGCTTCCACTTCAGTCTGGAAGAGGGCTCCGTCGATGCTGGTGTGCTTGATGCGCGGGTTGATCACTGCCATGGTGTTCAGAGCCTGAACCACGTCGGGACAGTTCTGGCAGGACAGCGAGAAATAGGTTTCGAATTCGTAATCGCCGGGCAGGTTGCGGATCTGCTCGATCACGGCCTCTTCCAGCTTGATGGGGTGCCCACCGACCTGAAGCAGAGCCAGCACCAGCGAGGTGAACTCGTGGCCCAGCGGAATGCCGGCGAAGGTGACGCCAATTTCCGACCCTGCACGCTGAATGCGGAAGGCCGGTTTGCGATCGGACAGGTCGCTGCGCTCAACCAGCGTAATCTTGCCCGACATCTCGGCGATTTCCGTGAGCAGACCACGCAGTTCAGCGGCCTTGGGCGAATCGTCGAGGCTCGCAACGAGCTCGATGGGCTCGCGGAGCATTTCCATGTAGGACTTCAACTGGTTTTTGACATTTGCGTCTAACATAACGTAGCGACCTCTCAAATCTATTTTGGCGGAGCCGCGCCCAGCTTGTGACCAGGCGCGTTGTGGTTTTATGGAGATTCCGTGCCATCCAGACACGGAACCTCCTGGGCTAGCCCTTTAAGAGGTACCGCCCTTAGATCTTGCCGACCAGGTCCAGCGACGGCTTCAGGGTTTCAGCACCCTCTTCCCACTTGGCCGGGCACACTTCACCCGGGTGAGCGGCGATGTACTGAGCAGCCTTCACCTTGCGCAGGAGCTCGGAAGCCACACGGCCGATGCCGTTGTCGTGCACTTCCATTACCTTGATGTAGCCTTCGGGGTCGACCACGAAGGTACCGCGCAGCGCGATGCCTTCTTCTTCGATCAGAACTTCGAAGTTGCGAGCCAGGGTATGGGTGGGGTCACCGATCATAGGGTAGTTGACCTTGCCGATGGCGGGCGACGAATCGTGCCATGCCTTGTGCGAGAAGTGCGTGTCGGTGGACACAGCGTAGATCTCGACACCCAGCTTCTGGAATTCGGCGTATTGCTCGGCCAGGTCTTCCAGCTCAGTCGGGCAGACGAAGGTAAAGTCGGCAGGGTAGAAAACGAACACGGACCACTTGCCGGCAACGGTTTCGTTGCTGACGTCGACAAACTTGCCGTTGTGGTAGGCGGTTGCTTTGAACGGCTTGATTTGCGTGTTGATCAAGGACATTGCGTTTCCTTCCTTAAGTTTGGTTGGGTTGAAAATCGTTTACAGGCTCTAGTATAGGCAGCGGCCACCAATAAATCTAATTGATAGTTTTAATGCAAGCAATTGATAAAGGCTATTGCTCAGCATGCTGCCGCGAATCGGAATGCCGTGGGAGTTGCGCCCTTCGAAGCCTGCCGGCATCCGGCCCTTGTCGCGCATTTCCTGCAAGGGAAAGCATAGCGCCACAAACTTTATATATGGGGACTAACCCTAGGAAAACAAGGGAGATGGGCGGCAGCAGCCAAGCGCTTCACGCGAGAGCGCCAACAGACCAACGCCGCTATGGATTGCTATTCTCGCGGCTTGACGTGCAGCGGACGGCCCGCTCCCCATCCACTGACCATGGCAGCCAGACCAATGCCAAGTATCAGCCAGGCCGACGCCCCATGCCCACCGGTGGAAGCGTAAAGGGAGCCGACCAACATGGGGCCAAAGGCGGCAAGCAGGTAACCAATGGTCTGGGACATACCGGATAGCCGTGCAGCGACACGCGAATCTGGCGAACGAAGGATGATGACGGTCATGGCGATCGCGAAGAGGCCCCCCTGCCCTATGCCTTGCAACAAAGCCAGTACCGGAAGCAGCCCCACGGGTGCCAGCACCAGGCCCGCCAGCGTGAGCGCCGCAAGCAGAGCCAAGCCGGCATTGAGCAGACTTTGCGAGCGCATGCGGGCCGCGATAGGCGGAACGAGCAGGCAGGTGGCAACCTGCACCATCACAGATGCGGACACGTAAAACCCTGCGGTAACAGCGTCCAACCCGCGCCAGCGCAGGATCGGTGCCATCCAGCCCAGAACACAGTAGGCCAACGCAGATTGCAAACCCATGAAGCACGCCACTTGCCATGCCAAGCCGTCGTGCAGCAAACGGATACGGGGAAGATGACGGCTGGAAGCCGGAGTCTTACTCTTCAGACTGTAGGGTGTCCAGAACAGCGCCACGGCGAATGCAGGCAGGGCCCAGACCGCCAGACCAAACTGCCAGGAACCTCCCCAAGCTGCCAGCGGCACAGCCAGGGCGGCCGCGGCCGCCGCGCCACCACACAAGGACATGGTGAACAGGCCGGTCATGAGCGCGACGCGATCTGGAAAGTCGCGCTTGACCACACTGGGCAGCAACACGTTACCCATGGCAATGCCGGCACCAGCCATGGCGCTGCCAAGAAATAACGTGGTGGTCATGTCAACGGCGCGCAAGGCCGTTCCGGTGCCAATCAGCACCAGCACGGAGAGCAGGACACGCTCCACGCCGAAGCGGTCGGCAAGCCCCGGCGCGAATGGAGCAAATAGCCCAAGACAAAGGACTGGAAGGGTTGTCAGGTATCCAGCCATGGCGCCCGACAAGTTCAGAGCCTGGCTGACTTCCGGTAGGAGAACAGACAGGCTCGAAAACAGGGGCCGCAGGTTGAAAGCGATCAGCAGCAAGCACAAGCCCAGGAAAATGCCGCCCTTGACGGCAGTCGAGGACGGCAGGCTGGCTGCACGAGCGTGATCGCTGATTGTCTCGCTCGGGGTATTTCTTGTTGTCATTGCGGCATCATAACGCCGGTACTGTTCCCTGTTCCACCAAGCTGCGGTGCTGATTCAACGCCTGACGGACGATGTCGCTCAGCCCTTCGCCCTGCTGGGTATCCAAGTGCTCAAGAATTTTCCTACGCATACGCGGTTCCCAGAACTTGCGTACATGTTGGGCAATGTCAGCAAGCGCCTGGGCTCGATCGGGCATGGGTTCAAAAAAAGTCCCGATCTGATTCGCCATGCGCACCAGGGTCTGGATGTTCATGATTTTGCCTCTGACGCTCTCAAGCCTTTCGCCGTTGTACTAGTCATTCCGGCAACAGTTCCCCGGCCGTGGCTTGTTTCAGCAGTGCGTCTTGTTCACGTCTGAAGCGGGAATAGTGCTGTTGCCATTCGGAGGCCTGATCCACAAGGGTCGCCTGCACTGCTGTCACCTTGTATTCCGGACAGTTGGTGGCCCAGTCGGAATTATCGGTCGTGACCACGTTGGCGCCGGATTCCGGGAAGTGGAAGGTGGTGTAGACCACGCCAGGCTGCACGCGCTCGCTGACTTGCGCCCGCAGTACAGTCGCACCTGCACGGCTCTCAATGCGGACCATATCCCCGTCACGAATGCCCCGATCTTCGGCATCGACAGGGTGAATTTCGAGTGTGTCTTCCGCATGCCAGACCGTGTTGGAAGTGCGGCGCGTCTGCGCACCCACATTGTATTGGGAAAGGATGCGGCCCGTGGTCAACAGCAGCGGGAAGCGGCGCGTGACCTTTTCTTCGGTGGGAACATACTGGGTAATGAGGAAACGGCCCTTGCCCCGCACGAAAGCGTCGACGTGC